>NZ_VFTH01000015.1:0-159991 GCF_006439375.1 Mesorhizobium sp. B4-1-1
CTTGATCTCGTTGCCGGCGCCGCGTTCCTGGCTTTCCAGGATGCCGAAGATTTCCGGCTGCAGGATGTAGCGGCCGTTGATGAAGAGGTTGGAGGGCGCTGTGCCCTGCTTCGGCTTCTCCACCATACCGGTGATGCGGAAGCCGTGATGCGTAGCCTCGCCGCGGCCGACAATGCCGTATTTATGCGCCTCGGCCGGATCGCATTCCTGCACGGCGATGATGTTGTTGCCGGTCTCGGCATAGAGCTCGACCATGTCCTTCATGCAGCTCTTTTCCGACTGCATGATCATGTCCGGCAAAAGCAGCGCGAACGGTTCGTCGCCGACCAGTTCGCGGGCGCACCAGACGGCGTGGCCGAGGCCCATCGGCACCTGCTGGCGCGTGAAGCTCGTCTGTCCCGGCGCCGGCTGGAGCCGCTGCAGGCGGGCGAGCTGCTCGTCCTTGCCACGCTGGGCGAGCGTGTCATACAGCTCGAACTGGACGTCGAAATGGTCTTCGATGACCGCCTTGTTGCGCCCGGTCACGAAGATGAAATGCTCGATGCCGGCCTCGCGCGCCTCATCGACCACATATTGGATGACCGGCCGGTCGACGACGGTCAGCATTTCCTTCGGGATGGCCTTGGTGGCTGGAAGAAACCGCGTGCCGAGGCCCGCGACCGGGAAAACTGCCTTGCGAACGCGCTTCATGCTGACACCCCTGCGATTCAGCCAATTATCCGCTCGGCTGCATGCTCCGCAATCCCCCCAGAGATTTTCACGCGGAAATCATTTTCACGCCGGAATGTTGGACTACCGAACGGCCAAGTTGAATATGAGAGCTAAAAGCCGCGACACCTCTTTTCGTTCCCGGCGGCACCTATGGTAAACTAAATACTAACCCGGTTCGGCGTTGAATGATCCTTCCTGATTTGACGAAGGAGGAAATGATGTCCGTTCGCAACACTGCGAGGCGCCTGACGGCACTGGTGACGGCAGCCGGCCTCACGCTGGCCTTGCTGCTGCCCGCCGGACCCGCTTTCGCCGATGCCGGGTTCCGCCAGTGGGTCTCGGGTTTCCGCGCCACCGCGGTGGCGGGCGGCGTTTCGGGCGCTGTTTACGATCAGTCCATGAGAGGCATCGAGCCCGACCCGGTCGTGTTGGAAAAAGCCCGCACCCAGCCGGAATTCACCGCGCCCGCCTGGGACTATTTCGACAACCGCGTGCATGACCAGTCGGTGGCCAACGGCCAGTCGATGGCGAGGAAATGGAAACCGTGGCTCGACCGGATCGAGGCGCGATTCGGCGTCGACCGCAATGTTCTTCTCGCCATCTGGTCGATGGAATCGAACTATGGCGAGATCCTCAAGCGCGACGACATCATGCGCAACGTCATCCGTTCGCTGGCGACGCTCGCCTATGGCGACCCGAAGCGCTCGAAATATGCCCGTACCCAGCTGATCGCCGCCCTGAAGATCCTGCAGACCGGCGACATCGATGAGAGCCATCTGATGGGCTCCTGGGCCGGCGCGATGGGCCAGACCCAGTTCATCCCGACCAGCTATCAGCGCTATGCGGTCGACATGGACGGCAACGGCAAGCGTGACATCTGGAATTCGATTCCCGACGCGCTGGCGACCTCCGCCAACCTTTTGAAGAAGAACGGCTGGCAGGCCGGCAAGACCTGGGGCTATGAAGTGACCATACCAGCCGGCAAGCTGCCCGGCGGCGCAAAGACGATCGCTCAATGGCAGGCGCTCGGCGTCGTTAGGGCCAGCGGCAAGCCGTTCAAGAACCTGACCGACAAGGCGACGCTGAAAGTGCCGGACGGCCGCGGCGGCCCCGCCTTCCTGATGATCAGGAATTTCTCGGTCATCAAGGCCTACAACAACGCCGACAAATACGCTTTGGCCGTCGGTCTCCTGGCCGACGAGATCGCCGGCGGCACCGGCCTGGTGCAGGACTGGCAGCGGCCTTTCACCAAGCTCAGCTTCGAGGAGCGGCAGGAGCTGCAGAAGCGGCTTTCCGATCACGGCTATTATGATGGCAAGTTCGACGGCAAGATCGGCGATGGCTCGAAGGCCGCCATCATGGCCTATCAGGCCAAGGTCGGCTTGAACCAGGATGGCTATCCGAGCATGGAAGTGCTCAAATGGCTCCGCAAGCAATAGAGCCACCCATGGCTGCAGGCATCCTTTCAAAGGCGGCAAGGATGCTGTAGCGCTTCGGCTTGCGCATGACTTTCCAGCGTCTGCCTGGTCATGCGCCAAGGGATGGAGAGGTGTTTGGTGTCGGTCGCGCGTATCAGGCAGGGCATTCGCCGGGCGCCGATCCTGATTCTCGCCCTGGCCGTGCTTGTCGTCACCGCCGCCGGCGCTTTCCACGCACCGGCATTCGCGCAGGAGGAAAGCCGCGGCTGGTCGCTGCGTGACCTCCTGTTCCCGCGCCGCAGCGAACGCGTCGAGCCACCGGTCGAGATCCAGAAATCAAGGCCGAAACCGAAGAAGAAATCCAAGCCTCGCCCGCCGGCCGAGCCGGAAACGCCGATCGTTGAGAAGACGAACGACGCCCGTGTCGTGCTGGTGGTTGGCGATTTTCTGGCGGGCGGGTTGGCCGAAGGCCTGGACACCGCCTTCGCCGACAATCCCGCCATCAGGATCGTTGCCCGCAGCAACGGGTCGTCGGGCTTCGTGCGCGACGATTTCTATAACTGGCCGGTCGAGATCAAGTCGTTGATCGAGACCGAGAAGCCGTCGGCCGTGATCGTCATGCTGGGCTCCAACGACCGCCAGCAGATGCGGGTCGGCGAGGTGCGCGAGCAGCCCCGCTCGGAGAACTGGACCAAGGAATACGAGCGCCGCACCGATGCGTTCGGCAAGGCCATCCAGGACACCAAAGTGCCGTTCCTATGGGTCGGCATGCCGGCTTTCCGCGTGTCGAAGATGAACTCGGACATGCTTGCCTTCAACGACATCTATCACTCGGCCGCCGAAAAGCATGGCGGCGAATTCGTCGATGTCTGGGACGGCTTCGTCGACGAGAACGGCGCTTTCGTCACCTCCGGCCCGGACATCAACGGCCAGCCGGTTCGCTTGCGTTCCGACGACGGCATCAACGTCACCAAGGCCGGCAAGCGCAAGCTCGCTTTCTACACGGAAAAGCCGTTGGCCAAGATCCTGGGCCTGGCGGCGCCGGGAAGCGTCACGACCATGTCGGCGCCGGCCGGCGCTCCGGTCGAGGCGCCGAAGCCGGCCGCGGCGCCCGTCATCGTCGACCGCACCGCGCCGATGCTGCTCGGCGACCCGTCGCTCGACGGCGGCACCGAACTGCTGGGCGCCGCGCAGCCGGCCAAGGCCGATCCGAACCTGCCCGGCGGAAAGCTGATCCTGGAAGGCAAGGCGCCGGCCGCCTCTCCCGGCCGCGCCGACGATTTTTCCTGGCCGCCGAAGCCGCAGCCGGCGACCACGGCTGTAGAGTCCGACCCGGCGCCGGCGACTCCGTGACCGACATTCCTGCGTAGCGGCAATTTCGCGCCAAGCCGAACAATGACATTGTTGGATTTTGACCGAAGTCAAAGTCGGGGGGCGAATATGTCGGCAACAGGCTATGCCTTGCTTGGGTTCGTGACTTGGACCCTCTTATTGCTCATATGGATGGAAATCCTGCGCACCCATCTTGTGGTGAGCGGCCGCGTCCCCGCGAATGGCTTCGCACCGGACAACGCCGGTCTTTCGCCCTTCTTGCAGCGGCTGGCGCGCGCCCATGCCAATTGCATCGAAGGCCTTCCCATATTCGGAGGTCTCATGGCCCTGGCCATAATGAGCGCGCGCGCCTCGATTACCGATCCGCTCGCATATTGGTTTCTAGGCGCGAGGCTGGTGCAGTCGGCCATTCATTTGACGTCGACAAGTCCGACCGCTGTCAAGGCTCGATTTTCGGCGTTCTTGGTCCAGATGGCCATCGGCCTCTATTGGGCGATAAAGCTGTTGCTTAGCTAGGCTGAGCTTCGCAAAAGGCTGCGGCTCGCTGGCCCAATTTAACGCGGCAGAACCGTGGATCCCATCAGCGTCTCGTCGATCGAGCGCGCCGCCTGGCGGCCCTCGCGGATCGCCCACACCACCAGCGACTGGCCGCGGCGCACGTCGCCCGCCGCATAGAGCTTGTCGACACTGGTCCTGTAGTCGCGATCGTTGGCCTCGACATTGTTCGAGCGGCGGCTGTCGGTGACGACTTTGATCTCGCCGTCGAGCTCCTTCATCAGGCTGTCGCCCGCCGGTCCGGCGAAGCCGATGGCGATGAAAGCGAGATCGGCGCGGATGACGAACTCGGTGCCGGCGACCGGCTTGCGCTTGTCGTCGACCTCGCAGCAGCGCACACCGGTCAACTGGCCTTCCTCACCGATGAACTCCAGCGTCGCCACCTGGAATTCGCGCTCGGCGCCCTCGGCCTGCGAGGACGAGGTGCGCATCTTGGTCGCCCAGTAAGGCCAGACCGCAAGCTTGTCTTCCTTCTCCGGCGGCTGCGGACGGATGTCGAGCTGGGTCACGCGCACCGCGCCCTGGCGGAAGGCGGTGCCGATGCAGTCGGACGCGGTGTCCCCGCCACCGACGACGACGACATGCTGGCCGCCGGCGATGATCGGGTGCGAGGGCCACGCCACCGACTGGATCGGCTCGCCGCCGACACGACGGTTCTGCTGCACCAGATAGGGCATGGCGTCGTAGACGCCGCTGAGATCGGCGCCCGGAATACCGGCCGGACGCGGCGTTTCGGAGCCGCCGCAATAAAGCACGGCGTCGAATTCCCCGAGCAGATCAGCCACTTTCATGTCGACGCCGACATTGACGCCGCAATGGAAGGTCACCCCCTCGCCCTGCATCTGCTCGATGCGACGGTCGATATAGTGCTTCTCGATCTTGAAGTCCGGTATGCCGTAACGCATCAGCCCGCCGGGGCGGCTTTCGCGCTCATAGACATGCACGTCGTGGCCGGCGCGGCCCAGCTGCTGCGCCGCCGCCATGCCGGCCGGGCCGGAACCGATGACGGCAACCCGCTTGCCGGTCTTCCTTTCCGGCGGATAAGGCCGAATGTGGCCGGTTTCATAGGCCTTGTCGGCGATCGCCTGCTCCACCGTCTTGATGGCGACCGGGATGTCCTCGAGGTTCAGGGTGCAGGCTTCCTCGCAAGGCGCCGGGCAGATCCGGCCGGTGAACTCCGGGAAATTGTTGGTCGAATGCAGGTTGCGGATCGCGTTGTCCCAGTCGCCATTGTAGACGAGGTCGTTCCAGTCGGGGATCTGGTTGTGGATCGGACAGCCCGTCGGCCCGTGGCAGAACGGAATGCCGCAATCCATGCAGCGCGCGGCCTGTTTCTCGACCTCCTTGTCCGACATCGGCAGTGTGAATTCGCGGAAATGCCGGATGCGGTCCGAGGCAGGCTGGTACTTGTGCACCTGCCGGTCGATCTCGAGAAAGCCTGTTACCTTGCCCATAGTCAGTCCCTGCTGTCCGAAGGCACGCTTTTTGTCGGCGCACCCGTTAACCCCTTAAGGCTGCCCTGGCAACCGCACCTTGTTGGAGCATGACCTTCGCCCGAAAACCGGTTCCCACTTGTCGGGGTCATGCTCTCGGGGTCAGGATTGTTGGCGAGGATGCCGGCCGGAGAGCCATCTCTCCGGCCTGCCCGATGCTTATTCCGCCGCCACGCTCATGCGCATGCGTTCCATCTCGATCAATGCGCGGCGATATTCCACCGGCATGATTTTTCGGAATTTCGGCCGGAAGTTCTGCCAGTCGTCGAGAATCTCGCGGCCGCGCACCGAACCGGTGAAATGCACATGGTTCGAGATCAGCTGGTAGAGGCGTTCCTCGTCATGGCTGGTCATGTCGCCGGACACGTCGACGCGGCCCTTGTGATCGAGGTCGCCGCCGTGATGGAGCAGTTTCTCCATCAGGTCGTCCTCTTCCGGCACCGGCTCCAGCTCGACCATCGCCATGTTGCAGCGCTCGGCGAAATCGCCCTTCTCGTCCAGCACATAGGCGACGCCGCCCGACATGCCGGCGGCGAAGTTGCGCCCTGTCTTGCCGAGCACGACGACGATGCCGCCGGTCATGTATTCGCAGCCATGGTCGCCGACGCCCTCGACGACGGCCGCCACGCCCGAATTGCGCACGGCGAAGCGCTCGCCGGCGACACCGGCGAAGTAAGCCTCCCCTTCGGTGGCGCCGTAAAGCACCGTGTTGCCGACGATGATCGAGTCCGCCGCGACGATTCTAGCCTCTTCCGGCGGGCGGATGACGATGCGGCCGCCCGACAGGCCCTTGCCGACATAATCGTTGCCCGCGCCGACCAGCTCGAACGACACGCCGCGCGCCAGGAAGGCGCCGAAGGACTGGCCGGCGGTGCCGGTCAGCTTCACCTTGATCGTGTCTTCACGCAGGCCCTTGTGCTTGAAGCGCTTGGCGACCTCGCCCGACAGCATGGCGCCGACAGAGCGGTCGACATTGCGGATCGGCAGCTCGATGGTAACGGACTGCTTGGCATCCAGCGCCGGCTTTGCCGCCTCGATCAGCTTGCGGTCGAGCACGTCGTCGATCGGATGCTTCTGCCGCTCGGTCCAGTGCAGCGCCTCATGCGGCGCGTCCGGCTTGAAGAACATCTTGGAGAAGTCAAGCCCGCGCGCCTTCCAATGCTGGATGACGTCGCGCTTTTCCAGAAGGTCGGTGTCGCCGATGATCTGATCGAGATGGGTGTAGCCCATCTCGGCAAGCAGCGCCCGCACCTCTTCCGCCACGTAGAAGAAGAAATTGATGACGTGCTCGGGCGTGCCCTTGAAGCGCTTGCGCAGCACCGGGTCCTGCGTCGCCACGCCGACCGGGCAGGTGTTGAGGTGGCACTTGCGCATCATGATGCAGCCGGCCGCGATCAGCGGCGCGGTCGAGAAGCCGAACTCGTCGGCGCCGAGCAGCGCGCCGATGATGACGTCGCGCCCGGTACGCAGGCCGCCATCGACCTGCAGCGCCACGCGTGAGCGCAAGCCGTTGAGCACCAGCGTCTGGTGTGTCTCGGCAAGGCCCATTTCCCATGGGCTGCCGGCATGCTTGAGCGAGGTCAACGGCGAAGCGCCGGTGCCGCCGTCATAGCCGGAGATGGTGATGTGGTCGGCGCGCGCCTTGGCGACGCCCGCAGCGACCGTGCCGACGCCGACTTCCGACACCAGCTTGACCGAGACGTCGGCCGCCGGATTGACATTCTTCAGATCGTAGATCAGCTGCGCCAAATCCTCGATCGAATAGATGTCGTGATGCGGCGGCGGCGAGATCAGGCCGACGCCGGGCGTCGAATGCCTGACCTTGGCGATGGTGGCGTCGACCTTGTGTCCGGGCAACTGGCCGCCCTCGCCAGGCTTGGCGCCCTGCGCGACCTTGATCTGCATGACGTCGGAATTGACCAGATATTCCGCCGTGACGCCGAACCGTCCGGACGCGACCTGCTTGATCGCCGAGCGTTCCGGGTTCTTGCCGCCGCCGGGCAGCGGCAGATAGCGGTCGGCCTCTTCGCCGCCCTCGCCGGTGTTGGACTTGCCGCCGATGGCGTTCATGGCCCGCGCCAGCGTGGTATGCGCCTCGCGCGAGATCGAGCCGAACGACATCGCCCCGGTCGAGAAGCGCTTGACGATCTCGGCCGCCGGCATGACGTCCTCGATCGGGACCTTCTTGCGGCCGGTCTCTTCCGCGGTTCTGAGCTTGAACAGGCCGCGAATGGTCTGGGCGCGCGCGGTCGCGCTGTCGATCTGCGCCGAATAGTCCTTGAACGTGTCCCATGAGCCCTGCCGCACGGCGTGCTGCAGGCTGGCCACCGCGTCGGGCGACCACATATGCGCCTCGCCGCGCATGCGGAACATGTATTCGCCGCCGACGTCGAGATTGTTGCGCAGCACCGGATCACTGCCGAAAGCATCGCTGTGGCGGCTGAGCGTCTCGGTGGCGATCTCGTCCAGGCCGACGCCTTCGATCAGCGTCGCGGTGCCGGTGAAATACTTCTCGACGAAATCGGACTTCAGCCCGATGGCGTCGAAGATCTGCGCGCCGCAGTAGGACTGGTAGGTCGAGATGCCCATCTTGGACATCACCTTGAGGATGCCCTTGCCGATCGACTTGATGTAGCGCGAGACCACCTCGTACTCGTCGACCTCTTCCGGGAGCTCGCCGCGCTTGTGCATGTCGAGCAGCGTGTCGAAGGCAAGATACGGGTTGATCGCCTCGGCGCCGTAACCGGCCAGGCAGCAGAAGTGATGCACCTCGCGCGGCTCGCCGGATTCCACAACCAGCCCGACCGAGGTGCGCAGGCCCTTGCGGATCAGGTGATGGTGCACGGCCGCCGTCGCCAGCAGCGACGGAATGGCGATGCGGTCCGGCCCGACCTGGCGGTCGGACAGGATGATGATGTTGTAGCCGCCTGCGACCGCCGCCTCGGCCCGTTCGCAGAGCCGGTCGATGGCGCCCTGCATGCCGGCAGCGCCCTCGTTCGAGCCGTAGGTGATGTCGATCGTCTTGGTATCGAAACGGTCTTCGGTGTGGCCGATGGAACGGATCTTCTCCAGGTCGCCATTGGTCAGGATCGGCTGTCGCACTTCGAGCCGCTTGCGGCGCGACGTGCCGACCAGGTCAAAGATGTTCGGCCGCGGGCCGATGAACGACACCAGGCTCATCACCAGCTCCTCGCGGATCGGGTCGATCGGCGGGTTGGTGACCTGGGCGAAGTTCTGCTTGAAATAGGTGTAGAGCAGCTTCGACTTGTCCGACATCGCCGAAATCGGCGTGTCGGTGCCCATCGAACCCACCGCTTCCTGGCCGGTGGTGGCCATCGGCGCCATCAGAAGCTTGGTGTCTTCCTGCGTGTAGCCGAAGGACTGCTGGCGATCGAGCAGGCTGACATCCTTGCGCAGCGCGCGCGGTTCGACCGGCTTCAGGTCTTCGAGAATGAGCTGCGTGTTGGCGAGCCAGGTCTTGTAGGGGTGCCTGGTCGCGATCTCCGACTTGATCTCCTCATCGGAGACGATGCGGCCCTTGGCGAGATCGATGAGCAGCATGCGGCCCGGCTGCAGCCGCCACTTCTGCACGATCTTTTCCTCCGGCACCGGCAGCACGCCGGCCTCCGAAGCCATGATGACGCGGTCGTCATCGGTGACGATGTAGCGCGCCGGACGCAGGCCGTTGCGGTCGAGGGTGGCGCCGATCTGGCGGCCGTCGGTGAAGACCACCGCCGCCGGTCCGTCCCACGGCTCCATGAGCGCCGCGTGGTACTCGTAGAAAGCCTTGCGGTCTGCATCCATGAGCTTGTTGCCGGCCCAGGCTTCCGGGATCAGCATCATCATGGCGTGGCTGAGCGAATAGCCCCCCTGGAACAGGAACTCAAGCGCGTTGTCGAAGCACGCCGTGTCGGACTGGCCGTCATAGGAGATCGGCCACAACTTCGAGATGTTGTTGCCGAACAGTTCGGAATCGACCGAGGCCTGGCGCGCCGCCATCCAGTTGTTGTTGCCGCGCACCGTGTTGATCTCGCCATTATGCGCGACCATGCGGTAGGGATGCGCCAGCTTCCAGGACGGGAAGGTGTTGGTCGAGAAACGCTGGTGGACGAGGATCAGCGCGGTTTCGAAGCGCGGATCGGTGAGATCCTTGTAATAGGCGCCGACCTGATAGGCCAGGAACATGCCCTTGTAGACGATGGTACGCGCCGACAGCGACACGCAATAGGCGCCGATGTCCTTGTTGTCGTTCTCGGCATAGATTCGGCCCGAAATCACCTTGCGCAGCAGGTAAAGCCTGGCCTCATACTCCTCGTCGTCGGTAATGTCGGACGTGCGGCCGATGAACACCTGCCGATGGAACGGCTCGGATGCCACGATACCGGGCGCCTTCGAAAGCGACGAATTGTCGACCGGCACATCGCGGAAGCCGATGAGCGGCAGCCCTTCCGACTGCGCCGATTCGGCGATGATCTCTTCGATATGGGCGCGCAGTGCCGCGTCCTGGGGCATGAACCAATGGCCGACGCCATATTGACCTGCCGGCGGCAGTTCGACGCCCTTGGCGGCCATTTCCTCGCGGAAGAACTGGTCCGGGATCTGCACCAGCACGCCGGCGCCGTCGCCGACCAGCGGATCGGCGCCGACGGCGCCGCGATGGGTGAGGTTTTCCAGCATCGCCAGACCGTCCGCGACGATCTGGTGCGACTTCAACCCCTTCATATTGGCGATGAAGCCGACGCCGCAGGCGTCATGCTCGTTGCGCGGATCGTAAAGGCCCTGCGCGGTCATGCCGTTGGCAGTTCGCACCCCTTTGGTCAGGACGGTATTTTTAACGGCTGTCGCTTTCGTCTGCGCGGCCCGGCCGTTGATCGCAGATGGCGTCAGTTCCGTCATCGTCCTATCCTCCGTTCTCCACCTTGGCCCCGACCGTTTCAGGGCGCTGGTTTGCCTTGGGAAGCATGATGCTTCCCCTTCATCCTGCGGCACGTCTCGCGAAATCAATCGAACCATACGGCTATACGCCCGGTTCGCATCCGGTATCGTACAGGCCAGAGCCGGGCCGTCTACCCGCCGCTCGCGACAATGGCCGGAATGGCATCGATCATACGCCAGTCCAGCCTGTTTTGTGCGACAAAATAAGACAGCACTACTGTCCTAAATTTTTTATGCCAGAAATCAGGTGGCCACACAAGACCGATTCACAAAAAACTTGGCGGCGCCGCGACACAAAATTTCGTGACAAGCACAGGAAACGCAAGCTTTGGTCCGGGTCCTCTGGCCTCGATTGCTGGCTTCACC
Source organism: Mesorhizobium sp. B4-1-1 (assembly GCF_006439375.1). Classification (NCBI taxonomy): domain Bacteria; kingdom Pseudomonadati; phylum Pseudomonadota; class Alphaproteobacteria; order Hyphomicrobiales; family Phyllobacteriaceae; genus Mesorhizobium; species Mesorhizobium sp. B4-1-1. Next base: position 10,811 of record NZ_VFTH01000015.1, read on the forward strand.
GCTTTGCCGATGATTGGCCCTTGCGCTTCGACTGCCGAAGCGGTCAAGTCCCGCCGCTTTTGCCAATCACGATATGGACCTTTCGATGTTCTTTGCATCCGACAACTGGGCGGGCGTCCACCCCGACATTTCGGCCAACCTGTCGCGTCATGCCGCCGGCACCGCTGTCGCTTACGGTGACGGCGACCTGGACCGCGCCGTCTATCGCCGCTTCAACGATATCTTCGAACGCGAGGTGCAGGTCTTCTTCGTCGCGACCGGCACGGCGGCCAACGCGCTTTCGATGGCTGCATTGAACCGCGTCGGCGGCATCGCGCTCTGCCATTCCGAAGCGCACATGAATGTCGACGAGTTCGGCGCGATGGGTTTCTACACCGGCGGCGCGCGCATGGCGCCGGTGCCAGGACCGCTGGGGCGCATGAACCTGGAGGCTCTCGACCGCGCGATAAGGCGTTATTCGCAGGATCTGGCGCCCGCCGGTCAGCCGATGGCGGTCACCGTAACCCAGGCGACCGAGGTCGGCACGGTCTACGGCGTCGACGACGTCAAGGCGATCGCAGAGGTCAGCCGCCGCCACAAGCTGCCGCTGCACATGGACGGCGCGCGCTTCGCCAATGCAATTGCGGCGACCGGCGTCAGCCCGGCCGAAATGACCTGGAAGAGCGGGGTCGACCTCATCTCCTTCGGCGGCACCAAGAATGGCTGCTGGATGGCCGACGCGGTGGTGATCCTCAATCCGGACGTCGGCAAGGATCTGCGCCTGCTGCGTCAGCGCGCCGGACAGACTTTTTCCAAGGCCCGCTTCATCTCGGCCCAGTTCGAGGCCTATCTCACCGACGATCTGTGGCTGCGGATGGCGGGTCACGCCAATCAGATGGCGGCACACCTGGCCGAGACCATCGAGGACGCGCCGGTCGGCAAGCTCGCCTGGCTGCCGCAGGCCAATGAGGTCTTCGCCATACTCGGTCGGGCCACGGCGGAAAAGCTGCAGGCGGCCGGTGCCAAATTCTATGAATGGGGCGTGCCGCAGGGTTTCGATGGCCACCTCGGCGACAATGAAGCGATCTACCGCTTCGTCACCAGCTTCGCCACCACGACGCAAGAGATCGACCGCCTCGGCCAGTTGCTTGGCTGAGTTTTTAGTAATCGAGGGCAAGCTGATGACCAGACCGCCTCTCGGCTCGACGATGCGGCTGATCCGTCCGGCGCCGAATGTGCTCGGCTTCTACGACGGCCGTGTCGATGGCGTACGCATCTGGTCGGACGAATCGAATTGGCTCGACGACGGCGCTTACACGCTCGGCATCTGCACCTATGCGATCGTCGATGGATCGCAGGCGCTCGTCTACGACACGCACGTCTCCCTACCGCATGCCCACTTCATCCGGCGAACCCTCGAAGAGCTGGGTGTGACCTCGATACGCGTCGTGCTCAGCCACTGGCATGACGACCATATCGCCGGCAACGAGGTGTTCCAGGATTGCGAGATCATCGCCAACACCCTGACTGCCTCGGCACTCGAACGCGGTCGCGCCGGCATCGAAAGCGGCAACCCGCCGATTAAGCCGCTCGTTATGCCCAACAAGACGTTCGACAACAGCCTCAGCCTGACGGTGGGAGCGATCCCGATCGAACTGCGGCAGGTCGAAATCCACAGCCATGACGGCACAGTACTGCTGATGCCCCAGGCTGGCCTGCTGCTTGCGGGCGATACGCTGGAAGATTCCGTCACCTATGTCTCGGAACCGGAACGTTTGGGCGAACATTTGGTCGACCTCGAGCGCATGGCTGGCTGGCGGTTCGATCGAATTCTGCCAAACCACGGTTCCTTCGAGGCAATCGAAGCCGGCGGCTATGACAGAAGCTTCATCGCGGCGACCGAGGCCTATGTCCGAAAGCTGCTTGCCTGCCGGCAAGATCCCAACCTGGCGAAGCAGGATTTGAGGACCTTCGGCGCCGACATTTTTGCGACAACGGCGGTTGAGTATTTTGCGCCTTATGAACCCGTTCACCGGCAGAACGTGGAGGCCATTATCGCGGCGAAGCGCCGGTAATGTGCGCTAGGCGAGGAAGGGCCGCAGCAACAGCTCGACGCCGAGCAGGACCAGAAAAATCAGGAACCATCGACGGAAAGTCGCCGGGCTGATTTTCTGGCGCAGCACCTGCCCCAGCCACATGCCGAGCAAGGCCGGCAGCACGGCGAGCGAAGACAATGCCAGATGTCCGACCTCGAAGGCGCCGTGCGAGGCAAGGCCCAGCGCCAGGGCGATCGTCGACACCGTGAAGGAAAGACCAAGCGCCTGGATCAGGTCGTCCCGGCTCAAGCCCAGCGCCTGGATGTAGGGGACGACAGGCACGACGAAGACGCCGGTGCCGCCCGTGACCAGGCCGGTGAGGAAACCCACGACCGGCGACAACCAGCGCTCCGCTTTCGCGGGAACGACAGGCTGCCGCGCGAGCAGGCTGTAGGCGGCATAGACGATCAATGCCGCGCCGAGGCCGGCGGTCGTCCATTTGACGTTGTCGCTGGCGAGCAGCCGCGAGCCGGCGATGGTGCCGATCAGGATGCCCGCCATCATCAGCCACAGCCGGCGCAGGATCGCGGAAAAACTCGGGCCGGCGAAAAGCTGCCAGACATTGGTGACGAAGGAAGGCACGATGAGCAGCGATGCCGCCGTCACCGGCGGCATGATGGTGCCCAGCAATCCCATCGCCAGCGTCGGCAGGCCCATGCCGGTGACGCCCTTCACAATCCCGGCCAAAAGGAAAGTGATTGCCACGGCGAGCGTCAGCAGAAGGGAAAAATCGGACATCGCCCTTCATGATCCGCCGCCGCATGCTTCAAAAGGGCCAGAAAGGCTCGTTGCGGGTGGCACGAAAAAGCGGCGCCTCTCGGCGCCGCTTCCGTCTCGGGAGGGAGACGTCGTCTGCGATGGAGCCCGCGGGTTACGCGGCGGCCTTGGCCTCGATCTGCTTGGCCTTGTCCGAAGACTGGGTAATCGCGATCTTGCGCGGCTTCAGCTCCTCGGGAATGTTGCGCTTGAGGTCGACGAAGAGCAGGCCATTCTTCAGCGTGGCGCCTTCCACTTCGACATGATCGGCAAGCTGGAAGCGGCGCTCGAAGGAGCGGGAGGCAATGCCGCGATAGAGCAGCTCCGAACCCTCGCCGTCGCCCTCTTCCTTGCGCTCGCCCTTGACGGTCAGCACGTTGCGGTGCGCCTCGATCGAGATCTCGTTTTCGGAGAAGCCGGCAACGGCCATCGAGATGCGATAGGCGTTCTCGCCGGTGCGCTCGATATTATAGGGCGGGTAGGTCTGCGCGGTCTCGGGCTGGCCGAGCGAGTCGAGCATGGTGAACAGCCGGTCGAAGCCGACAGTCGAACGGTAAAGCGGGGAAAAATCAACGTGACGCATAGGTGTTCTCCCTTTGAGCAACATGGTTCGCGTGTGACCGGTGCGAAACCCTCGAAAGGCGTTCCGGATGGGCCAGCGGCCCCGACATCGGCGGCCACAGCCTTCATTTGGGAAGCTCAAAAAGCCATTTCAAGGTTTTCTTCGCGGTCGCAATGCGGCCACGTTCATGAACGGTGGATGAACCACCGCTTCGGCATCCGTTCAGTCATGCAGCGCTAGGCTTTGGTCACGTTCGAGCAATTCCAGGAGAAGTGTGAAGCGGTTTTCCATCCGGAATTGCGTCAAGACACAGAGACAAGCGGCGCCTCTTTCCCTGCGCCGCGACGAGGCCGAACCGGGTGCAACGTCCCTTCCTCCCGGATCGACAGAGGCCGGAAGTGCGCCGCAGGCACTTCCGGCCTTCCCCCTGCGCGGGGCAGCCGCGTAAATCCTCGCAACGCCTTTGCTTTTGCCGCCTGGCCGTCTATCACCATGCCGAGGCCCTCGCCCGTCCGGGCAAAAGAGCAACCATCGACGCGCCGAATGACGGATCTTTTCCATCGCACAGAAGACAATCCCGCGCCGCGGAATGCCGTGGGCGGCTTCTTCACCACGCGCGACGGCAAGAAGATCCGCTACGGCGTCTTTGCCGCTGTCAGCCGCCCGCTGCAGGGCACGGTGGTTCTGCTGACGGGGCGCAACGAATGCATCGAGAAATATTTCGAGACCATTCGCGATCTCGCCGATCGCGGCTTCAGCGTCGCTGTCCTCGACTGGCGCGGCCAGGGCGATTCCAGCCGCCTGCTGCGCGACCGCCAGCGCGGCTATGTCCGCAGCTTTCGCGACTATACGCGCGACCTCGAGCAATTCTTCGAGGAAATCGTGCTGCCCGACTGCCGCGGCCCCTATTACATCCTCGCCCACTCCACGGGCGCGGTGATTGCGCTGCTTGCCTCGCCATCGATGGTCAACCGCGTGCGCCGCATGGTGCTGCTGACGCCCTTCCTCGCCGTGCCCGACCTGCCGGTTTCGATAAGCACGGTGCGGCGCGTCTGCGCGGTCTTCTGCGCGCTGGGTCTCGGCTGGCTCTACGCCGCGCTCGGTCCGCGGCCGAAAGTGCCGCCGCCTTTCAAAATGAACAAGGTGACCTCGGATCCCGGGCGCTACCGGCGCAATGTCGGGATCTACGAGGCCTGGCCGCAGCTCGCGCTCGGCGGCCCGACGATCCGCTGGCTGAAGGCCGCCGCTGCCGCCGCGGAAGCCGTCAGCGATCCGGATTTCATGGCAAGGGTGAAGGTGCCGATGCTGATCGTCGCCGCCGGCGCCGACCGGGTCGTCTCGACCAGGGCGGTGGAAGCCTATGCCAGGAAACTGCGCGTCGGCTCGCTGTTGATGATCGACGGCGCCGAGCACGAAATCCTGCAGGAGAAGGACATCTACCGCGAGCAGCTCCTGGCCGCTTTCGACGCCTTCATTCCGGGCACCGGCGACGCTCCCTGAGCGCGATCGAAATCTTGCGGCGACCAGCCCTTGCCGCCGAGCGCATCAGCCGCGCAGCGCCGCCATCGCCGCCGCATGCAGTTCCGGCGTCGCGGCCGCCAGTATGTCGCCGCCCTTTTCCGCCGCTCCGCCTTCGAAAGTGGTGATGACGCCGCCGGCCTTCTCGATGATCGGGATCAGCGCCACGATGTCGTAGGGCTTCAAGCCCGGATCGGCGACAATGTCGACGCAGCCCGCGGCCAGCATGGCGAAGGCGTAGCAGTCGGTGCCGTAGCGGGCGAGTTGCACCTTTGTCTCGAACTGGTCGTAGCGCTTGCGCGCATCGCCCTTGAACAGGGCCGGAGTGGTCGTGAACAGCGTCGCTTGCGCAAGGTCGGTCGTCTTGCGGGTCGCGAGCCTGCGCGGGCCGCCCGGTCCTTCATAGTGCGAACCGGATGCGTTGGCGTAGAAGAACTCGCCGGTGAAAGGTTGCGACATCATGCCGGCGACCGCGTCGCCGTCGACGGTCAGCCCGACCAGCGTTCCCCACACCGGGACGCCGGAAATGAAGGCGCGGGTGCCGTCGATCGGGTCGATCACCCAGACATGCCGGCTGGCGAGGTTCTGGCTGCCATGTTCCTCGCCGAGAATGCCGTGCTCGGGATATTCGGCGGAAATCAGCGCCCGGATCGCGCGTTCGGCCTCGCGATCGGCCTCCGTTACTGGATCGAAGCTTCCCGCAAGCTTGTTGGTGACCGCGCCCTGGCTGCGGAAGCGCGGCAAGGTTTCGGCGGCGGCGGCATGCGCGATGCGCCGCATGAAATCGGTGCTGATATCCAAAGTCGCTCTCCCCAATCGCGGCCCTTGCCGGCCGCTCTTTCTCGCGGAACAGGCGCGCTGAAGACCGGCCAGATGCCCGTTTTCTGTTGCCCGAATGTCACATCTGAGCCGCCGAAGCGGAATTTCCACATCATATTGAATTAAAAAAGCCCGCTGTCGATTGACATTTGTGCGGCGCACAATAATTTTGTCATCGGACAGGTTTTCCTGTCCATGCCCTCCTTGGGCGTTTCCTCCCTAGACTTCGACCGTGTCGTGAAAACGATGCGGTCTTTTTTTCGAGCAATTCCAGGAAAAGTGTGAAGCGGTTTTCCGTCCGGAATTGCGTTTATAAGAACTCGGCGCGCCGACCGCGCCGTCATTCCGCCGCCAGCGGCAAATCGACGAAATGATGGTCGGGCATCGACATCAAATCGGCCGAGAAGCGGGTGAGGTCGCAGGCCAAAGCGTCGAAGCCGGCCGATTTCTGGAACGTCCGCTCGTCCATGTAAAGCCCGCGATTGACCTCGATCTGCAGCGCATGCAGATGCCTTGCCGGCCTGCCGTAATGCTCGGTGATGAAGCCTCCGGCATAGGGCTTGTTGTGCGCGACCGTGTAGCCCATGTCGACAAGCAGGCTGATGGCCATCTCGGTGAGCGCCGGCGATGCCGAAATGCCGAACCGGTCGCCGATGATGAAGTCGGGCCGCACACCATTGTCGCCGACGCGGATGCTGGCCGGCATCGAATGGCAATCGATCAGCACGGCATAGCCGAACCTGGCATGCGTCCTGGTCAGGAGCCGCTTAAGCGTCTCGTGATAGGGCTTGTACACCGCTTCGACGCGTCCCACCGCCTCGGCCAGCGGCAGCCTGCCGGGATAGATATCGAGCCCCTCGCCGACCAGTTTCGGCACCGTGCCCAGCCCGCCGGCGACACGCGCCGAGCGGATGTTGCAGAAGGACGGCACCGGCTCCGCGAACATGCGCGGATCGAGTTCCCAGGGCTCGCGGTTGACGTCGAGATAGGCACGCGGAAAATTGGCGGCCAGCAACGGCGCGCCGAGCGCCACGGCGCCGCCGAAAAGCTCCTCGACGTAGCAGTCCTCCGACCGGCGAATGGCGTTGCGGTCGAGCCGCGCCATGGCCAGGAAGCGCTCCGGATAGTGGCGGCCGCTATGCGGTGAGTTGAACAGGAAAGGCACGCGCTGTTCGGCGCCCGATCGGATTTCGAAGGGTGGAACGACCGAAAAATCCTCGGCTGCCGTCTTCAATTTGTACGAACCAGGAAACAGCACTGCATCATGGCATGAAATTGCCACCTTGCGCCCGGCATGTCCAGCATTTCAGGCAGTGAAACCGCGCCTCGAGCCGGATGTCGGATGCCCTTCATTCACTTGATGTTTACCGGCTCCACCTCATATACAGGATGGTTAACGGCCTTGCCCGGCGGCAGGCTTGGGGCGGGTGATTCGGACGGGACATGATGGCACGCATTCTGCTGGCGGAAGACGATGACGATATGCGCCGCTTCCTCGTCAAGGCGCTGGAACGCGCCGGCTACCAGGTAAGCGATTTCGACAATGGCGCCAGCGCCTATGAGCGGCTGCGCGAGGAACCTTTTTCGCTGCTCCTGACCGACATCGTCATGCCGGAGATGGATGGCATCGAGCTTGCCCGCCGCGCCACCGAGATCGATCCGGACCTCAAGGTGATGTTCATCACCGGCTTTGCCGCGGTCGCGCTCAATCCCGATTCCAAGGCGCCCAAGGACGCCAAGGTGCTGTCGAAGCCCTTCCATCTGCGCGATCTCGTCAACGAGGTCGAGAAGATGCTGCAGGCGGCCTGAGCCGTCTTTAGGGAAGCGTTGGCGCATGCTGCGCCGATGCGACAAACGGAAGCCGTCTTTCCACATTCCCGCTATTGACGCGCCGGATCAAAAGTGGTGTATGCGCGGCTTCGGATGGGCGTGTAGCTCAGCGGGAGAGCACTGCATTGACATTGCAGGGGTCACAAGTTCAATCCTTGTCACGCCCACCATCCTTCCAATAACTTAGGCATCCGGCGAGTACAGAATCCTGCGCGTGCCTGTCTGGCGGCGCCGCAGATAGCGATTACCCGAGATCCCCTTCGAACATCACGAGCATACGGTTCGACGCCTTGAGCGCGAAGCGCTTGGCTTCCTCATAGGCCGGGTCGGCATAGCAGGCTTTGGCGATCTCCAGGGACGGAAATTCCACCAGGATCATGCGCTTGGCATCGCGCGCCTCTACGAGCACAGGCGGCTGCTTAGTCGTATTGGTCCGCGCCTGGTACTTTTCGCCGATAGGCTTCCACAGCCGGCCATATTCGGCCTGAGCCTCCTGGTCCGAAATCTCTGTTGCGACGATGAGCCAGTATCCCTTCACGCTGAAGCGCTCCCTGATGATTGCAGGCCTACACCATGAGCGCGCCGCCGTTGATGTGCAACAAATGGCCGGTGACGAACTCGAGATAGGGGCATGGCGGCAGTCGCCTATATTCGGATCCCGGCCTTCCAGAGCCGCAGCCGCGCTTTCGCCAGAAGACCGGACCGAGGCGTCGTCAATGGCCGTATGTGCCGTTTGATCCTCTTGAACAAGGCATTGGCCGGTTCCGCCTCCAGCGACCTCGCAATCATCCGCAGCGCCGGCTTCACCTTCCCGAACGCTTCATGGAGGATATGCGCCGAGCACGCCGCGGCGTAAGGATGCCCCTCTGCGGCGGCCGCGAAGAAAGCTTCGAAATCTTTCGACATGACATCGCCGCGCCATGTCCGGCAGACCAGCACGCCAATCGCTCGCACTGGCATTGCCGGAGAGGCTTCGAATTGTCCCGTCATGAGGGCCTTCAAAACGGCTTCGCCTGACCGATAGTCGCGCTCGCGAAAGAACGCCGCCGCGATTTTGAGCGGATAGACGTCGTTCTGCGGATCCAGCGTGTGAGCCTTTTCGAGGATGTCTCTTGCCCGCTCGGGGCGGATTTGATCTTCGAGATCTAGAAATGCGCTTTGATAGCCGAAGGCCGCTTCGAGCGGGTGGTAGTCGCTCTGATGGCGGCTCAGTTCGGCCAGAATCATTTCCGCGGCTCTCGAACCGTCGAACAAGGTTTTCGGGTGGACGAGAGCGACATCGCCCATCGTCGATGCGATCGACGCATAGACGCTGCTGCCTGCATAGATTGTCCGGCACCGCGCCATCAGCCTCATTTCGAAGAATGCCTTGAGCGTCTCATCCCCGAATTCCGCCGATCCCAGATCGTCGCTCAGCAATGCTCCGGTTTCCGACCGCAGATATTCAAGCGTCGCGCGATCTTGACCGATCAGCAGGGTTGCCAAGCCTTTCGACGACAGCTCCGACGCGACGGCCTTGACCAAGGTCGAGGCCACGACCTTGTCGCTGAAATCCAGCATGAAGCGATACTTGCCGCGAACGATGTCGCCGCTGCGAAGGTGCAAAGCGGCGATCGGCCCTGGAAAGGGACGCTTGTCGGCGGCATCGAGCGCCTGGTTCACGGCCTGGGAAAAACCAAAACCCCGCAATGTCTCCGATCGTCGGACGAGTTCGGGTCGGCCCTGAAAAAAATCCAGTATCTCAAACTCGTTGCAGATCCAGCCGCGGAAACTTTGCCGTCCCGCCGCGGCATCGAGACTGGCACGCGTAAAGGCTATCTCCTCGAGGACATCGAAACCCGAGGGTTCGACCCTCTCCCCCAGCCAGTGTCTGTCGATGAAATCGGCGGAGAATATCTTGTCGACCTTCTCGACCGAGTGAAATCTGTCGTCATGCATCGGCCCCCAGGCAAAGCCGAAGCGATAGCCAAGCGTGTCGGCGAGGGACTTCGCGTTGACCATAGCCAGAAGGCGGCCACCCAAACCGTCGGTCCTGGTGGCGGCGATCACGGTCGAGGCTGGGTCATGCGGCGCCAAGACGGATATCGCCCTTCTCGATATGTTCGAGGAACCACGCATAGGTCTCCTTCAGCCCATCGCGCAGCGCGTATTTCGGACGCCAGCCGGTCGCGAAAAGGCGCGAGACATCCATCAGCTTGCGCGGCGTGCCGTCCGGCTTCGTCGGATCGAACACGATGGCGGCGCCGGCGCCGACGACCGATACGACGGTGCCGGCAAGCTCGGCGATAGTGACGTCCTCTCCGCTCCCGACATTGACGTGGCCATCGCCGGAATAATTCTTCAAAAGCCAGACAAAGGCGTCGGCCGCGTCGTCGACATGCAGGAATTCCCGCATCGGCCGGCCCGACCCCCACACCTGCAGGGTCTTTTGACCGGTGAGCTTCGCCTCATGCGCCTTGCGCATCAGCGCCGGCACGACATGGCTGCTGTCGAGGTCGAAATTGTCGCCCGGGCCGTAGAGGTTGGTCGGCATGGCCGAGATGTAGTTGACGCCGTATTGCCGTCGGTAGGCCTGGCAAAGTTTCAATCCGGCGATCTTGGCGACGGCATACCATTCGTTGGTGGGTTCGAGCGGGCCGGTAAGCAGCGCGTCTTCCGGGATCGGCTGCGGCGCAAGCTTCGGATAGATGCAGGACGAGCCCAGGAACAGGAGCTTCTGCACCCCGCTGCGGAAGGCGGCCTCGATGACGTTGGTCTGCACGACGAGGTTTTCGTAGAGAAAATCCACCGGGAAGCTGTCATTGGCCAGGATGCCGCCGACCTTGGCGGCCGCCATGATTACCGCGTCCGGCCGCCGGTCCGCCATCCAGCGGCGCACGCCGGCCTGGTCGAGAAGGTCGAGTTCGCTGCGCGCCACCGTCACGATCTCGCAATTCTCGCCCGCCAGGCGGCGCACCAGCGCCGAGCCGACCATCCCGCGATGGCCGGCTACGAAAATTCGCTTTCCTTCTAGATCGAAGCTCTTGTCCATAACGCAACCTCTAGGTGGAACGACCGTTACGTCTTGCGCTGCCGACGCGCGCCAGGTCGGCGCGGACCCATTTCCGCCGCCAGATCCTTGAAGCCGACGGGTGTGCAACCAGCCCAAGAGGCTCCTTGCCTTGGCGGCGTCGCCGACCAGCGTGTCCACCTCGGTGGGCCGGAAGTAGCGCGGATCGATCCGCACCAGCGCGGCGCCGGTGGCAGCATCGATGCCGACTTCATCGGCGCCGCTGCCCTGCCAGCGAATGATGCGTCCGGCCTCGGCGAAGGCGAGTTCCACGAATTCGCGCACCGAATGCGCCTGGCCGGTCGCAAGCACGAAATCGTCCGGCTCGTCATGCTGCAGGATGCGCCACATGCCCTCGACATAGTCGCGCGCATGGCCCCAGTCGCGACACGCATCGATATTGCCGAGATAGAGCGTGTCCTGCAGCCCGTGATGGATCGCGGCGACGGCACGCGTGATCTTGCGGGTGACGAAGGTTTCACCGCGCGTCGGACTCTCGTGGTTGAACAGGATGCCGTTGGCGGCGAACATGCCATAGGCCTGGCGGTAGTTGACCGTGATCCAGTAGGCATAGAGCTTGGCCGCCGCGTAGGGCGAGCGCGGCCGGAACGGCGTGCTCTCGCTTTGCGGAACCTCGGCCGCCTCGCCATAAAGCTCCGAGGTCGAAGCCTGATAGAAGCGCACCGATTTCTCCAGGCCGAGAATGCGGATCGCTTCCAGAAGCCTCAATGTCCCCAGCGCATCGGCATTGGCCGTGTATTCCGGCGTCTCGAAGCTCACCTGGACGTGGCTTTGCGCGCCGAGATTGTAGATTTCGCTGGGCTTCGTCTCCTGCACGAGGCGGATCAGATTGGTCGCGTCGGTCAGATCGCCATGATGCAGGAAAAAGCGCGCCCCGCTCTCATGCGGATCGACATAGATGTCGTCGACGCGCTCGGTGTTGAAAGAGGACGACCGGCGTTTGACGCCGTGGACGGTGTAGCCCTTGCCGAGCAGCAGTTCGGCCAGATAAGCCCCGTCCTGCCCGGTAACGCCGGTGATAAGGGCGACCCTGTCTGCCAGGGCAACTTTGTCTGCCAGGGCGACTTTGTCCGCCATTGCCATATTCGTCCCCGCCTATTTCGGCAAGCGAATACGATTTACCGGCGGAACGCAAATCCCCCGCGCGGGGGATGGGCTCAGATGCCCGCCATCGCCAGCAGGGTCTTCATCCTGGCGACGGCAAGCTCTGGGTCTGCCAGCAGGCCGGCCTGGTCGGAGAGCCGAAAGACGTCGGCGTAATGGCATATGCCGCGCGCCGACTGCATGCCGCCGATCATGGTGAAATGGTTCTGGTGCCCGTTCAGCCAGGCCATGAAGACGATGCCGGCCTTGTAGTATTCGGTCGGCGCCTCGAAGATCTTGCGCGACAGCGGCACGGTCGGCACCATCAGCGCGTCGTAGCCGGCCTTGTCGCCTTCTGCCAGCTTCGCCAGCGCGGCATTTGCCACGGGTGCGATGGCGTCGAAAATGCCGAGCAGCGCGTGCGAATGCCGCCTGCCGTCGCCGGCGATCAGTTCCGGATAATTGAAATCGTCGCCGGTGAACATCACCACCCCGCCGGGCAGGCGGCCGCGCAGCAGCACTTCCTTCTCGGCATCGAGCAGCGATATCTTTATGCCCTCGACCTTGTCGGCGTGCCGCCCGATGATGGCGACGACCGTGTCAAGCGCGGCGTCGAAGTCGTTGCTGCCCCAATAACCCTTGAGCGCCGGATCGAACATGTCGCCCAGCCAGTGCAGGATGACCTTGCCCGACGCCTGGGAGAGCATGCGGTCGTAGACGCGGGCATAATCGTCAGGCCCCTTGGCGATCGCCGCCAGCGCGCGGCTCGCCATCATGATCGCCTTGCCGCCCTCGCCTTCGATGAAGGCGAATTGTTCTTCATAGGCGCGGATGACGTCGTCGACCGTTTTGGCCGCCGTCGGCGCCAGATGATCGGTCCCCGCCCCCGAGGCGAGGTCGGCGCCCGCCACCGTTTTAGCCTCCGCGATCGAGCGGCGGATCAGCTCCTTCGCGCTCGCCCAGTCGAAACCCATGCCGCGCTGGGACGTGTCCATGGCCTCGGCGATGCGGAAGCCGAGCCGCCACAGATGATGGCGAAACGCCATCGTCCTGTCCCAGTCGACTGCTGGCCGCGACCATGGATTGGCCATGGCGATGGGGTCGGCAACGACGTGGGCGGCGGCATAGGCGATGCGTGAAAACCGCGCGCCCATGCTCGGTTCGACCGGTTTGCCGACGAGCCGGTAGCTGACCCGGTCGCCATTTGCCGCAGGCAAGATGATGTCCATGGAACTCTCCCGTTGCGGTCGCTATAAATGGAACGTTCCAATAAATCAAGAACCTTTATGATTCAGGGCACCCAGGCCGGCAGAGCATCGGTGTCCCTAGAACAATCCTTGCATTCCTTGAGATTTTGAACCGCTCCAATCAATTTTTTGAATCTCATCGGAATCGCAATTGACTCTGATTTCGAACGATGATTAGAACGTTCCAAAATAAATTCGATCGAAAACACGGAGGACGGGACGAGGATGGCCAGCCGGGCCAAGGCGACGATCCTGGACATCGCCCGCGAGGCCGGCGTGTCCAAATCGACGGTGTCGCTCGTGCTGCAGGGCAGCGGGCTGATCCGGCCTGAAACCGCGACCAAGGTGCGCAAGGCGATCGAGGATGTCGGCTATGTCTACAACCGCGGCGCCGCCAATCTGCGCAAGGCCCACTCCAACGTCATCGGCATGGTGATCAACGATCTCACCAATCCCTTTTTCGCCGAGCTTGCCGTCGGCATGGAGCGCGTTTTCCAGGCGGCGGGCGTCGTCCCCTTCATCGCCAACACCGCGGAAAACCCGGTGCGCCAGGAAGAGGTGCTGAAGTCGCTGATGGAGCAGGGTGTGGCCGGGCTGATCGTCTCGCCGGCGCGCGGCACCGCGCCGGGCGCCTTCCGCCGCATCGAAACGGCCGGCGTGCCGATCGTCTTTACCATGCGCCGGCTGCCTGAAAGCCGCATCCCGGTGATCGCGCCCGACAATCATCGCGGCGCTGTGCTTGCCACCGAGCATCTGATCCGCAAGGGCCATCGCCGCCTGGCATTCTTCGGCGGATCGCCCGATCTCGTCGTCTATCATGAGCGACTGGGCGGTTTCCTCGAAGCCTGCGAAACGCTCGGCATTCCGGCCTCCGACCGGCTGATCGTCGAAGGCGAAACCAGCCGCAAGGGCGGCATGGCTTGCTTGGAGACAGCGCTTGCCGCAGTGCAGCCAGCGACAGCCGCGCTTTGCTTCAACGATGCGGTTGCCTTCGGCGTCATGCTGGCATTGCGCAAACGAGGTCTCGAGGCGGGGACGGACTTTGCCGTCGTCGGCTTCGACGACGTCGCCGAGGCCGAGCACTACAGTCCGGCGCTGACCAGCGTCGCCGTCGACACAGCGGGTCTCGGCGAGCGCGCCGCTCACGTCATGCTGAAGATGATCCAGTCGCGCACCACGCGCGCCGAGGACCATATCGGCGCCGTCAGCCTGGTCGTGCGGGAAAGCAGCGGCCCGGACCGCAACAGCCAGGTGGGAGACGCGGCATGAGCGTGCGATGGGGATTGATCGGCGCCAGCACGATCGCCAGACAGTTCATGATCGATGCCATCCGCGCGCAGGCCGGTGGCGAGGTCGCCGCCGTGATGAGCTCGAATCTCGAGCGCGCCAAGACCTATGCCGGCGAGAACGGCATTCCGGCCGCCGTCTCGACCCTCGACGCGCTGCTCGACGCCGACATCGACGCCGTCTACATCTCGACCACCAACGAACTGCATCTCGAGCAGGGTCTTGCCGCAATCAAGGCCGGCAAGCATGTGCTGTGCGAAAAGCCGCTGGCGCTGACCAGCGCCGATGCCCGCAAGATGGTTGCGGCAGCCAAGGCCGCCGGCATCGTCTTCGGCACCAACCACCATTTGCGCAATGCCGGCGCCCATCGCGCCATGCGCGAGGCGATTGCCGCCGGTCGTATCGGCAAGCCGGTCGCGGCGCGCGTCTTCCATTCCGTCTACCTGCCGGAAAACCTGCAGGGCTGGCGCATCACCAAGCCCGAGGCCGGCGGCGGCGTGGTGCTCGACATCACCGTGCATGATGCCGACACGCTGCGCTTCGTGCTCGGCGACGATCCTGTCGAGATTTCGGCCTTCACGCAGTCGGCGGGCATGGCCGGCGGCGGCCTCGAGGACGGCGCCATGTGCATCTGGCGCTTCAAGTCGGGCGTCATCGCGCAGTCGCATGAAGGCTTCACGACAAAATTCGCTGGCACCGGCTTCGAGGTGCATGGCTCGGAAGGCTCGCTGATCGCCACCAATGTGATGACGCAGAAGCCGGTCGGCTCGGTGCTGCTGCGCACGGCCAAGGGCGAGGAAGAATTGAGCTTCGACCGCGAGGACCTCTACGCCCGCTCGCTGCGCCAGTTCCATGCCGCGATCCGCGGCGAAGGCCAGCCTTCGGCCACCGGCGAGGACGGCATCTGGTCGCTGGCCTCCGCCGAAGCGGCTTTGCAGTCGGCGAAGACCGGCAAGACTGTTTCGATCGATCCGAAACTCGGGAGCGGAAATTGAGCAAGGTTGTTTCCGCGGCCCAGGCCGCCAGCCTGATCAAGGACGGCATGGTCGTCTCGGTGTCGTCGTCGAGCGGTCTTGGTTGCCCGGATGCCGTGCTTGCCGCGATCGGCGAGCGTTTCGACACGCAGGGCCATCCGAAGTCGATCACCACGCTCCACCCGATCGCCGCCGGCGACATGTACGGCATCAAGGGCATCGACCATCTCGCCAAGCCGGGTCTGTTGGAGCGCACGCTTTGCGGCTCCTATCCGTCCGGCCCCTCCTCCGCCGAGCCGCCGCAGATCTGGAAGATGATCGGCGACAATTCGGTCGCCGCCTACAACGTGCCATCCGGCATCCTGTTCGACATGCATCGCGAGGCGGCCGCCAAGCGCCCGGGCGTGCTGACCAAGGTCGGCCTCGACACGTTCGCCGATCCGCGTCACCAGGGCTGCGCCATGAATGCGGCGGCCAGCGAGCCGATCGTCTCGGTTGAGCAGTTCGACGGCGAGGAATGGCTCTATTTCCGCGCCATCGTCCCCAACATCTCGATCATTCGCGCCACCACGGCCGACGAGCGCGGCAACCTCACCTACGAGCATGAGGGCGCTTATCTCGGCGGGCTGGAGCAGGCACTGGCGGCCCGCAACAATGGCGGCATCGTCATTGCGCAGGTCAAGCGCGTCGTCGAAAACGGCACGCTGAAGCCGCATGACGTGCGCGTGCCCGGCGTGCTGGTCGACCACATCGTGGTGGCGCCCGACCAGTTGCAGACGACGCTGACGCCTTACGACCCGGCGATCTCGGGCGAAATCTTCCGGCCGCTGTCGAGCTTCCGCAATGCCGAGATGAACGTGCAGAAGGTGATCGCGCGCCGCGTCGCCATGGAATTGCGCGACGGCATGGCCGTCAACATCGGCTTCGGCATCTCGGCCAACGTCCCGCGCATCCTTCTCGAGGAAGGCCAGCACGGCAAGGTCACCTGGGTGATCGAGCAGGGCGCGGTCGGCGGCGTGCCGCTGCTCGACTTCAAGTTCGGCTGCGCCTCCAATGCCGAGGCTATCATGCCCTCGCCGCACCAGTTCATCTATTTCCAGGCCGGCGGCTTCGACGCCTCGCTCCTGTCTTTCCTGCAGATCGACCGCCACGGCTCGGTCAACGTCTCGAAGCTTTCGGCCCGGCCGCATGTCACCGCCGGCGCCGGCGGCTTCGTCGACATCACCGCGCGGGCGAAGAAGATTGTCTTCTCCGGCTTCTTCAACGCCGGCGCCAAACTGTCGCTGGCCGATGGCGGCATCCGCATCGACGCCGAAGGCAAGGTCAAGAAGGTGGTCAACGAGGTCGAGCACATCTCCTTCTCCGGCAAGCGCGCGGTCGCCCAAGGCCAGGACATCACCTATGTCACCGAACGTTGCGTGATGAAGCTGACGCCAAACGGCCTGATGGTGACGGAACTCACGCCCGGCATCGACCTTGAACGCGATGTGCTGTCGCAGGCTGAGATCCCGCTCGCCGTCGCCAACGACCTCAAGGTCACACCAGCGGCGCTCTATCATGACCGCCTGATCGGCCTGTCGCTGAATGGCGGTGCATCCATTGGAGTCGCCCATGGCTGAGCGCCTTGTCACCTTCGAACAGGACGGCGCCATCGGCATCGTCACGCTGCGGCGGCCGGATAAATTCAACGCGCTCGACATCCCGATGCTGCGTGCGCTCGAAACGGCGCTTGACGAGGCGGAACTGGCCGAGGGCGTTCGCGCCGTGCTCATCCGTGGCGAAGGGAAGGGCTTTTGCGCCGGCGGCGACGTCGAGGCCTGGGGGGCGATGAGTGCCGCCGACTTCCAGGTGCAATGGGTGCGCTACGGCCACCGTGTCTTCGACCGGCTGGCGCGGCTCCGGCAACCGACCATCGCGGTGCTCTCCGGCCACGCGCTGGGCGGCGGGCTGGAACTGGCCGCCGCCTGCGATTTCCGCGTCGCCGAAACCCAGGTCAAGCTCGGTTTTCCGGAAACCTCAATTGGCGTGGTGCCGGGCTGGTCGGGCACACAGCGCGCCGTGCGCCGCTTCGGTGCACAGATCGTGCGCCGGATAGCGATTGGCGGCGAGATTTTCCTGGCGGCTGACGCGCTCGCGCACGGCATCGTCGACCGTGTCGTCGAAACCGGTGAGGCTTTCGATGAAGCCAAGGGCTGGGCCGAGAAGATCGCCGAGCGCGGCCCGCTTGCGACCGAGGCCGCCAAGCTGATGATCGGCGTTGCCGAGGGCGAGGAAGACGCCGCCGCGACCGAGGCGCTGGCCAGTGGCTTCATCGCGCTGACAGACGACCTCAAGGCCGGCGTCAGCGCCTTCAAGGCCAAGCAGAAGCCAGCCTTTTCGAGATCCTAGAGAAGAAACGATGAACGCACCGCTCAATATTGCCATGCCGGCCGAGGCGTCCCAAGCGCCGAGGGCCTACAAGCTCCTGATCGACGGCAGGCATGTCGAAGCCCGCGACGGCCGCAGCATCGAGCGTGCCAGTCCCGGCCATGGCTTCGTCGTGTCCCGCTATGCCCAAGCGGGCGCAGCGGACGTCGAAGCTGCGGTTCAGGCGGCGCACAAGGCTTTCGAGACCGGCCCGTGGCCGCGCATGAAAGCATCCGAACGCGCGGCGGTTCTGCTGAAGACGGCCGACCTGATCGAGACTCGGCTGGAAGAGATCGCCCGCCTCGATGCGCTGGAATCCGGCAAGCCGATCGCCCAGGCGCGCGGCGAGATCGGCGGCGCGATCGACATCTGGCGCTATGCCGCCTCGCTCGCCCGCACGCTGCATGGCGAAAGCTACGCCAATCTCGGCGACGATATGTTGGGCGTCGTGCTGCGCGAGCCGATCGGCGTCGTCTCGATCGTCACGCCGTGGAATTTCCCTTTCCTGATCGTCAGCCAGAAGCTGCCCTTCGCGCTCGCCGCCGGCTGCACGGCGGTGGTGAAGCCGAGCGAGATGACTTCGGCCTCGACCTTCGTGCTCGGCGACATCCTGCTCGAGGCCGGATTACCGGCCGGCGTCGTCAACATCCTTGCCGGCTTTGGCGCCGATGTCGGCGCGCCGATGGTCAGCCATCCGCTGGTCGAGATGGTGTCCTTCACCGGCTCGACCCGCGTCGGCAAGATGACCATGGCGGCCGCCTCCAATTCCCTGAAGAAAGTCTCGATGGAGCTCGGCGGCAAGAACGGCCAGATCGTCTTCCCCGACGCCGACCTCGAAGCGGCGGCGGACGCCGCCGTGTTCGGCGGCTTCTTCAACGCCGGCGAATGCTGCAATGCCGGCAGCCGCCTGATCGTGCATGAGGCGATTGCCGACGGATGTCGTGTCGAAGTTCGTCCATGGTCAGATCAAGACCTCCGACGAAGCCGTGACCGAGCTGGTCAAGGCGATCGACGACGCCAAGTAGGCGTGCCTTGAACTGAGCCTCCCCTGCCTGGCGGGGGAGGTCTTCTACCGAAGCAAGGTCCGGGATTGCTCGGGCTGGCGTGGGTTCGCGCCGGTCGGTCCCGTGACAAACCGGTACTGGACAAGCCGATGAGCACAGTTGCCGAAACCCGGATCAAGCTGACACCGGAGCACGACGCCCGCCCTGGCGCGTCGGTCCGTTCGCGGCTGCAGGACCTGTTGCCTAAGATCGTGCTGGCGCCAAGCTTCGCGGCGACGATCGTCTTCGTCTACGGCTTCATCCTGTGGACGATCTACCTTTCCTTCACCAATTCCAAGACCTTCCCGTCCTATGCCATCACCGGCCCCCGCGCCTATCAGCGGCTATGGCGCTGGACCTTCGAGAGCGACCCGCCATCGAGCTGGTACACCTCGATCACCAATATGGGCATCTTCGGCTTCCTTTATATCGGAATCTGCCTGGCGCTCGGCCTGTTCCTGGCCATCCTGCTCGACCAGAAGATCCGCGGCGAAGGTGTCTTGAGGCCGATCTACCTCTACCCGATGGCGCTCTCCTTCATCGTCACCGGCGTCGCCTGGAAGTGGTTCCTCGACCCCGGCCTCGGGCTAGAGCAGACGCTGCATCAATGGGGCTGGACGAGCTTCCATTTCGACTGGATCAAGAACAAGGATTTCGTCATCTACACCGTCGTGATCGCCGGCGTCTGGCAGGCTTCCGGCTTCGTCATGGCGATGTTCCTGGCCGGCCTGCGCGGCATCGATGGCGAGATCATGAAGGCGGCGCAGATCGACGGCGCATCCACCTTCCAGCTCTACCGCCGCATCGTCGTCCCGCTGCTCAGGCCGGTCTTCCTATCGGCCTTCATCGTGCTCGCCCATCTGGCCATCAAGTCCTATGACCTGGTGGTGGCGCTGACCAGCGGCGGGCCCGGCGGCTCGGCCTGGCTGCCCTCCAATTTCATGTATGAGTTCACCTTCAAGCGCAACGAGATGGCGGTCGGCTCGGCAAGTGCGGTGATCATGCTGATGACCATCACCGCCATCATCGTTCCGTATCTTTATTCCGAGCTCAGGGAGAAGTCGCGATGAGCGCTGTCGCTTCACCCGCCAGCCAGGCCGCAAGCGGCGTCCGCGCCAAGACGCTCAACCGCATCGTCATCTACGGGCTGCTCGCGCTGTTCGCGATCTTCTACTTGATGCCGCTCTTCGTCATGCTCGTCACCTCGTTCAAGACCATGGACGAGATCCAGAACGGCAACATGCTCGCGCTGCCGCATGCGCCCACTTTCGCGCCATGGATAAAGGCGTGGAGCGAAGTCTGCTCGGGCCTGACCTGCGTCGGCATGAAGGGTTACTTCTGGAACTCCATCAAGATGGTCGTTCCGGCGGTGCTGATCTCGACGCTGCTCGGCGCCTTGAACGGCTATGTGCTGACCAAATGGCGTTTCCGCGGCCACACGCTGGTTTTCGCCATGATGCTGTTCGCCTGCTTCATCCCGTTCCAGTCGGTGCTGTTGCCGATGGCGACGATCCTCGGCAGCCTCGGCCGCTTCGGCGCTGGCATGCAGAACGCGACGGGGTTCAATTTCGGCCTCGGCAATTCGACTGTGAACCTGGTTTTCGTCCATGTGGTCTACGGCCTCGGCTTCACCACTTTGTTCTTCCGCAACTATTACGAGGCCTTCCCGACCGAACTGGTGAAGGCGGCACAGGTCGACGGCGCGTCCTTCTTCCAGATATTTCGGCGCATCATGCTGCCCAATTCGCTGCCGATCATCGTTGTGACGGTGATCTACCAGTTCACCAACATCTGGAACGACTTCCTGTTCGCGTCCGCCTATGCCGGCTCCGGCGACGTGATGCCGATGACGGTTGCGCTCAACAATGTCGTCAACACCTCGACTGGCGTGGTCGAGTACAACGTCAACATGGCGGCGGCGATGATCGCCGCGCTCCCCACCCTGATCGTCTATGTCGTCGCCGGCCGCTATTTCGTGCGCGGGCTGATGGCTGGCGCGGTCAAGGGATGATCTCTTTCGGAAGGAACGATCATGGCTTTTCTGGAAATTGATGGGCTGAAGAAGCGCTTCGGGAATGTCGAGATCCTGAAGGGCATCAATGTCGAGCTCGAAAAGGGCGGCTTCCTGGTGCTGGTCGGCCCGTCCGGCTGCGGCAAGTCCACGCTGCTTAACACCATTGCCGGCCTGGAGCAGATCACCGAGGGCGAGATCCGCGTCGACGGCCGCGCGATCAACGACCTGCATCCTTCCAAACGCGACATCGCCATGGTGTTCCAGAGCTACGCGCTCTATCCCAACATGACGGTTGCCGGCAACATCGCTTTCGGCATGGAGATGCGCGGCGTGCCGGCGGCCGAGCGCCAGGCGGCGATCGACAAGGTGGCCAAGGTCCTGCAGATCGGCCACCTGCTCAACCGCAAGCCCAGCCAACTTTCCGGTGGCCAGCGCCAGCGCGTCGCCATGGGCCGCGCGCTGGTGCGCGACCCGAAACTCTTCCTGTTCGACGAGCCGCTCTCCAATCTCGACGCCAAGCTGCGCGTCGACATGCGCATCGAGATCAAGCGCCTGCACGCCACGACCGGCACGACCATCGTCTATGTCACGCACGACCAGATCGAGGCGATGACGCTGGCGACCAAGATCGCGGTGATGCGCGACGGCGAGGTGCAGCAATTCGGCACGCCGGCCGAGATCTACAACAACCCGACCAACATCTTCGTCGCCGACTTCATGGGCTCGCCGGCGATGAACCTGATCCCGGCCAAGATCGACGCCAATGGCAATGGGCTGTCGGTGGTGCTGGACCGCGAAGCGCGCCAACCGATCGTGCTGCCGATGCCGGGCGCACCCACCGGTCTTGCGGCCTTCAAGGACAAGCAGGTGATCTTCGGCGTGCGCCCCGAAGCGCTGACCGATCCGGAAGGCGCCGAGCGCAACGGTTCGAACATTGCCACCGCCGACTGCCATATCGAAGTGGTCGAGCCGGCGGGTTCGGATACGTTCGCCGTGACCAATCTGGGTGGCAAGGGCGTCGTGGCGCGGCTGCGGGCCGATGCCAGGATCCAGCCCGGCACCAGCACGCCTTTAGCCTTCAACCTCAGCAAGGCGGTGTTCTTCGACCCCGCGACCGAGAAGCGCATCCTCTGATGCCTCTCGCCCAAAATTGGGTCCGGTTTTGGGGCAACGACATGCAGCAAAACAAAGATCTATGAAAAATCCGGATATCGTCATCATCGGCTCCGGCGTCGGCGGCGCCACGATCGCCTCCGGCTTGGCCGGCAGCGGCGCCTCGATCCTGATCCTGGAGCGCGGCGAACCGCTGCCCGCGACACCGCATGCGCGCTCGACGCGTTCCATCTTCGTCGACGAGCACTACCGGCCGAAGGAAATGTGGCGCGAGGCCGGCGGTGCTGCCTTCAACCCCGGCAACTACTACTATGTCGGCGGCAATTCGAAGTTCTTCGGCGCGGTGCTGATCCGCTACCGCAAGGAGGATTTTGCCGAGCTCGAGCATTTCGGCGGCGTCTCGCCGGCCTGGCCGTTTTCCTATGACGAGTTCGAGCCCTGGTATTCGAAGGCCGAGCAGCTTTTTCGCGTGCGCGGCTCACTCGGCGAGGACCCGACCGAGCCGTTCCATTCGATCCCCTATGCCTTCAAGCCGGTGCCCGACGAGCCGCCGATCGCGCGCGCCCGCGCCGAGTTGAAGAGCCTCGGACTGCATCCGGCATCGCTGCCGCTCGGCGTCGACATCGAGGCCTGGCTGAAAGACGGCAAGACGGGCTGGGACGCATTTCCCAACACCGGCCAGGGCAAGATCGACGCGCAGACCGGTCCGCTGACCGAAGCGCTAAAGGATCCGAACATCCGGCTCGAAACGGGGGCCCATGTCGACTGGCTCGAAACCGCGCCGGACGGCAAGTCGATCGCCGCCATCCACTATACCCAGAACGGTGCGCAAAAGACGCTGTCGCCGAAGCTCGTCATCCTGTCGGCGGGCGCGATCAACTCGGCCGCCATCCTGCTGCGCTCGCCGTCGCCCAATACCAGCAAGAAAGGCGGCAAGGGCCTCGCCAACAGCTCCGACCAGGTCGGGCGCAATTTCATGAACCACAATTCGAGCGCGATGCTGGCGATCGACCCGCGTCGCCGCAACGACAGCGTCTACCAGAAGACGCTGATGCTCAACGACTACTATCTGTCCGACGGCAAGGGCGGCAAGCCGCTCGGCAATGTGCAACTCCTCGGCAAGATCGACGGCAACATGCTCAAGGCCAATGTGAAGACGATGCCGAAATTCGCGCTCGACTACATGGCCGGCCACGCCGTCGACTGGTACCTGATGTGCGAGGACCTTCCCGACCCGGAAAGCCGCATCATGGTCGACGGCAAGGAGATCGTCATGCAGTGGCGGCGCTCCAATATGCAGTCGCTGGAAGGCTTGGCCAAGGTTATGCGCGAGAACCTTCGCGCCTGCGGCTATCCAATCGTGCTGTCGCGCCCCTTCGACAAGCGCACGCCTTCGCATCAGTGCGGCACGGTGAAGATGGGCAACGATCCGGCCACCTCGCCGCTCGATCCATACTGCCGCGCCTGGGACCATCAAAACCTGTTCGTCGTCGACGGCGGCTTCCTGCCGACTTCTGCCGCCGTCAATCCGGCGCTGTCGATCGCGGCGCAGGCGTTGCGCGTGGCTGACTACATCCGCCAGACGGAGCTTTCTTCATGATCGGTCGGCGCCGCCCCTCATCCGCCTGCCGGCACCTTCTCCCCGTAAGCCGGGATAAGAGGGCTGGCCGCGACGCCGGCACTCATTCTGCAGCGCTGGCGATTGGCGAAAGCGCCGGCGACAGCATCCTTCTCCCCGTCACTATACGGGGAGAAGTGCCCGGCAGGGCGATGGGGGGCAGCGCCTGCGTCCACGAGGCTAGTCTCCTATGACCCGCCCGGCAGCCATCGTCACCGGCAGCGCGCGCGGCATCGGCCTCGCTTGCGCCGAAGCGCTGGCGGATACCGGCTTCGACGTCCTGGTCGCCGACCTTGCCGAGAAGCCCGCCAAGGGCCTTGCGGAGAACATCGCCGCGCGCGGCGCGAAATTCGCCTATGCCCAATGTGACATTGCCGACATCGCTGGTCATTCGAGGCTGATCGAAGCCGCGACCAAAGCCTTCGGCCGCATCGACTGCCTGGTCAACAATGCCGGCGTCGGAGCCGTTGTGCGCGGCGACTTGCTGGACCTGAAGCCGGAGAATTTCGACCGCGCATTAGGCATCAATCTGCGTGGCACGGCCTTCCTCAGCCAGGCCGTCGCCAAGGCAATGCTGGCAGTCCATTCGGATGCGGCCCGATCGATCATCACCATCACTTCGGTCAGCGCCACCATGGCTTCGCCGGAGCGCGCCGACTACTGCATCTCCAAGGCCGGCCTATCCATGTGGGTGAAGAACCTGGCGCTGCGGCTGGCACCCGAAAATATCGGCGTGTTCGAGGTACGGCCCGGCATCATCCGCACCGACATGACAGCCGGCGTGACCGCGAAATACGACGCGCTAATCGAAGGCGGGCTGGTACCGGCAAAACGCTGGGGCGAGGCGTCGGACATCGGCGCTGTCGTGGCCGCTCTAGCCTCTGGAAAGTTCGGCTTTTCGACCGGATCGGTCATCGATGTCGACGGCGCGCTCTCCGTGCCACGCTTGTGAGGAACAATGGCTGATTACATCATTGTTGGCGCCGGTCCGGCCGGCTGCGTTCTCGCCAACCGGCTGAGCGAGGATCCGTCGAATTCGGTCCTGCTGCTCGAAGCCGGCGGCAAGGACTGGCATCCGCTGATCCATATGCCGGCGGGCTTCGCCAAGATGACGAAGGGCATCGCCTCCTGGGGCTGGTCGACCGTGCCGCAGAGGCACATGAAGGATCGCGTCTTCTGGTACACCCAGGCCAAGGTGGTCGGCGGCGGCTCGTCGATCAACGCCCAGATCTACACGCGCGGCAACGCCCGCGACTACGACGCCTGGGAGAAGGAGGAAGGTCTCGCCGGCTGGGGCTATCGCGACGTGCTGCCCTATTTCAAGCGCGCCGAGAACAACCAGCGCTTCGCCAACGACTATCACGGCGACCAGGGCCCGCTCGGCGTTTCGAACCCGATCTCGCCGCTGCCGATCTGCGAGGCGTATTTCCGCGCCGGCCAGGAAATGGGCATACCCTTCAACCCGGACTTCAATGGCGCGAGCCAGGAGGGCGTCGGCTACTATCAGCTGACGCAAAAGAATGCGCGGCGCTCATCCGCCTCCGTCGCCTATCTGAAGCCGATCGGCGCCCGCAAGAACCTGACGGTCAGGACCGATGTGCTGGTCACCCGCGTCGTCGTCGAGAAAGGCCGCGCCGTCGGCGTCGAGATTGTCGACAGACTTGGCGGCGAAAAGACGATCCTGCGCGCCGAACGCGAGGTGATCGTTTCCTCCGGCGCCATTGGTTCGCCCAAGCTCCTGATGCAGTCGGGCATCGGCCCGGCCGACCATTTGAAATCGGTCGGCGTCACGCCCGTTCACGACCTGCCCGGCGTCGGCTCCAACATGCAGGACCATCTCGACCTGTTCGTGATCGCCGAATGCACCGGCGACCACACCTACGACAATTACGCCAAGCTGCACCGCACCCTATGGGCCGGTCTGCAGTACCTGCTGCTCAAGAAGGGGCCGGTCGCCTCGAGCCTGTTCGAGACCGGCGGCTTCTGGTACGCCGACCCGACGGCCGCCTCCCCCGACATCCAGTTCCATCTGGGCCTCGGCTCCGGCATCGAGGCCGGCGTGGAAAAACTGAAGAACCCTGGCGTGACGCTGAACTCCGCCTTCCTGCGCCCGCGCTCGCGCGGCACGGTGCGGCTGAAGAGCGCCGACCCGGCCGATCATCCGCTCATCGATCCGAACTACTGGTCCGATCCCTATGATCGCGACATGTCGATCAAGGGCCTTAGATTGGCGCGCGAGATCATGCGGCAGAAGGCGCTTGCCCCCTACGTACTTCGCGAGGTGCTGCCCGGGCCAAACCTAGAGAGCGATGCCGACCTCATCGACTATGCCTGCCGCACCTCCAAGACCGATCATCACCCCGTCGGCACCTGCCGCATGGGCCATGATGCGATGGCCGTGGTGACGCCGGACCTGAGGCTGCGCGGCATCGAAGGTCTCCGGATCTGCGATGCGTCGGTGATGCCGAGCGTGCCGTCCTCCAACACCAATGCGCCGACGATCATGGTCGGTGAAAAAGGTGCCGACCTCATCCTCGGCCGCGAGCCGCTGCCGCCGGCCGTGTTCAAGGGCAACCAGGCGGCATGAGGCGTCAATGATGATCCGGCACTGCGTCTTTGTCCGCTTTCGCGACGACGTTCCTGAGACCGAGCGGGCGGCGATCCACGCCGATCTGGAAGCGCTGCGCGCCGTCATCGACGGCATGGGCAAGGTGGAGTTCAGCGCCAATGTCAGCCCCGAGCCGTTCGCGCGCGGCTTCGGCCACGGCTTCACCATCGACTTCCGCGACGCCGCCGCGCGTGACGCCTATCTGGTGCACGAAGCCCATCAGCGCGCCGGCGCCCGTCTGGTCGCCGCCCTCGAAGGCGGCACCGAGGGGCTGACGGTCATCGATCTCGAGGTGACGCAAATGTGACCGCTCGCCGGCTTAAAACCGGCAGCAGTCCGGTTCTCTTTTACCCGCCCTGGAACATATCGTTCGTTTTGGGGGATGCAAAAGGAGGACCGCCTTGAACCTCACCACCGAGCAGAAGAAAACCGTACTCGCGTCGTTCCTCGGCTGGACGCTCGACGCTTTTGATTTCTTCCTTCTGACTTTCCTGCTCACCGATATTGCAACGGAATTCCAGACCGACGTGCCGGCGGTCTCCAAAGCGCTGTTCCTGACCTTGGCGACGCGTTTCATCGGCGCGTTCTTCTTCGGCATGCTTGCCGACAGATATGGCCGCAAGCCCATTCTGATGCTGAACATCGTGAGCTATTCGGTGATCGGCGCTTTAGCCGCTTTCTCGCCCAATCTCGGCATTTTCCTGGCGCTGCGCGCCCTGTTCGGCATCGCCATGGGCGGCGAATGGGGTCTCGGTAGCTCGCTTGCCATGGAATCCATTCCGCCGAGCGCGCGCGGCCTGGTCTCGGGCATCCTGCAATGCGGCTATCCGGCCGGCTACCTGCTGGCGGCGGTGGTCTACGGGCTGCTCTACGGGCAGAAGATCGGCGAATTCACCTTCGGCTGGCGCGCCATGTTCCTCCTGAGCTTCGTGCCGGCGCTGATCGTGCTTTTCATCCGCTCGCATGTGCCGGAATCGCCAGCCTTCGTCGAAGCCCGCCAGCACGTGAAGCCAGGGCTGCTCGAAACGCTGCGGAAGCACTGGGGCATCGCGCTCTATGCCGTGGTGCTGATGATGTTCTTCAACTTCTTCAGCCACGGCACGCAGGATCTCTATCCAACCTTCCTCAAGAAGCAGCATGGCTTTGATCCGCATACGGTGAGTTGGATCACCATCGTCGCCAACATCGGCGCCATTGTCGGCGGACTGGCCTTCGGCGCGCTGTCCGAGAAGATCGGCCGCGTCAACGCCATTACGCTCGCTTGCCTGATCGCCTTGCCGGCCATTCCGCTCTGGGCCTACACGACCACGCCCTTCATGCTGGCGATCGGCGCTTTCATCATGCAGGTGGCGGTGCAGGGCGCCTGGGGCGTCATTCCGGTACATCTCAACGAGCTATCGCCGGGCTCGGTGCGGGCGACCTTGCCCGGCTTCATCTATCAGGCCGGCAATCTCGCTGCGTCCTATGGCGGTCCGTATCAGGCTGGTATCGCCGAAGCGCCCGGCAGCAGCTATGGCTACGCGCTGGCGCTCTTCGCCGGTGTGGTCGCCGTCTGCATCATCATCGTCATCCGCTTCAGCCCTGAGAAGCGCGGCCAGGTGATGGCCGTGTTGGACCATGAGGTTGGAGCAATTCCGGGAAAAGGGTGAAACGGGAAGGCTCGCGACTTCGCCGCGGCCCGTCCGCAATTGCTAAAAACGAAGAGATAGAGGGCGCCGTTTCCGCGAGACGGCGCCCGCTATCCGAGCCTGAGCGCCGCGACGCCGGCAACGATGCCGAGCGCCGCGGCTGCGCGCCAGGCCGTCATCTTTTCACCCAGCGCCAGCACAGAGATCAGCATGGCGAACAGGATCGAGGTCTCGCGCAGCGATGCGACCGAGGCGATCGGCGCCTTGGTCATTGCCCACATCACGATCCAGTAGGCCGCGCCGCTGAGCACGCCGGTGAACAGCCCGGCTTTCCAGTCGCGTGCCAGCACCGGAAGCGACTGCGGTCCGCGGACCGCAATGCACAGCACGAGCGCCCACGCCGCATCGCAGACGAACAGCCAGGCCGCATAGCTTTGCGCGGTCGCCGCGAGCCGCGCGCCGCTGCCGTCGGAGAGTGTGTAGCTGGCGATGAAGATCGATGTGCCGAGCGCGAAGCCGACCGCGCGCAGATTGAGCTTCTCCAGATGCGCGCCGCCTCGGAACGACATGACCAGCGTGCCTGCCGACAGAAGCACGATGCCGACGATGGCGAACGGCGCCGGAACCTCGCCGACCACGAAGATGCCGCCGAGCGCCGAGAGCAGCGGTGCGGTGCCGCGCGCCAGCGGATAGGTCTGAGCGAAATCGCCCGCCTTGTAGGCGCCGACCAGGAAGGTGCGATAGCCCATGTGGAAGATCACCGAGGCGATGATGTAGGGCCACACTTCGGCCCTCGGAAACTCGACGAAAGGCAGTGCGAACAGCGCCGCAAATCCCATGCCGAGCGTCATCAGCGTGATCGACAGGAAGCGGTCGAGATGCACCTTGACCAGCGCGTTCCAGATCGCATGCATGGCCGCCGCCGAGAGCACCGCCAGGAAGACGAACAGCGTCATGTCGGTTTCATCGACCTTGTCGAGCCGAAAGGCGTTTCCAGATCGATATCGACCCTGAGCGGAAAATGGTCGGAAGCCACCTCGCCGATATCGGCGGTTACCGAACGCACGCGATCGGCCAACCCGCCGCCGACGAAACAATGGTCGAGCCGTCGTTTCGCCAGCCTGCCATCGATGATCTTTTCGTGCGTATGGAAGTCCGGCCCGGACTCGCCGGCGACCGCTACGGCATCGACGAATCCGTCGATGTAAGCGGCGCGCCGATGGTAGGGCGTGCTACCGACGATACGCCGGTATTCGGCGCTGCCCGGCTCCATGTTGAAGTCGCCCAGCCAGATCGCCGCGAACGGATTTTCCGGTTCCGTCTGGCCGTTCGTCCAGTTGCGCTGCGGCTCGTCGTCGACGCCGCTCCAAGGGCCGCCGTCGGACGGCGCGCGGCGATGCTCGGCATTGAGATAGTCGATCTGCTCCAGCCGCTCCTCCGCCGCGACATGCGCCAGATGCAAGGAAAGCACTCGCACCGGTCCCGCCGGCGTGCGGATCATGCATTCCAGCGCCGCGTTGCGGGTGTTGAGCGGCCTCAGCGTGCGCCGTAGCGGCAGCGTGTGCAACCGCGACCAGACGATCGGCAGCTTCGACAGCACCATCGTGCCGAACTGCCGCCGGCGGTTGAAGACGCGGCCGTCGCGGCTCGCGCTGGCGTCCATGTCGAAGGCCGGGCCATAGGCCCAGTAATAGTCGGGCAGCAGGCTGGACAGGATCTCGGGCTGATCGTCCTCATTGGTGCGCTGCCAGTGCCGCTCGACCTCCTGCAGCGCGATGATGTCGGCGCCGTTCACCAGCCTGGCGCAGCGGCTGAGATCGTAGCGCCCGTCGCTGCCATAGCCGTACTGGATGTTGTAGCTGATCAGCTTCATTGATTAACCGGCTCACTTCTGGTGATCGCAGTAGCGCAATTGCAGGAAAAGTGTGAGCGGTTTTCCGTCCGGAATTGCGTCAAAACAAAGAGTAGAGTGGTTCACCGCCTTCGGTGAGCCGCTCTATCGCCCCGCCGGTGATGTTGCAATGTGCCGCGAGGCCAGGGGGAATGGTCCAACGGAGACCAGCGAACCGCTGCGTTCTAATAGGTCGTCAGTGGCTGGAAGCTTCCGGCGGGCGACGCCGCCAGTTCCGACCAGTCGATCTCCTCTTCCAGCCGGTGATAGGCCTCGTCGCCGATCGTGCCATTGCTGCGCAGTTCCTCCAACCTGTCGCGCTGCCGCTTGATGGCGTAGAGACGCAACCGGTCGTATTCCGTTGCGGCTTGCGCGTCGTCGGGATTTTCGGCGATCCGGCGTTGAGCCTCGTACTGCTCCCGCACGACGGCGGCAGCGGCCGACGTCTTGCGGCTCAGCACATCGAGCGCGGCCTGCATGATGGCGACGCGCGCCTCGGCCACCTCGCGATCGATCGTCGTATCCCGCTCGAAATTGAGCCGGCGCAGCAGCGGCTTCAGGCTCATGCCTTGCAGCACGAGCGTTCCGAGGACGACCGCGAAGGCGGCCAGCACGATCGGATCGCGGCCGGGAAAGTCGGCCGGCAAGGCAATCGCCACCACCAGCGTCACCAGCCCGCGCATGCCGCACCAGCCCACAAGCGCGGCGCCGCGAAATGTCGGTGCATCGCGCCTTTCTTCCTCGCTGCCATGGCGGGCAAACCAGCGTATGACCGCGACATAGCCCGCCACCCAGACGAGGCGCGCCACGATGACGACCGCAAGCACCGTTGCGGCGAAGAGAAAGGCTTCGCCTTGCCCGTCGCCGGAAAGCCGGCCGACGATCGACCGCGCCTGCAGGCCCATCAGCACGAAAGCCAGCACGTTGAGCACGAACACGGCCGATTCCCAGACCGAATAGGTGCTGACGCGGCGCCGGGCCGACATGCGGCGTGGCGCGGTGCGCGCGATGGTGATGGCATAAACGACGATGGTGATGATGGCGGAAAGGCCGAGTCTGTCGGCAATGATCCAGACCGCGAAGGTTCCGGCGAACTGCACGACGGTGCTGCTTGCCGCATCCTCGATGCGCGTCAGCGTGAGCAGCGAGAAGCGGCCGAACAGATAGCCGGCGACAACGCTGCCGACCGTCGCCAGCAGGATGACCGGCACTGCGTCTTTGAGCATGAGCGTGCCGATGGCTGCCGCAACCGATATCCGGTAGATCAACAGCGCCGTGGCATCGTTGAGCAGGCTCTCGCCCTGCAGGATCGCGGTGAGGCGGTGCGGCACCTTGAACTGATTGAGCACCGCGCTTGCCGCGACCGCGTCCGGTGGCGCGACGATGGCGCCGAGCGCGATCGCGGCCGCGATCGGCAGACCGGCCATCTTCCAGCCGACGAAGGCAACCGCCACGGTGGTGAAAATGACGGCGCCGAGCGCCAAAAGCACCAGCGACAGGCGATAGCGCTTCAGGTCGCGCAGCGAGGTGTCATAGGCGGCATCGAGAAGCACCGGCGCGATGAACAGCGCAAGCGCCAGTTCCGGATCGATCTCGATCACCGGCGCGCCCGGCACGAAGGCAAGCCCGACCCCGGCAAGCGCCAGCAGCGACGGGTAAGGTACCTCCAGCCATCGCGATACCGCCGTCAGCGCGACGGCGATGAGAAGCAGGATCAGGGTAAGTTCGAACAGCGCCATGGCTTATCGTAACGGCGAAGCACGAAGCTTGGCAGTACCCTGAAGCAGGATACTGTTGATTTATCCGACAAGGCCTGTGGTGCCCGGCAAGCCGCGCCCCGGCCGATCGACGGGTTACCCCTCGGCCGGCGCAAAGGCTTCGCCTGTCTTATCGGCGTCAAGACGGCCAGGCCGTCAGTGCAGAACCAGCATATCGCCCGACGAGAACGAAATATCCGCCTTGTCGCCAACGATCGGCGGCGGTGTCGTCGAGTTGTTGAAGGTGTCGAGCGACACCGTGTTGCCGCCGATGCCGACGCGCACCCGGATGACCGAGCCGAGGAAATGCACTTCGGCGATCTCGCCCGAAAGGCTGGTGTCGTGCCCGGGCTGGCGCGCCAGTGAAATCGCTTCCGGCCGCAGCGCCAGCGACAGCATATCGCCGGACTTCGAGCCATTAAGCTTGCCCTTGAGCGAGACTTCCTGGGCGTTGACCTGCACCTTGCCCGTCGAGGCGTCGGTGACCTTGCCTTCGAGCACGTTGAGCGTGCCGACGAAATTGGCGACGAACTTGGTTGCCGGCCGGTTGTAGATCTCGAACGGCGTGCCGACCTGCTCGGCCTTGCCGCCATACATCACCGCGATGCGGTCAGAGATCGACAGCGCCTCCTCTTGGTCATGCGTGACGAAGATAGTGGTGATGTCGAGCTTCTTCTGGATCGATCGGATTTCCTCGCGCAGCGACACGCGCACCTTGGCGTCGAGAGCCGACAGCGGCTCGTCGAGCAAAAGCAGTTTGGGTTTCGGAGCAATTGCCCGCGCGAGCGCGATACGCTGCTGCTGGCCGCCGGACAGCTGATAGGGATAGCGATCGGCCATCTGCGGCAGCTTGATCATGTCGAGCATCTCTGCAACGCGCTTGTCCGCGTCAGGCTTCGACATGCCAGCCACCTTCAGACCGAAGGCGATATTCTGCGCCACCGTCAGGTTCGGGAACAGCGCGTAGGCCTGGAACACCATGCCGACATTGCGCTGATTGGGCTTCAGCCTGGTGATGTCCTTGCCGGCGACGACGATCTTGCCGGCCGAGGGCTCCTCGAAGCCGGCGACCATGCGCAGCACAGTGGTTTTGCCGCAGCCGGATGGCCCCAGGAAGGAGACGAACTCGCCGGGCTCTACGTCGAGGCTGAAATCCTGCACCACGGTGTTGGCGCCGTAGGACTTTCGCACATGCTGGATGGACAGGAATGGCTCGGCCATGGCTTTTCTCTCAGGTCAATTCGGGCGGTTCGCCGATTTCGGCGCGAAACGGGACAGGATCTGGATCAGCGACATGCAGCCCCAGGTAATGGCGAAGGCGATGATGGCAAGTGCCGCCGGCTCGTAGGCCCGGTTGGCGCCGATGTTCTGCAGATAGGGGCCGAAGGCCGGACGGTTCAGCAGGCTAGCTATCGTGAACTCGCCGATGACGATGGCGAAGGTCAGGAAGGCGCCCGACAGAACGGCGATCAGTACATTGGGAAGAATGACCCGGGTAATGATCGTGGCCCAACCGGCGCCGAGGATTTGCGCGGCTTCCGTCAGCGTTCTGACATCGATGGTACGAAGACCGGTGTCGACGGCGCGGTACATATAAGGCAACGCCAGCGTCGCATAGCCGATCACCAGCAGGGCGCTGGCGCCGAGATCGCTGGCCAGGAACGGCAGCGGCGAATTCGAGCCGTACATACGGATATAGCCGAACACGATGACGATCGCCGGAATGACCAGCGGCAGCAGCGTGATGAATTCGACGATCGGCCTGATTTGAGGCAAACGGAGACGGATCCAATAGGCGGCCGGCACCACGATCAGCACGCCGAGAATGATGGTGAAGATCGCGGCGACCACCGAATACAGGAACGTCGCCTGGAAGCGCGGATCGCCGAGCACGACTTGATAGGCGTCGAAGGAATGGACGCCGCGCCGCATGCGCAGCGAAAACTCGAACGTCGCCAGCAGCGGGATGAAGAAATAGGCCGTGCCGATTCCGAAGACGACCCAGGCCCAGAATTTGCCCGACTTCATTTCAGCCACCTCTCGGAACGGGTCCGGAACCAGATGTAGAAGACATTCGCCAGTCCCGTGATGACGATCATGCCGAAGGCGATCGCGTAGCCGAGCTGCGGGTTGTGCAGCACATCGCCGTTGATCTGCGAATAGAGCTTGATGGGAACGATGTTGAGCTGCGGGCCGGCGAACGCATAGGCCGTTGCGATGGCGCCGAAGGCGTTGGCGAACAGAAGGATGACGGTGCCTAGGAAGCTCGGAAACAGCACCGGTATCACCACCATGCGCCAGTACTGCCACTGGGTGGCGCCAAGCGTGGCGGCGGCCTCGTTCCATTCCTTCTTCAAACCGTCGATCGCCGGCACGATGATGACCACCATCAGCGGGATCTGGAAGAAGAGATAGACCACGATCAGGCCCCACGTGGTCAGGAAATTGAACCCCAACGCGTAGATGTTGAGGTTGAATATGTCGCGCAGCAGCACCGTCACGATGCCGACGCGGCCGAGCGTTGCGATGAACGCAAAGGCAAGTGGCAAGCCGGCAAAATTGGAGGCGACGCCCGAGAAGGTCAGCGTCGCGGAGCGAACCCAGCTGGGCAGGCCGCCGCGCACGATGGCCACGGCGATCGCCAGTCCGGCAAATGCGCCGACGATGGCCGACCAGAAGCTGATCTTGATCGAAACCCAATAGGAATTGCTGATTGAAGGATCACTGACCAACTGCAGGATATTGTCGAGCGTGAACCCGCCTTCCCCGGTCTGAAACGCGCCGATGACGAGATATAGCGTCGGCATGATCAGGAACATCAGGGTGAAGACGAAGAATGGGGCCACACCGATCCATTGCGTCGGCAGGCGGAAGGCGGTCGCCTCGTTCGGCGGCGCAGACTTGGTGGCAACAGACTGATTTGAAAGCGATAGATCGGTCATGCGCCCGGCACCGTTTTCGAGGGAAAGCCGGGCGGCCAAGTGGCCGCCCGGTGGACTTCAAGTCTTACTTGACGTTGGCGCCGACGGTGGCGTCCCAGTTCTTGCTGATGGCTTCCTTGGCCTTGCCCTGCTCGTCGAGCGTCGGGAAAGCCGCCGAGGCATAGGCCTCAGCCGGCGGCAGCTTGGCCAGCACGTCCGCCGGGATCTTGCCGTTCTTGGCGAGATCGTTGAAACGGATCGGGTGGCAGTAGCCCTTCAGCCAGCCGATCTGGCCTTCGTCGGAATAGAGGTATTCCATCCACAGCTTCGCGGCATTCGGATGCGGCGCGTAAGCGCTGATCGCCTGCACATAGACGCCGGCGACGACGCCGGTCTTCGGCACGATCACGTCGACGGGCGGGTTGCCCTTCAGCGTGTCGCGGCCGGCAAGCGCGTTGTAGTCCCAGTTGATCAGGATCGGCGTCTGGCCCTGGGCCAGCGTCGCCGGCTTGCCGACGACCGGAACGAAGTTGCCGGCGGCATTGAGCTTCTTGAAGAAGTCGAGGCCAGCGGTGCCGGCGGCTTCACCAGCGGCGGCGCCCGACGACAGACCGGAGGCATAGACCGCCTGGATGGCCTGGTTCGAAGCACGCGGATCACCGGCGAGTGCGACCGAATTGGCGAATTCCGGCTTCAGCAGGTCGGCCCAGTCGGCCGGCGATTCCTTGACCAGGTCCTTGTTCACCATGAACGACAGCACGCCGTAATAGTCGCCGTACCAGGCGCCATCGGCATCCTTGGCGCTGTCCGGAATCGAGTCCCAGGTCGACACCTTGTAAGGCATCAGCAGGCCGTCGGCCTTGGCGGTCGGGCCGAACGACAGGCCGACGTCGATGACGTCGGGCGCCTGCGGGCCCTTGTTGTCCTTGTTGGCCTTGATCGCCTCGACCTCGTCGCCCGAGCCGGCGTCCGGGTTGAGTTCGTTGATCTTGATTTCCGGATACTTAGCCTTGAAAGCGTCGATCACTGCCCCGTAGCCACACCAGTCATGCGGAAGCGCGATGGTGGTGAGCTGGCCTTCAGCCTTCGCGGCCTTGACGAGATCGTCCAGCGAATCCGCAGACGAAATCACCGTCGACGCGAAGAGCGCCGCAGCCGAGAGGGAAAGCACTTTCCCCGTGAACTTGAACATGTGTTCTCTCCGTTGAACTGGCGCTGTTGGGCGCCTGCGATGCGGGTATCGTTTTCGTGTGACAGCCAGATGAAGGCTTTTTGAAACCCGAGCCCCGCGGCCAAAAAAGTTAACTCTTTTTAACGGACTGTAGCAATTAGCCCACGCTTAATTTTCCGGCTAATGGTTAGCCGCCTTGCCTTTTGCCCTCTCCCTCCGCTCTGGCACGCCCCTTGATTCAACTCTTCGGCATTGAAAGCCGGCTCTCAGACGGAGCCGGCGATCGCATTTTCGAGCAGCGTCAGGGCCGCTTTCTTGGTGAGCTTGACCGGATTGCCGCCGGCGGTCGGGTCGACCACCGCCATGTCGGCGATCAGCGCCTTGCGCTTCTTGTCCATGTCGAGGCCCTTGATCAGGCCGGGGAGCGCGTGTGGCACCTTCAATTCCTTGCGCAATTTGATGATCGCCTTGGCGAAGCCGTCGAAGCCGCCCTTGATGCCGCAATACGCGGCGAGCCGGGCGATGCGCTCCTCGATGCTCTCCCTGTTGAAGGCGAGCACATAGGGCATGAACACGGCATTGGTCATGCCGTGATGGGTGTCATAGAGCGCGCCGATCGGATGCGACAGCGAATGGATAGCGCCGAGCCCTTTCTGGAAGGCCGCGGCCCCCATGGCGGCGGCGCTCATCATATGGGCGCGGGCGACCAGATCCTTGCCGTTGGCGAAGGCCTTGGGCAGGTTCTCGAACACCAGCCGGATGCCTTCCACCGCGATGCCGTCGGCCATCGGGTGATAGCCCGGCGCGCAATAGGCCTCGAGGCAATGGGCCAGCGCGTCCATGCCCGTGCCGGCGGTGATGAAGGCCGGCATGCCGACCGACAGCTCCGGATCGGCAATGACGATCGCCGGCAGAAGCTTCGGATGGAAGATGACCTTCTTGGTGTGGGTCGCCTCATTGGTGATGACGCCGGCGCGGCCGACCTCGGAGCCGGTTCCCGCCGTGGTCGGCACGGCGATGATCGGCGCGATCGCGTCCGAGTTGGCCCTGGTCCACCAGTCGCCGACGTCCTCGAAATCCCATACGGGCCGAGTCTGCCCGGCCTGGAAGGCGATCAGCTTGCCAAGGTCGAGCGCCGAGCCGCCGCCGAAGGCGATCACGCCGTCATGCTTGCCTTTCTTGAACACGGCGATGCCGGCGGTGAGGTTGGACTCGACCGGGTTCGGCTTCACCTCTGAAAACACGCCATAGGGAACCTTGGCGTCGTCGAGGATTTTCAGCGTCGAGGCGACAACCGGGAGCTTTGCCAGGCCCGGGTCGGTGACGAAGAGCGGGCGCTTGATACCCGCCGCAGCCAGTACGTCTGGCAGTTCCTTGATGCGGCCGGCGCCGAAGCGGACGGTGGTGGGATAGTTCCATTTGGAGATGAGCTTGGACATGTCTTGTCTTTCAAAAAGTCAGATCGCTTCACGCAGGTGATAGGATTTCGGCCGGGTCAGATTGTCGTAGCCGATGGCCGAAAGCGCCGCCCCCTTGCCGGTGTCCTTGACGCCGGTCCAGACCAGCGCCGGGTCGAGGTAGTCGCAGCGGTTCATGAACACGGTGCCGGTTTCGACACGGTCGCCGATGGCAATTGCGCGCTCCGCGTCGCGCGTCCAGATCGAGGCGGTCAGCCCATAGGGGCTGTCGTTCATCAGCGCGATCGCCTCCTCGTCGTTGCGCACCTTCATGATGCCGACGATCGGCCCGAAGCTCTCCTCGCGCATGACGCTCATCTGGTGATCGACGTCGGTCAGCACTTCCGGTGCCAGATAGGGCGAGCCCGGCTTGTCGTTCTCGACCTTCATGTCGATATGCGCCCTGGCGCCCTTGCGCAGCGCTTCTGCCTTCTGCTCGCGGATCAGGTCGGCGAAGCGCGCCTGCGCCATCGGCCCCATCGTGGTCGCCTGGTCCAGCGGATTGCCGACGACATAGTTCCTGGTCTCGGCGACAAAACCCTCGACGAACTCGTCATAGACCTTCTCATGCACATAGACGCGCTCGATGCCGCAGCAGCACTGGCCTGAATTGTAGAAGGCGCCGTCGACAAGATTGGCGACGGCATGGTCCATCTTGGCGTCGGGCAGCACATAGGCCGGGTCCTTGCCGCCGAGTTCGAGGCCGAGCGTCATGAAGGTGCCGGCGGCCGCCTTCTCGATGGCGCGGCCGCCGCCGACGGAGCCGGTGAAATTGACATGGTCGATCTTGCCCGAGCCGAGCAGCTTCTCGGTCTGGGCGTGGTTCATGACCAGGTTCTGGAACAGTCCCTTCGGCAGGCCGGCCTTGTCGAAGGCTTGGCTGAAGCGTTCGCCGACCAGCAGCGTCTGCGCGGCATGCTTGAGGATGACGGCGCTTCCGGCCATCAGCGCCGGCACGATGGTGTTGACGGCGGTCAGATAGGGATAGTTCCACGGTGCGATCACCAGCACGACGCCGAGCGGCACCTTCTTGACATAGCGGCGGAAGCCGTCCTTCGTATTGGAGGCAAGCACCGGCTTCAGCGCGGCTTCGGCGATCTCGACCATGTAGTTGGTGCGTTCCTTGACGCCGCCGAACTCGCCGCCATACCGCACCGGCCGGCCCATCTGCCAGGCGATCTCGGGCACGATCTCGTCGGTCATCGCAACCAGGGCTTCCAGCATCGCCAACATGTATTTGCCGCGCTCGACGACCGGCGTCTCGGCCCACTTCTCCTGCGCCGCCCTGGCGCGCTCGACGGCCGCGTTGATCGCGTGGTCGCTCGCGACCGGCCGCTCGGCATAGATCGAGCCATCGATGGGGGATTTGAGTTTTACGGTTTCCAACAAGACGTCTCCAATTGATTGTTCTCAGCAGGCGATGGCCCGGATATGACCTTGCGCTGCATAGGCCAGAATGGCCCTGTCACGCGTTACGATTGTCAGATCGCGCTCCCGCGCGGTGGCTATCAGAATTCGATCCATCGGATCGTTGTGAACGACGCCTGGCAGGTAGGAGGCCGCAATGAGAATGCCCGGCGTCACGTCTTCCACCGTGACGGACGCCGCGTTGACGAACTCGTCGAACCAGCGATCGGGTGTCTTCGTCGACGGTAACCTGCCCTTCGATACGAGCATGCCCATCTCCCATGCCGTCATGACTGATACATTCAGCCTGCCGGACTGAGGAGCCTTGCTGATAGCCGTTGTCGCCGTCTCAGCAATCGGTGCGTCCTGCGAAATCCAGATGACCGCGCAGGTGTCCAACAGAAGGTTCTCAGTCTTCATAAAGCTTGCCCCAATCCGGGTCGGCAGGCTCCGTCAGATCGACATCAGGCATGATCGTAAGCGTCCCCTTCATGCAGCCGAAGATCGGGTGTCTTGACGGTGTTCCACTGATTTCGGCTTGAGCCGATTCACCAAACCCCTCTGAGCCACTCGAACCTGCCTGGGTGCGCCGAAACACCAGATTTTCGCCGCCAATATTGACCGACTCCGTCTGGAACCCCGCGGCCAGCCATTCTTTTGTCATCGGATTGTTGCTGGGGTTGTTGCTCCACCAAGCCGGATACTGCTTGGACGCCGGCAGCTTTTCGCCAAGCAGCTTCTCGATGTCGCTGAACGACATCGGAACCCGATCACCGGCTTGAGCCATGAGGTACGAACGCAAAGGCGAATACTTTCCCATTTCACGCTCCTGAACTTAACCAGCCGAAATTACAGCTTTAGTTACGTTCAGTCAACACGAATTACAGCTTCAATACCTCTCAAAGCCCCTGTGCAGCTCCCAATCCGTGATGCGGCGGTCGTATTCGAACTGCTCCCAGCGGGCGGTATGCACATAGTGCTCGATCACGTCGTCGCCGAAGGCTTGCTTTAGCATCTTTGACTTGGCCAGCGTCTCGGTGGCGTCGCGCAAAGTCTTTGGAATCTCGGGCAGGCGCGAGGCCTGGTAGGCGTCGCCGACGAACGGCTTCTGCAGCTCCAGCTTCTCATCGATGCCGGCAAGGCCGGACGCGATCAGCGCCGCGAAGGCGAGATAGGGATTCAGATCGGCGCCGCCGATGCGGCATTCCATGCGGATGCCCTTGGTGCCCTCGCCGCACAGCCGGAAGCCGGCGGTGCGGTTGTCCTCGCTCCACATGATCTTGGTCGGCGCGAAGGTGCCGGCCTGGAAGCGCTTGTAGGAATTGATGTACGGCGCCAGGAACCAAGTGAATTCCTTGGCGTATTTGAGCTGCCCGGCTGCCCATTGCTGGCCGAGGCTCGACAGCGTCCAATCGGCCTTCTTGTCGAAGAACAGCGGCGTCTTGCCATCCGCGCTCCACAGCGAATTGTGGATGTGGCTGGAATTGCCGGCGAGGCCGTAATTGTATTTGGCCATGAAGGAGATGGCCTTGCCCTCGGAATCGGCGATCTCCTTGGCGCCGTTCTTCAGGATGACGTGGCGGTCGGCCATGTCGAGCGCTTCGGCATAGCGCACATTGATCTCTTCCTGGCCAGGACCCCATTCGCCCTTGGAATTCTCGATCGGAATGCCCGCCGCTTCCATCTCGTTGCGAAGCCGGCGCACGACGCCTTCTTCCTTGCTGGTGATGCCGATCTGGTAGTCGCCGATATAGGGCGAGGCGCTGTCGAGTCCCTGCCAGTGCTTCTTGCGCGCGGAATCGTAGGTTTCGCTGAACAGGTAGAATTCGAGCTCGGAGGCGAAATAGCCGATATAGCCGCGCTCCTGCAGTCGCTTGACCTGCTTCTTCAGGATCGCGCGGGGCGAGTGTGCCAAATCCTCATGGTCGTGATGGTCGAGCACGTCGCAGATGACCAGCGCCGTCTTCTCCAGCCACGGAATGCGCCGCAGTGTCGACAGGTCCGGCTTCATGACGAAGTCGCCATAGCCCTTCGACCAGCTCGCCGCCTTGTAGCCCGGCACCGGCTCCATATCGATGTCGCAGGCCAAGAGATAGTTGCAGCCATGCGTCTCGCCATGCGCGGAATCGACGAAATACTGAGCCAGGAAGCGTTTTCCCGAGAGCCGGCCCTGCATGTCGACGATGCAGGCCAGCACCGTGTCGATCTCGCCGTTCGAGACCGCTTTCTTCAACTGATCGAACGAGAAATTCCCGGCCATTCCTTTGGCACTCCAGCGCTTGTCGATTGAGGGGAAACAAAACCATGGCCGGCGTTGCGCCGGCCATGGCCATGAGGCGAAGTATCAGTGGCCGGTCTCGCCGACCGCCTGTTCGGCCGCCTTGATCGCTGCCTGGCGCGCCGCGATGATGTCGCCGAGCGGCGGACCCTGGAAGCGGTTGCGCTCGAAGGCGAACCAGACGATCGCCGTCAGGATGAAGAAACCGACGGTGATATAGAGCGCCCAGTCGTTCGGCGGCTGGATGCCGATGACGAAGATCAGGATCATCGATACGATCGAGAGAAAGCCGAACAGCATGAAGACGGCGCGCCCCATGTTCCACGGGCCCATCTTGTCCCACTTCGGCGTTCCCCAGGCCATCATGCCGAGCACGATAGGCACGATGAAGGACAGGAACAGGAAGATGACCGTGCAGGATACAACGATCGTATAGGCCGAGGTGCCGGCGACCGAAACCAGGGTCGAACCCCACACGAACAGCACCGACAGGATCGAGGCCGTCCAGATCGCCGCCACCGGCGTGCGATAGGTCGGGCTGACCTTGGCAAGCGCTGCCGAGCCCGGCAGGCCGCCGTCACGCGAGAAGGCGAAGATCATGCGCGAGGCCGAGGTGACGGTGGCAAGACCGCACAGCAGCTGCGCGATGAACACGACGAGGTAGACGAACTCCTTGAGGCCGGGGCTGACGCGCTGGTCGAAAGCCCAGAAGAACACGTTCCAGCCCTGCTTGGCGGCGTCGTCCATGTTCGGGATCATCAGCACGAAGGCGGCCAGGAACAGGTAGCCGAACAGCGCCGACCAGACGACCGACATCACCATCGCGCGCGGCACCGAAGAGGCTGCCTTGATGGTCTCTTCCGACGTATGCGCCGAGGCGTCGTAGCCGGTGATCGTGTAGATCGGCAGCAGGAGGCCGAGCGCGAACACCCAGGCGTTCGAAACCGATGGCCACACACCGCCGCCGGCGTCGCCGGAGTAGTTATGGAAGGTGAAGAGGCGGCTGAAATCCCAGGTCTCGGCCGAAAGCAGGCAGACCACTGCGATCAGGATCGAGCCGAAGAAGATGAGATATCCCGAGAAATCGGTCAGTTTCGCTGTCAGCTTGATGCCGAGATGGTTGATCAGCGCCTGGGCGCCGGTGATGACGACCAAGAAGATCATCTGGTTGGTCAGCGTGCCCTCGATGCCGAGCGCCGGTCCGAAGGCGCCGATGAAGAACGTCCAGGTGCCGACATTGATGGCGCCCAGCACGGTGATCAGGCCGAGCAGGTTGAGCCAGGCCGTGACCCAGCCGGTGCCGCGATTGCCGAGGATCGAGCCCCAGTGGTAGAGGCCGCCGGCCGTCGGATAGGCCGAGCTGATCTGCGACATGGCAACCGCGAAGGTGAGCGACACGAAGCAGCCGACCAGCCAGCCGATGCCGATGCCGATGCCGCCGGCGCCCGACGTGGCCTGGGCCAGCGAATTGATGCCGCCCGACAGGATGCAGATGATCGAGAACGAAACCGCGAAATTCGAGAAGCGGCTGAGCCGCCGCTCCAGTTCCTGGGCATAGCCCATGCTGTGGAGGGCTTTCACGTCCTCCGCCTTGTCGACGTCTGTATAACCCGGTGTCGTCATGTTGGAATTCCCCTATGGTTCTTGGCTGGCCGGTCCTGCACCTCGATGCCCGATCGGCCTGAGCCGACCGGGCGATATTGCGTTTGCCGTTAGCTCGCCGTCTGGCCGACTGCTTTTTCCGCGGCCGCGATCTCCGCCGCGCGACGAGCAATGTCGGCACCGACCGGCGGTCCCTTGAAGCGCCGCGATTCGATACCAAACCACAAAACCACCAGCAGAATGATCAATCCGATGGCGTAGTTGATCAGAATGTCGAAGGGCGGCTGGATGCCGGCATACATCAGCACCAGGACCCCGAGCACGGTGACGATGGCGAAAGGCTTTGACCAGACGCCGAGACGGAACGGGCCGAACTCCGTCCAAGTCTTGCCTTCCGCAAGCAGGCCTGCCGCCACCGGCATGGCATAGGAGACGTAAAGGAAGAGAGCGCAGCCTGCTGCCAACGCCGCGAAGGCCGGCGAATAGAGCGTGGCCGCGATCGACAGCACGACGCCAAGCCAGATGGCCGGGACGGGCGTGCGCCAGGTCGGCGAAACCTGCTTCCACAAAGACGACCCCGGCAGGCCTCCGTCGCGCGAAAAGGCGAAGATCATACGCGAGGTCGACGTGAGCCCGGCCAGCGCGCACAGATAATTCGCCAGCACGATGCAGATGCCGAGCAGATCCTTCAGCCAGGTTGGCGCCGGCAGGTTGTTGAAGAGGTTGAACCAGGCATTGCCGCCGTCCTTTGCGGTCGCCACGAGGTCGGGGCTCGCGAGGACGAAGGAGACCGCCATGACGAAGCCGAAGACGAGAGACCACAGGACTGCGTGGATCATGCCCCTGGGCACTGCGGTGCGAGCATTGTGCGTCTCCTCGGCGGTGTGCGCCGAGGCGTCAAAGCCGGTGATCGTATAAAGCGGGTAGAGAAGGCCGATCAGGAAGGCCACCAGCGCCGTGCGGGCCGTCGGAACATAGCCACCGCCGGCATCGCCGGTCGTGTTGACGAAAGTCGTCAACCGCGAAAGATCGAAGCCATGCGCGCCCCAGATCAGGAAGGTCAGCGTCAGCACGACCGCGACAACGAGGATTAGGTATCCTGAAAAGTCGGTCAACATCGTTGTCGTCTTGATGCCGAGATGGTTGAACAGGCCTTGGGTGACGGTGATGATGACAACCGCCGTCGTCTGCTGCCAGAAACCCCAGGTCGATGTGTCCAGGCCAAGGATCGGTCCCGCGACAAGCCCGGAAAACAACAGGTAGACGCCGACATTCACCGAAGCGACGACGAAGATCAGGCCGAGCAGGTTGATCCAGGCCGTTGCCCAGCCCCAGCCGCGCCCGCCCAAGATCGACGACCAATGGTAAAGCCCGCCGGCGGTAGGATAGGCCGAACCGATCTGGCCGAGCGAAGCCGCGACCACAAGGGCGAACAGGCCGCCTATAACCCAGCCGATGGTCGCCTCGAAACCGCTGCCGGTGCCCATCGCCAGCGGGAACGACGTGATGCCGCCGGCCAGAATGCAAATGATCGAGAAGGAAATGGCGAAGTTGGAGAAGCCGCTCATGCGGCGGGCCAATTCCTGGGCATAGCCCATGCTGTGAAGGATTTTAACGTCCTCCGATTTCTCTGCGTGATCTGTTGTCATGTTGGAGTTCCCCTATCGTTCTTGGCTGGCCGTTCCTACTGACTTTCCCATTGCGCGCGGTCGGAAGCCCCTGGCCTCGTCGGGCTCCAGATTCGAGAATATGCCTGTGAGCAGATCCGCCCATTTCCGCTGCCCGGCATCGCCGGCGATTTCGTCGTTGCGGATTTCGATCATCGCGCAGGCAAGGCCGCGCGAACGCGCGTGCCGTTCCAGCGTGAAATAGACGCGGTCGGCCGGCGAATAGGGTTCGTTGGCGCCGACAGTGACGCCGGAGAGCCGCTGCAGCGCCGATATCAGCGGCGCCGCCAGGCGGCGATCCTCGTCATGGATGATGCCGATATGCCATGGCCGGCTCTTGCCCTTGTAGATCGGCGTGAAGGAGTGCACCGACACCAGCCGTGTCTCCTGGCCGCGCGCCAGCCGCTCGTCGATGATCCGGGCGATCGTGTCGTGGAACGGGCGCCAGGCAAGGTCGATCCGCGTGGCGCGGTCTTTGTCCGAAAGACCCGTGTTGCCCGGAATGGCTGTCGTCTCGCTGACCGGCGGAACGAGGTCCGGCGCGTCCAGCGGCCGGTTGCAATCGATGACGAGCCGCGACACGCGGGTCTCGATCAAAGTGGCATCGAGCGCTTCGGCCATGCGGCGTGCGACGGGAAGCGCGCCCGGGTCCCAGGCGATATGGCGCGAAAGGTCCGCGGCCGGCAGGCCGAGCGTCCCGAACTCGGCGGGAAGGACGTTGGAAGCGTGGTCGCAAGTGATGATGAAGGGGCTTGAGCCGCCAGGGTTGGTCACCCTTACGGTTTCAGACGGTGCAAGGCTGACAGGCCGTGCTTTCTCCATGCTGCCGTCCCCTGGGGGAGCGCTGTATCGTATGTTACGTATTTTGTCTCATTGCGTCCCTATGAATGATTTCATACAGTTTGACCGGCTTTGTCAAACGCGAATTCGGGAAAACGGCGGCGGG
Organism: Mesorhizobium sp. B4-1-1; assembly: GCF_006439375.1. Taxonomy (NCBI): domain Bacteria; kingdom Pseudomonadati; phylum Pseudomonadota; class Alphaproteobacteria; order Hyphomicrobiales; family Phyllobacteriaceae; genus Mesorhizobium; species Mesorhizobium sp. B4-1-1. Next base: position 55,559 of record NZ_VFTH01000015.1, read on the forward strand.
CGGCCAACAGGCGGGGGAAAACATGATTTCCAGCATTGCCGAACTGATCTCGGACCGCATCGGGACGATGCCGGCCGGCGAGCGCCGCGCGGCCCAGACGCTGATTGCCAACTATCCTTTGACCGGGCTGAAGACGGTCGCCGAATTCTCGGCCGCGGCCGGCGTGTCCTCGCCGACGATCTTGCGCTTCGTCGCCAGGCTCGGCTTCCAGAACTATCCTGAATTCCAGTCGGCGCTGCAGGATGAATTGGCGGCGCAATTGCAGTCGCCCGCTTCGCGCACGCTCGATCCAAGCTCGGCCGGCGGCGCCGTCTCGCCGATGCTCGAGGCAACGCTCGACAACATGCGCGAGACCTTCCGGCACCTCACCGACAGACAGCTTGCCGACATAGCCGCACGGCTTGCCGAGCGGCGCGGCAAGACCTACCTCATCGGCGGCCGCTTCACCGATCCGCTGGCCCGCTACATGGCCGCCCATCTCGCCATCATCCAGCCGGATGTCTATCACCTCGCCGGCCAGGAAAGCATCTGGCGCGACCGCCTGATCGACATGGGCAAGCGTGACGTCCTGGTGATCTTCGACATCCGCCGCTACCAGGAAAGTCTCGTCCGCTTTGCCGAGAAGGCGCATCACCGCGGCGTGCAGATCATTCTCTTCACCGACCAGTGGCTGTCGCCGATCGCCCGCTTCGCCCGCCACGTGATCGCCGGACGTACCGCCGTGCCGTCGGCCTGGGATTCCTCCGCCGCCCTGTTCGTGGTCGCCGAAACCCTCATCGGCGCCGTGACCAGGCAATTGGAAGCGGCTGGCGCCAAGCGCATCCGCGATCTGGAGAGCTTGCGCTAGCGAGGCGGAAACCGGTGGCCGGTTGCCAAATGCGGCAAACGCAAGAGTCCGAACCGCGTCCGGACCTCACGTTACCGAGATTTAATGTGCACGATTGCGTGATAATTGCCATAAACCGCTGATATTGGGGTTTGGCGTGGCCGGTTTTCGCCCCCAGCCCGTATCGTCGAAGTGCCTGCTTCCGCTGGAATCCGGCAGACGAATCCTGCCGCTGGAGTGTCGATGTCGAGCTGGAAACAGATTGTTGCAGCGCTTGTGATTCTGATCGCCGCCGTGGCCGCCTGGGCACGCTTTTATCCCGGCGCGCCTCAGATACTGGCGCGTTGGGGAATGGACTGGGCCATCGCCGCGACACCTCCTGCAGCGGAAAGCGCCGCCGCTGGTCCCGGCCAGTCCGGACGCAACCGCGCCGGTCAGATCGTCACCATCGTCGCTTCGCCCGCGGGCACCGCCACCATCAACGACAGGCTGCAGGCGATCGGCACCGGCCGTGCCAACGCGACCGTCACCGTCAATCCATACTCGTCCGGGCGCCTTACCGAACTGCTGGTCCAGTCCGGCACGCATGTCGAAAAGGGCGATGTCATCGCCAGGCTCGATTCCGAAACGGAAGTGATCGCGCGCGACCGCGCCCAGGTGGCGATCGAGGATGCGCAGTCCAAGCTCGACCGGGTGAAGTCGCTCAGGGCGTCCAATGCGGCCACGCCCGTGGCCGTCGCCGATGCCCAGGTGACGCTCGCCAACGCCAGGCTGGCGCTGCGCGATGCCGAGCTCGCGCTCGAGCGCCGCTCGATCATGGCGCCGATCGAAGGCACCGTCGGCATCCTGCCGATCGCCGCCGGCAACTATGTCACCAGCCAGTCGGCGATCGCCACGCTCGACGACCGCTCCAGCATCCTGGTCGATTTCTGGGTGCCGGAACGCTTCGCCGCCGCGGTCAAGGTTGGCGCCCAGCTGTCGGCCACGCCTCTGGCCAACCCTAACCAGGTCTATACCGGCACCGTCTCGGCCATCGACAACCATATCGACGAAAACAGCCGCACGCTGCTCGTCAAGGCAACGATCGCCAATCCCGCCGATTCGCTGCGCGCCGGCATGTCCTTCCAGATCGGCATGCGGTTCCCGGGCGATACCTATCCGGCAGTCAGCCCGCTCGCCATCCAGTGGGGGACCGACGGCGCCTATATCTGGGCCGTCGACAACGGCAAGGCCAAGCGCGTTCCGGTGCGCATCATCCAGCGCAACACCGAGACCGTGCTGATCGATGCTCCGGTCGTGAGCGGCGACATGGTGGTGACCGAAGGCACGCAGAGCGTCAGCGAAGGCGGCGATGTCCGCATCGCCGGCGAGGATCGCGCCGCCGGGACCGAGGGCTCATGAGCGGCGCCGGCGACGCCGCCGCGGGATCTGGCCTGACGGCGCTTTTCATCCGCAGACCGGTCATGGCCTTCGTGCTCAACACGCTGATCGCGGTTGCCGGGCTTGCCGCATTCTGGGGCGTCGAGATCCGCGAATTGCCGGATGTCGACCGCCCCGTCATCACCGTCAACACCACCTTCGAGGGCGCGGCCGCCGAAACCGTCGACCGTGAGCTGACGGACGCGATCGAAGGCGCCGTCGCGCGCGTTTCCGGCGTCAAGTCGATCTCGTCCACCTCCTCCTTCGGCCAAAGCCGCGTCACCATCGAATTCAACGACGGCGTCGACCTCAACGTCGCGGCCTCCGACGTGCGCGATTCCGTCAGCCGGATCACCAATCAGTTGCCCGAGACTGCCGACGCGCCGCGCATCGTCAAGGCCGACGCGAATTCGGACCCGGTGATGCGGCTGGCCGTCACCTCCGACACCATGTCGGTGCAGGACATGACGGTGTTCGTGCAGGACCGCATCGAGGACGAGCTCGCCGCGGTGCCGGGTGTCGCCGACGTCCAGGTTTCCGGCGACCGCGACAAGATCTTCCGCATCGACGTCGACCAGAACAAGCTGGCGAGCCTGGGCTTCACCGTCGCCGACCTTCGAAAGGCTCTTGCCTCGGTCGCCTTCGATTCCCCGGCCGGCTCGATCACCACGACCAATCAGGACCTCATCGTTCGCACGACCGCCGACGTGACCACGCCGGAGGAGTTCGAGAACATCGTCATCGGCGGCGCGACCCGTATCCGCGACGTGGCCACCGTGACGCTCGGGCCGGATATCGGCCAGACTTCGCTGCGCTCCGACGGCAAGACCGGTATCGGCCTCGGCATCATACGCCAGGCGGAATCGAACACGCTCGACATCTCGACCGGCGTAAGGGCCGCCGTCGCCAAGCTGCAAGAGACGTTGCCCGCCGGCATGTCCATCAAGGTGACCAGCGACGACGCCGTCTTCGTCAACGGCGCCGTGCACGAAGTCGAGATCGCGCTGGCGCTGTCGGTCTCGATCGTGCTCGTCGTCATCTACGCTTTCCTGCTCGACTGGCGCGCCACGCTGATCCCCGGCCTGGCGATGCCCGTCGCCATGATCGGCACCATCGCCGCGATCTATCTCGCCGGCTTCTCCGTCAACATACTGACGCTGCTGGCGCTGGTGCTGGCGACCGGCCTTGTCGTCGACGACGCCATCGTCGTGCTCGAAAACATCGTGCGACGCCGCAACGAAGGCATGGGGCCGCGCGCCGCGGCGGTGCTGGGCACGCAGGAAGTGTTCTTCGCCGTCGTCGCCACCACGCTGACCCTGGTTGCCGTCTTCGTGCCGATCTCCTTCCTGCCGGGACAGACAGGCGGCCTGTTCCGCGAATTCGGTTTCGTGCTGGCGATGTCCGTGCTGCTCTCCTGCATGGTCGCGCTGACGCTCTGCCCCATGCTTGCCTCGCGCATGCTGACCAGCGCATCGCTTCACCATGAAGGCGGTACCGGCATCGGCGCGCGGATCGGCGGCGCCTTGCACGGGCTCTACAAGCACTGCCTGCGTCTTTGCCTCGACGCACCCTGGATCGTTGTCCTGGTCGCGCTCATTTTCGCCGGCACCGCCTTCACGCTGTTCGGCACCATCCGCCAGGAACTGACGCCGACGGAAGACCGTGCCGTGGTGCTGTTGCGCATCAGCGCGCCGCAAGGCGTCAGCCTCGACTACACGACCGAGCAGATGCGCAAGATCGAGCGGCTGATCCAGCCGCTGCGCGATTCCGGCGAGATCCGCTCAACCTTCGAAAATGCCGGCAACAACGGCTCCTACAATTCGGGCTTCATGGTGATGACGCTGGCGCCCTGGGACGAGCGCAGCCGCAGCCAGCAGGAGATCATGGCCGACATCAGCCGCCTGACCAGGCAGGTGCCGAGCGTGCGCGTCTTTCCGGTGCAGCCGAACAGCCTCGGCATTCGCGGCGCCGGCAACGGCCTGCAATTCGCGCTGGTCGGCAACGACCGCAAGGCGCTGAGCGAGGCGGCGGTGAAGATCGTCGACGAGATGCGTCGGGATCCGCGCTTCCAGACGCCGCGCCTCTCCGTCGACCCGACGCAGCCGCAGCTTGCCGTGGCCATCGATCGCGAACGCGCCTCCGATCTCGGCATCGACATCACCGGGCTGGCCGACACGCTGCAGGCCATGCTCGACGGCAACGATGTTGTCGACGTCTACATCGCCGACCGCAGCTATGGCGTGAAGCTGGTCTCGACCACCAACCCGATCAACGACCCGACCGACCTGGAAAACATCTTCCTGAAGACGTCCGATGGCCGTTTCGTACCGATGTCGACCATCGCCACGCTGACCGAGCGCGCCGTGCCGCCGTCGCTGACGCGCGAGCAGCAGCAGCCCTCGGTCGCAATCACCGCCAATCTCGGCAGCGGCTTCGCGCTCGGCGAGGCGCTGACCCGAGCCGAGGAGATCGCGACGCCGCTGCTGCCGCCCGGCGCGCGCATCCTGCCGCTCGCCGAAGCCGCCACGCTCGGCGAGAGCAACAACGCCATGATCGCCGTCTTCAGCTTCGCGCTGGTCATCATCCTTCTGGTGCTGGCGGCCCAGTTCGAGAGCTTCGTCAGCGCCGTCATCATCATGGCGACGGTGCCGCTCGGGCTCGCCTGCGCCATTTTCGCGCTGCTCCTGTCGGGCACCAGCCTCAATGCCTACAGCCAGATCGGACTGGTCCTTCTGGTCGGCGTCATGGCCAAGAACGGCATCCTGATCGTCGAGTTCGCCAACCAGTTGCGCGACCGTGGGCTCGGCGTGCGCGAAGCGATCGAACAGGCTTCGACCATTCGGCTGCGCCCGGTAATGATGACCATGATCTGCACGGTGCTCGGCGGCGTGCCGCTGGTGCTCGCCGCCGGCGCCGGTGCGGAAGCCCGCGTCGCGCTGGGCTGGGTCATCGTCGGCGGCCTAGGGCTCGCCACCGTCTCGACTTTGTTCCTGACCCCTGTCGCTTATCTCTTGCTTGGCCGCTTCGTCACGCCGAAAGCGCACGAGGAAGCGCGCCTGAAGCGTGAGCTCGAGGAAGCCGCCTACATCGACCATGATCCCGAAAAGTGGGAACCGGCTTTCGGAAAGATCGTGGTTGGATCAGGTCCCGGTGCGGAGCCGGCCGAGTAGACTACCTCGACAACCGGCCTTCGATCGACCAGCGCGCCGCCAGGAAGTTCAGCACCGCCGCCACCACGACGCCAATGATCTTGGCCGGCGACACGCCGATGGCCCCGGCCAGGACGGCGATCGAGAGACTGGAGACGCCAAGCGAAATCAGCGCTCCAAGCGAGACGAAGCGCAGGAAGGAATGGTGCAGCCGGATATTCGGGTCCCGCTCGAACGACCAGAAGCCGTTCGCCACGAAGGAGAAGAGCACGGCGATGAACCAGGCGCCGACATTGGCGGCCAAAGCCGGCACCGCGAGCTCGAGCAGCAGGAAGAAAGCGGCAAGGTCGATGCCGGTGTTCACCAGCCCGACCAAGGCAAAACGGACGATCTTGTTGCCGGTCGAACGCCGCGGCTGGCCGGCCCCGCTCATGTATTGCCGTCCATGACACGGGCTTCGGCCCGCTTGAGGCTGATGCCGAAATCGTCTGACGTTAGAAAGTCAAATTCGACCTCGCGCACGCTTTGCATCGGGTCGCGAGCGCGCAGCATGTCATCGACACGGCCCGGATGGCACATGAACACCCCTTGTTCGGGCAACGTGTCGATCGCGGCGTGCAGCGTCGAAGCGAATTTCTCCGGCTTCCGCCAGTCATAGATGCCGGAAAGCGGCGTCATGAGGCTGAAGCCCGCCCGTTGCATCGATCTGTTGAAGCCCACGGCCAGCGTCGCGATCGCCGCGATCTTGGCCGCCGCCGCGTCCAGGCCGGGAAGTCCCGGCGCGCCTCGCAGCGCCGGCCTGCGCGCACTTTCCCCAAAACGGGCAAGCAGCCAATTCCGCACCGCCGGAAGGAAGTGCACGTGCTGGTGTCCGTCGATGTGGTCGGGCGGGCCGGCCAGCGCTTCGGCGAAGCGGTCGTACTGGGCGTCGAGCTCGGCATGAACATCCCGCTCGTCGATACGCTCGCGCCGCACCGGCAACGCAAGAGAGGCAAGCCCGGGCAACTTGCCGTCCGGCGCCAGGCTGGACAATCCGGTCACGGCTATCTGATCGGTCAGGGTCAGGTGCAGCCCGACGGCCGCGCTTCGACGGAACGGCCTGATACGCGCCGCCGCGTCTTCCCATTCGGGAAAGCCGGTCATGCAACTGGTTCCGGTCAAGCGGCCACGCTCGATGAGGTCGAGGATCGCACCCGATACCCCCGGCGCCAGCCCGTAGTCGTCGGCGATCAGACGGATCGACCTGGTCATTTGTCGGCGACTACCTGCTCGGCGGCATTGCCATGCAACACGTCGCGCACGATGTAGACGGGCCGGTCCTTGCTTTCGCTGAGCGTGACCCAGACATACTCGCCGATCAGGCCGAGCAGCGCCAGGTTGAGGCCTCCAAAAAGCACGACGGCGACCATGATGCTGGGGTAGCCTGGCACGGCGATGCCGTAGAACAGCACCTCGAACAGCACCTTCACGCCATAGGCGAGACCTGCGAATGCCGCGAGCAATCCGATGAGGCTGATGACGCGCAGCGGGATCACGGAAAACGAGGTGAACCCTTCAAGCGAGAACGCGATCAGGTTGAACCTGGTCCATTTCGACGTGCCGCCGGAGCGGTTTTCCGGCGAGTAAAGCACGGCCTTCTGGCGGAAGCCGGCCCAGGCGAACAGGCCCTTGTTGAAACGCCGCTTGTCGCGCACGCTGGTCAAGGCACGTGCCACCGCGCCGCGCATGACACGGAAGTCTCCGGCATTCTCGGGAATATCGAAGCGCTGGCTGCTGTTGATCAGCCTGTAGAAGAGCCGCGCCAGCTGGCTGCGCCGCCAGCTGCCCTCGCGCCGGTCGTTCTGCGCGTAGACGACATCGATTTCGGGATTCTCGACCAGCTCGCCGATCATCCTCAGGCTGATATCCATGGAATGCTGGAGGTCGGAGTCCATGATCAGGACCATGTCGCCGCGGGAATGATCGAGGCCGGCGAGCACCGCCGCTTCCTTGCCGAAATTGCGGCTGAGCCGCACGATCTCCCACGAGCCCGACAACGCCGCAGCGAATGTCTCGGCGCTGCCGTCGCGGCTGCCGTCGTCGATCAGTATCTTGCGGACGGTCATGCCGAAGCGCTCGGCCACGGCCGCTTCCAGCCTGTCGAGCAACTCGACGAAGGCGATCGCGGATTCGGCCTCGTTGAAAAACGGCGCGATAACGTCGAGCATCTCAGCCATGCGCGACGGCTCCGGGGGTCGGCACTTTGTCCCTGCCTCGCCCCCAGAACCAGGCGACAAGCATGCAGGCGACTATGCTGGTGCTGATTGGCCACAGCCACAAGTGGAAAAGAGCGTGCAGCCGAAGATCGACACTGGTCAGTCCGGTAACGAAGAGGAGTATCGCCGGCAACCAGCGCATGACCGCGTGTTCCTTCTCCCGCCACACCAGGGCGATGGAAAGGCCGGCTGGCACCGCCACCATGGCATAGGTGTTCTGCTCGACCCGCGGATTGAAGACGCACATGTAGAACGCCGCAATGAGGAATATGGCCAGTCCGCCGATGTTGGAGTCCAGCCTGCGGTCCAACTGGAGCACCGCCCAAAGCGTAAGCAACCCCGCGACGACGCGCACGATCGTCGCCTCGGCTTCGGACAGCGGCATCCCAAACCGCGTGAAAGGCGCTGTGAAGTCGGCCGGAACGAAGGGACCGGTTGGGTCGATCGTCATCGACGTCAGCATGCGGAAGAAATCGTGGTACTGGGCGTTGATGTAGTCCGCGGGCGCAAAGCCGTAGGGGACGGCGAGCACGACGAGCACCGCCAGCACCAGCACCGGTATCAGCCGGGGACGCAGCGCTCCCACCAGAAGCAGCATGATGATCGCCGTGGGCTTGGCTATGACCGCAAGCGTGGCCCAGAAGAAGCTTTCAGCTCGGCGCCCCTCGAGCGCCGAGAGCGTGAGAAACCAGCACGCCCCGGTGAGCAGGATCGTCGCCTGGCCGTTGCGAAGCGCCGCCAGCGCCATCGGCAAGGCAAGGAACAGGCCGAAGGACACCAGCCATGTCTGCTCCTGGCCGTCGACCTTGCGCACCTGACGCATTGCGGCGAAAGTCAGCGCGCCGAAGCCCAGCACATGCCACAAAACGCTGCCCAGATGCGGCCCGAGCTTCACCAGGGGAACGTAAAGGGCGGCGAAGGCGGGCGCGTAGAGATACCCCATCGCGGCCTGGACGTGATACAGCGGTTCACGGCTCAGGAAAGCTTCGCTGCCATGTCTGTAGATATAGACCACCGAACGGGTATCGGGCGACCATAGCGCCAGGCCAAGCACAATCAGAAACGACCCGATCCACAGCCAAAACCCCAAACGGTCGAAAACCGGCTTGGTTTCCGTCATAGCGCACCCCGCGTTCCGACCAGGATGGCGTTCCCATCGCCGCCTGGCCTTCAGCGCCGGCGAGATATCACATCGAAATGAAATAGAACATACGAGCGTGACTGTTACCGGCGCCGGGGCAAAGGACGGCGCAACAGCGGCGTTTTTCCGCCGCCACCTTGTCGATCACAGCTTTGTGTTCAAGGCGTTGGCCGCCGTGGCCTGAACAGCTGCGATCGGCGCCTGGGGGGTGCCTACGGCTTGATGAACACCTTTCCGCTGGGCTTGGCGAGCTCGGCCGGCAGCCGCGCCATCGCTTCGTCCAGCGGCACCACCGCCGTGACGTCGGTCGACCAGCGTCCGTCGGAAAAGCGCTTCTGCGCTTCCAGCACCGCCGGACCCAGCCTGTCGCGGAACTGGCGCATCCATTCGGCCAGCCAGAAACCTTCGACACGTTTGTGCTGGAAGATCAGTTGGCCGGGCTCGCGGATCACCGTCGGCTCGGCGTCGAGCCGGCCATAGACAATCCAGCGCGCGCGTTTCGGCATGGCGTTGAAGATGGCGGAAGCCAGCGGGCCGGTGACGGCGTCGAGGAAGATGCGCGGCTGCTCAGCCTTCATCGCCTCGCGCAGCGCCGCCTCGAAATCCGCCGCCTTCTCGTTGAGCACATGGGCGGCGCCGAGCTCCTTCAAAAGCGGGATCTGCTCGTCGCGACGCACCGTGACGATCGGCCGGAAACCCGCCTCCTTCGCCAGCCCGATGATCAGCTTGCAGAGCTGGCTGGCGCCAGCGGTCATGACGAAGGCCTTTTCGCCCTCTTGCTTGACGATGTCGAACATGGCCAAGGCCGTCAACGGATTGACGATCATCGCGGCGCCGTCCTCGTCGCGCACCGTATCGATGAGCGGGATGCAGGACGCCGCCTCGGCGACGGCATAATCCGCCCAGGCGCCCCAGTTCGACACGCCGGTGGCGAAGGCGACGCGTTTCCCTGCGAGGCTCCTTGCATAGGGATCATCGCCCGTGGCGACGACAATGCCGACGCCCTCGAAACCCGCCGGCCGGCCCTTGACCTGCGGCTGGCCGTACTGGCCCTTGATGAAGGCGATGTCGGACGGATTGATCGAAGCGAGGTTGACCTTGATCAGCGCCTGGGTCGGACCAGGCGCCGGCACGCCTAAGGTGCCGGGCTGGAGGTAAGGCTCCATCACTTCGAGCGCTGCGGCCGAAGGCGTCCTGGTGTAACCGTCGCCGACAAGCAGCAACCCCCGCATTTGCGATGGAAGCGTCATGATCGTCAGACTTTTTCCTGAGTGTATTTCCTGAGTTCCGTGCGCGCCACCTGCCGCCGGTGCACCGCGTCCGGCCCGTCGGCCAGCCGCAGCGTCCTCAGATGCGTCCAGGAGCGGGCGAGCGGGGTATCCTGGCTGATGCCTTGCGCGCCGAACATCTGCACCGCCTCGTCCGTGACTTTCAGCGCGACGCGCGGCGCCACCACCTTGATCTGGCTGATCCAGGGCGCGGCGGCGCGCGCGTCGCCCTGGTCGATCATCCAGGCGGCCTTGAGGCACAGCAGCCGCGCCATCTCGATCTCCATCCGGCATTCGGCGATGATGTCGAAATTCGCGCCGAGCTTGGCCAGCGACTGGCCGAAGGCCTCGCGACGCACCGAACGCTGGCACAGCATCTCCAGCGCCATCTCGGCCTGGCCGATGGCGCGCATGCAGTGATGGATGCGGCCAGGCCCCAGGCGCCCCTGCGCGATCTCGAAACCTCTGCCCTCGCCGAGGATCAGGTTCGCCGCCGGCACCCGCACATTCTCGAATCTCAGATGCATATGGCCGTGCGGAGCGTCATCGTCGCCATAGACCTGCATGGGCCGCAGCCTGGTGATGCCCTTGCTGTCGGAAGGCACCAGGATCATCGAATGCCGGCGATGCTGCGGCTCTTCGTCCGATCCGGTCCTGACCATGACGATATAGATGGCGCAGCGCGGATCGCCCGCGCCGGAAGCCCACCATTTCTCCCCGTTCAGCACATAGTCGTCGCCGTGCCGCTCGCAGCGCATCGAAATGTTGGTCGCATCCGAGGAGGCGACGTCAGGCTCGGTCATCAGATAGGCCGAGCGAATCTTGCCCTCGAACAGCGGCTCCAGCCAGTCCCGCTTGTGCGCTTCCGATCCGTAGCGCTCCAGCACTTCCATGTTGCCGGTGTCGGGCGCCGAGCAGTTGAAGGTCTCGGCGCCGAGATGCGCCTTGCCCATCTCCTCCGCCAGATAGGCGTATTCGACGGTGCAAAGGCCATAGCCGCGCTTGGAATCGGTCAGCCAGAAGTTCCACAGGCCGCGTTCGCGCGCCGTCTTCTTCAAGCCTTCGAGGATTTCCGTCTGCCTGGTCGTATAGGACCAGCGGTCGCCGCCCTTGCCGATCTCGGCGAGAAATTCCTCGCCGAGCGGCGCTATCTCGTCGCGCACCATCGCCGCCACGCGCTGGTGGATCGGCTTCAGCCGCTCGGTCATACCGAGATTCATGTCCGTCATCGCTTCCGGCCTTTCCGAAGATAAATCTTTACCCGTGGCAAGGATGACCGTACTTCGGCTAGCCTTGTCAACGCGAGTCCTCGGCCGGGCAGGATGCGGAGAAACACGATGAGCTATCTGGACAAGCTGTTCTCGGTCGCCGGCAAGACCGCGCTGGTGACAGGTGCTGCGACCGGTATCGGCCGCATGGTGGCGACCGGTCTGGTGCGCGCCGGCGCCCATGTGATGATCGCCTCGCGCAAGGGCGAGGATTGCGTCAAAGTCGCCAACGAATTGAACGCGCTCGGCGGCTCCGGCCACGCCGAGGGCTTTGCCGGCGACGTGTCCAGCGAAGCGGGCATCGCCGCTCTGGTCGCCGAGGTCAAGGCGCACACGGAGCGCCTGCACATCCTGGTCAACAATGCCGGCATTTCCTGGGGCGCGCCGCTGCAGGATTTCCCTTACCACGCCTGGGCCAAGGTGTTCGGCGTCAACGTCACCGCCGTCTTCCACCTGACGCGGGAGCTCTTGCCGTTGCTCGATGCCGCGGCGAGCAGCGAGGATCCTGCCCGCGTCGTCAATCTCGGCTCGGTGATGGGTACCCAGCCGCTGGCCGACGATGCCTATTCCTACGCGGCCTCGAAAGCGGCGGTGCATCATTTGACGCGCACGCTGGCGATCGAGTTCGCGGCCCGCCGCATCACCGTCAACGCCTTTGCGCCCGGTCCTTTCCAGAGCCGGATGACGGCGTTTGCCACCGCGACCGAGGAGCAGGCGAAACATGTTGGTAACCATGTACCGCTCGGCCGCATCGGCGTGGCGGATGACATTGCCGGCGCAACGCTTTATTTGTGCAGCCGAGCCGGCAGCTATGTCACCGGCGCCATCCTGCCGATCGACGGCGGCCAGTCGGTGCAGCATGGAATGACTTTGTTCAAGGAATAAGGTGCCCGGTTCGAGGAATCGTAATCCGGGCGGGGGTGCGGAGGACATCAGCGTGGAACCGATCAGTCTCGATACGCTTGTGGCAAGCGTCGGCAAGGAGGTCGGCGTCTCGCCCTGGCGAACGGTGACGCAGCGCATGATCGACCAGTTCGCCGATGCGACCGACGACCACCAGTTCATCCATTGCGATCCGGAGCGTGCCGAGCGCGAAACGCCCTTCGGTGGTACCATCGCGCATGGTTTCCTGTCGCTGTCGCTTCTGTCGGCAATGACCTTCGAGACCATGCCGCCGCTGGAAAACACCAAGATGGGCGTCAACCACGGCTTCGACACGCTGCGTTTCCTGGCGCCGGTGAAGACGGGCTCGCGCATCCGCACCCGCTTCGTGCTGGCGGACGTCAAGGTGCGGCCGTCCGGCTGGGTGCAGACGGCGCATGATGTGACCATCGAGATCGAAGGCTCGAAGAAGCCGGCGCTGACGGCGCGTTGGCTGACCTTGACGCTGATCGAGCGCCAGCCCGAGAACGCATGAGCGGCGGGGCGGGTGCCATAGACCAGGCGGCGCTTGCGTCCTATCTCGAGGCGCATATCCCGGGTTTTACCGGCCTGTCCGCGATTGAAAAATTCAAATCCGGGCAATCCAATCCGACCTATCTTTTGACCGCCGCCAGCGGCCGCTATGTGCTGCGCGCCAAGCCGCCGGGGCAATTGCTGAAATCGGCGCATCAGGTCGACCGTGAATTCCGGGTCATGCAGGCGCTTGCCGGCACGGCTGTGCCGGTGCCGCGCATGCTGCATCTGTCGGGCGAAGACTCCCCGACCGGCCGCATGTTCTACGTCATGGAATATCTCGACGGCCGCATCTTCTGGGATCCGTCGCTGCCTGACGTTTCCGGCAATGAAGAGCGTGCCGCGATCTACGATGCGATGAACGCGACGCTTGCCGCCCTGCACGATGTCGATATCGGCGCCGCCGGCCTTGGCGATTTCGGCAAGCCCGGCAGCTATTTCGAGCGCCAGCTCGCGCGCTGGACGGGCCAATACCGGGCCTCCGAAACCGAAACCATAGCCGATATCGACAGGCTGATTGCGTGGCTCGAAACCCACATACCGGCCGATGACGGCCGCGTTTCGCTTGTCCATGGCGACTACCGGCTGGACAACATGATGTTCGCGCTCGATGCGCCGAAAGTCATCGCGCTGCTCGACTGGGAGCTGTCGACGCTCGGCGACCCCTTCGCCGACCTCGCCTATCAATGCATGCAATGGCGCCTGCCGCATGCCTCGGGCTTTCGCGGCCTTGGCGGCGTCGACCGCGCCGCTGCCGGCCTGCCGTCCGAGGAGGCCTATGTCGCAGCCTATTGCAAACGGCGCGGCATCGGGAAGATCGACAACTGGACCTTCTTCCTCGCCTTCTCATTCTTCCGGCTGGCGGCGATCTGCCAGGGCGTCTATCGCCGCGCGCTGGACGGCAACGCCTCCAATCCGGAAAAGGCAAAGACCTACGGGCAAGCGGTTAAGCTGATCGCGATACTCGCGGCGGAGCTGAGCGGCGGGAAGAACTGAAGAAAGGAAAGCTGAGCGATGGGCCGTTTCGATGGGATGACGGTGCTGGTCACCGGCGCGACCGGCGGCCTTGGCAGCGGCGCGGCAAAGGCCTTCGCCGCCGAAGGGGCGCGGCTGGTGCTCTCCGATCTCGACGAGGCGGCGCTCGGCGATTTTGCGGCAACGCTCGACGCCGAGACCGCTCACCTTGCCGGCAACATCACCGACGAAAAGCTCTCGGAGGATCTGGTGCAACTGGCCGTCGAGAAATTCGGCCGGCTCGACATCGCCGTCAACAATGCCGGCATCGTACACAACTTCGTGCGCCTGCCGCAGGTCACCTCGGAGGAAGCGCGCCGCGTGGTCGAGGTCGACCTGCTCGGCGTCTTCTATGCCATGAAGCACCAGATTCCTCAGTTGGAACGGCAGTTCAGGGAAAGCGGCAAGGGCGGCGTCATCGTCAACATCGCCTCGGTCGCCGGTCTATCGGGCGCGCCGAAACTTTCGGTCTATGCCGCCGCCAAGCATGGCGTCGTCGGGCTGACGCGCTCGGCCGCCGTGGAATATGCCAGCAAAGGGATACGCATCAACGCCGTCTGCCCGGCCCACACCCGCACGGCGATGGTCGACGGCTTCGTGCGTTTCACAGGAGCACCCGAAGCCGAAGCGCTTGCCGAGCTCACGCGCGGCGTGCCGATGAAGCGTGTCGGCGAGGTCGACGAGATCACCACCGGTGTCCTGTTCCTTGCCGACCCTGCCAATTCCTTCATGACCGGTCACGCGCTGGCGCTCGACGGCGGCATTGGCGCCATTTGAGCATGCCGGGGAACGGCTTGCGTCCGCAATCGCGTTAACCGAAGAGCTTGAACGGACGTTGCGGAACCGGAACGCTCTCTTGCCCGTTTCCGTACAGCGTATATAATTTCGTCGGGCAACCAACGACAAAGGCAGCGGACATTGACGCTGAGCGTTCAGAAACGCCGCGAAAAACAGAAGGCGGAGCTTCGCTCCGAACTGGTCGCGGCGGCTCACAAGCTGGTGCAGGAAGAGGGCTATGAGGGCCTCACCATCCGCAAGCTGGCCAAGCGCGTCGGCTACGCGCCGATGTCGGTCTATTCCTATTTCGCCGACAAGCAGGACATTCTCTTCGCGCTGGCCGAGGACGCCTTCGAGACGCTCGCCCGCCGCATCGAGGAGCACCCCGCGGACGACCCGATCGAGGCGCTGCAGGCGGTGATGACCGAGTATGCGGCTTTCGGGCTCGGCAATCCCAACGAATACCGCACCGTCTTCATGACCGAAAAGACCAAGCTGCCCGAAGGACGCAGCTACGAGGACATGGAAGAGGGCAACCCGGCCATGAAAGTGCTGATCAAACGCGTCGAGGCCTGCGTTGCCGCCGGCAGGCTCAAGGGCGACCCGCGCGCTATTGCCACTATGCTGTGGACGGTCGGCCATGGCACGATTTCGTTGCTGATCACCTTTCCCTTCTATCCTTTCGGCGACCCCGAGACCTACGTGAAGCGCATGTGCAACTTCATGATGGCCTCGCTGTCGCAGCAGGAAATCCCGCCGCTCACCGAAACCCCGGTCGGCTGCTGATCGCCACAGCTGTTTTCTGCGCCACCATCGGCTTGATTCGCCATGGCGAGCTCCCATGTTCAAAAAAAGTTGTCGTACGCGTACAGATTTCCTCTTGAATTCCGTTTCCGGGCGCCGTATGTGTACGCTTCATTGTACGCGTACGAAAAGAGATGACTGGAGACGGAAAATGAAGAAGACCATTCTTACCCTCGCCGCCGTTCTGGCTTTCTCGGGCGCCGCTTTTGCCGGCACGAACCAGCCGGTCAAGCATGCCCCGGCTGCCTGCGCCCAGACCAACGCCAATGTGGTTCTTGATTGCACCGCGACCGGCTCGGTCGAAAAGGCAGACGCCAGCAAGACCCAGACCAAGAGCCCGCGCCTCGGCATCGACGTCAGCCCGTGGTTCGTGCCCGGCCTGTAAGCACTATTGGCACAATCAACGAAAAGGGCGGCACTTGGCCGCCCTTTTCGTTTTACCTGTCGCCTTGAGAAATCTACCCCGGCCTATTTCTTGCGCGGCTTCGTTCCAGCCACGGTTTTGGCCTTGCCCGGCTTTGCCGGCGCGCCGGGGATGGCGCTGCTGGTGATCGACACCGGGTCGCTGGCCGGAAACGTGTCCTCGAGGCCTTCCTCGAGTTCCTCTTCTTCGACCTCGCGATGCTGCTCGCGCTCCAGCGAACGGACGGCCAAACTCTTCCTGGGCGATTTCGGCGCGGATTTGGATGGCATCGCGGTCTCCCTCAAGTCGCAAGAACGGGCTGGATCGGCGATGGTTCCTGCCACGCCGCATCCCTTCGGATAGCGTGGCGCAAAGATTAGTTCGCCGCGTCGCTCGCCGCTTCCGACAGTAGAGTAAAGACATAGTCCGCGAAGGAACGCCAGCACTCCACACGGAACGCATCGGCCGCGGTGCGCAACAGCACGATCTCGGATTTGCCGAGAATGGTGCGGGAGGCAGCACCCACCGGGAACGCCTCGAGCGACAGGTCCTGCGGACAGCCCGAATTGACCGTCATCGAGGCCGCTGGCCCGGTGACCGAGATTGCGACATTGCGGTGCGAGATGCCGACCGCCGAATGCAGCGCCGTCACCTTGGCGCAGTCGGCGAGCGGATCGTTGTCCGCCTCGTCGATGATCAGCCATTCGTCCGGCCCAAGCCACAGCGCAGTGCGTCCGTCCTTGGTCGCCGAGGTCTTCGGCTTGGCCGGTAGCGTCACACCGAGCGCCTTGGAAAGTGCTGCGGCCGAAGCCTGCGGCGCGCGCAGCGAAATGCGTTCGGCCGGCGGCAGCATCTCCACCTTCACGCCTGGCGCCGAGACCGTGCGGCCGGCGAGTGCCGGCCGCCGCTCGACGGAAGCGGAAGCGGCGGCGGCTTTTGTCTTGGCGGCGGCCTTAGCCATTGAGGCGTTCTCCCTTCTCGTCGACGAACACCATGCCGGTGACCTCCACCTCGATCGTGCCCTTCGGCATCGGCACGTAGAGCGTCTCACCCATGCGGTCGCGACCGCCGGCGACCAGCGCTAGCGCGATCGAGCGGCCGCAATTCTCCGACCAGTAGCTGGAGGTGACGTGGCCGATCATCTTCATCGGGATCGGCTGCTTCGGATCCGCGACGATCTGCGCGCCCTCTTCCAGCACGACCTTCGGATCCTTGGTCTTCAAGCCTACGAGTTGCTTGCGGCCCTTGGCCACGAGGTCCGGCCGGGTCAGGCCGCGAATGCCGACGAAATCGGTCTTCTTCTTGCCGACCGCCCAGTCGAGCCCGGCATCGTTCGGCGTCACCGTGCCGTCCGTGTCCTGGCCGACGATGATGTAGCCCTTCTCGGCGCGCAGCACATGCATCGCTTCGGTGCCGTAAGCAGTCGCGCCATGTTTCTGGCCTTCGGCCCACAGCGCTTCCCAGACCGCCTCGCCGTAATCGGCAGGCACGTTCACTTCAAAACCGCGCTCGCCGGTGAAGGACATGCGGAACAGCCTCGTCGGCACGCCGCAGATCTTGCCCTCGCGCACCGACATATGCGGCATCGCCTCGTCCGACATGTCGATACCTTCAACCAACGGTTCGATGATTTTCCGCGCGCTCGGCCCTTGCACGGCAATGACCGCCCATTGCTCGGTGATCGAGGTCAGCCAGACATTGAAATGCGGGAACTCGGTCTGGAGATAATCCTCCATGTGGTTCATCACGCGCGGCGCGCCGCCGGTCGTCGTCGTCACATGGAAGCGGTCCGGCGCCAGCCTGCCGACGACGCCGTCGTCATAGATGAAGCCGTCCTCGCGCAGCATGATGCCGTAGCGGCAGCGGCCGGTTTCCAACTTCTCCCACGGGTTGGTGTAGAGCAGCTCCATGAACTTCGCCGCGTCCGGCCCGACCACTTCGATCTTGCCGAGCGTCGAGGCGTCGAACAGGCCGCCGACCTTGCGCACCGTCACGCATTCGCGGTCGACGGCGGCATGCATGTCCTCGCCGGGCTTCGGGAAATACCAGGCGCGCTTCCAGTGGCCGACATCCTCGAACACAGCACCTTGCGACGCCGCCCAGCCATGCGTTGCCGTGCGGCGCGTCGGGTCGAACAGCGCGCCGCGCGCGTGGCCGACGATCGAGCCGAACGTCACCGGCGTGTAGGGCGCGCGGAATGTGGTGAGGCCGACCTGCGGGATCGGCTTGCCGAGTTCCTCGGCGGCGATCACCAAGCCATGCATGTTCGACGTCTTGCCCTGGTCGGTCGCCATGCCGTTCGTGGTGAACCGCTTGACGTGCTCGATCGAGTGCATGCCTTCATGCACCGCCTGGCGGATGTCCTTGGCGGTGACATCGTTCTGGAAATCGACGAAGGCCTTGACCGTGGTGCCCGGCCCGGCGCCGGGGCCAGCGCCCAGCATGCCGCGCGACCAGCTCTCGCCGGCGTCGACCTTCGGCTTGGCGCCCTTGCCAACCTTGCCGCCGGCCTCCTTCGCCGCCTTGGCGCCGGCCGCGTAGGCCTCGTCGATCGTCGCGTCCAGCCCGTCCGTGCCGTTGCAGGCGCCGACCGAGACGCAGTCCTGCGCATAGGTGCCGGGCACGAAGCGTCTGGTCTCGTCGTTGAAGGCGACCTTGCCGCGCGACTGCGAGAACAGATGCACCGACGGCGTCCAGCCTGCCGACATCAGGATCGCGTCGACCGGGATCGTTCGTTCGCCACCGCCATTCTTCGGCTGCACCGTCATCGACGACACGCGCAGCTTGCCGCCGGCGCTGACAACGGCGCGGCCGAAATTGATCTCGATGCCAAGCGCCCTCGCCTCGTCGATCACCGGACCGGCGGGATTGTCGCGCAGGTCGACGATGGCCGCGACATTGACGCCGGCCTTCTTGAGATCGATCGCGGCGGCGTAAGCGGAATCGTTCGCCGTATAGACGCCGACATTCCTGCCGACCGCCACGCCATAATGGTTGAGGTAGGTGCGCGCCGCCGAAGCGAGCATCACGCCCGGACGGTCGTTGTTGGCGAACACCATGTGGCGCTCGATGGCGCCGGTGGCGATGACGACGCGCTTGGCGCGAACCTGCCACAAGCGCTCGCGCGCCAGCTCGCGTCCCGGGTTCTTGAGATGGTCGCTGACCCGCTCGACCAGGCCGACGAAGTTCTGCGCGTAATAGCCAAAGGCAGTCGTGCGCGACAGCACGCGCACATTGTCCATCGCCCTGAGCTTGGCGATCGCGCTTTGAGCCCATGCATAACCGTCTTGGCCGTCGATCCTGGCGCCGCTCTCGAAGCGCAGGCTGCCGCCGAATTCGGCCTGCTCGTCGGCGAGGATCACCCTGACTCCAGCCTCGGCCGCGGCAAGGGCAGCGGCAATGCCGGCGGCGCCGCCTCCCAGCACCAGCACCTCGCAATGCGCGTAGCGGGCGGCATAATGGTCCGGATCCGGCTTCTCCGGTGAAACCCCGAGGCCCGCCGCAGCGCGGATCTTCGGCTCGTAGAGATCCTTCCAGGCCCACTTCGGCCACATGAAGGTCTTGTAGTAGAAGCCGGCGGAGAACATCGGTGAGGCGATGTCGTTGACGGCGCCGACATCGAAGGCAAGCGACGGCCAGCGGTTCTGCGAATTGGCGGTCAGCCCGTCATAGAGCTCCTGCACGGTGGCGCGCACATTGGGCGTCTTGCGCGCATCGTCGCGCACGATCTGCACCAGCGCGTTGGGCTCTTCCGCGCCGGCCGAGAGGAAGCCGCGCGGCCGGTGATATTTGAACGAACGGCCGACCAGATGCACGCCATTGGCAAGCAGCGCCGAGGCGAGCGTGTCACCCTCAATGCCGGAATAAGACTTATCGTCGAAGCTAAAGGACGCGGTCTTGGCCTGCTTCAGGCGGCCGGCGCCGGAGATACGGAATGCGGCGCTCATTTCGAGGCTCCAGGCAGCTTCGCCGGTTTCGGCTCGCCGGCCTTGTAGGTCATGACGAACTTGTCGGTGACGGTGTCGCGCACCGCGTTGAAGAAGCGCGCGCAGCCATGGATGTGCCGCCAGCGCTCATAGATGACGCCCTTCGGGTTCGCGCGGATGAAGAAGAATTTCTCGAAATCGTCGTCGCTCTCGCCGGCAATGTTGGCCGAGCGCACGACATGCGCCTCGCCGGCATTGCGGAACTCGAGTTCCGGGCGATCTTCCTCGCAATAGGGGCAGCGGATGAGAAGCATCTGGGTGATCCTAGAACTTGCCGTGACCGGCGCGCGCACCGGCCGAGTGAAAGCAAAGCGGCTGAGCCAACATCAGTGCGCCACCGCGGCCGCGGCGGCCTCGTCTATGAGGCGTCCCGTGCGGAAGCGCTCGAGCGTGAACGGCGCATTGATCGGGTGCGGGTCGTCCTTGGCGATCGTATGCGCGAAGACGTTGCCCGAGCCCGGCGTCGCCTTGAAGCCGCCGGTGCCCCAGCCGCAATTGACGTAGAGGCCCTGGACCGGCGTCTTGGCCAGGATCGGCGAGCGGTCGGGCGTCACGTCGACGATGCCGCCCCAGGAGCGCAGCATCTTCATGCGCGTGAAGATCGGGAACATCTCGCAGATGGCGTCGAGCGTGTGCTGCAAGATGTGCAGGCCGCCGGTCTGCGAATAGGAGACATACTGGTCGGTGCCGGCACCGATCACCAGCTCGCCCTTGTCCGACTGCGAGATATAGGCGTGCACGGTGTTCGACATCACCACGCAGGGCACGACCGGCTTGATCGGCTCCGACACCAGCGCCTGCAGCGGATAGCTTTCGAGCGGCATGCGCACGCCGGCCATGTTCATGATAACGGAGGAATGGCCAGCCGCGACCACGCCGACCTTCTTGGCGCCGATGAAGCCGCGCGTCGTCTCCACGCCGCTGACCGCGCCATTGGCCGCACGTTTGATGCCGGTGACCTCGCAGTTCTGGATGATGTGCACGCCGCGCGCCGAGGCGCCGCGCGCATAGCCCCAGGCGACCGCGTCGTGCCGCGCCGTGCCGCCGCGCCGCTGCAACGCGGCGCCCATCACCGGATAGCGCGCGTCCCTGGAGATGTTGAGCGGCGGACAGAATTCCTTCGCCTGCTCCGGCGTCAGCCATTCATTGTCGATGCCGTTGAGGCGGTTGGCATGGATGTGGCGCTTGAACACCTGGACGTCGTGGACGTTGTGCGCGAGCATCATGACGCCGCGCGCCGAATACATGACGTTGTAGTTGAGCTCCTGGCTCAGCCCATCCCACAGCTTCAGCGCATGGTCGTAGATGCCGGCGCTTTCGTCATAGAGATAGTTGGAGCGGATGATGGTGGTGTTGCGGCCGGTGTTGCCGCCGCCGAGCCAGCCCTTTTCCAGCACCGCGACGTTGGTGATGCCGTGCTTGCTCGCCAGATAATAGGCCGTCGCCAGGCCATGCCCGCCGGCGCCGACGATGATGACGTCGTATTCCTTCTTCGGCTCGGGCGACGTCCACTGCTCTTCCCAGCCCTTGTGGCCGCGCATGGCCTCCCGGGCAATGGCGAATACCGAGTATTTCTTCACGTTTCAGGCCTCGCGCCAGTAGCTTTCGCGGATTTGCGGCCGGGCATCCCCGCCTCGGCGCGCGAGGTGTATCACTAGCGAAACCGCGCTGTCATCCTTGCGCTGTTTGCGACGGCGCTTGCCGTTTTGCGCCGTGGCGAAAAAGACGCGTCCGGGCTGGCAGCCATGGTTGCGTTCGGCCATACCCGACTACCGTGAGACCTGGAGGATGGATATGGGCAACGCCTGGTGGAATCTGACGTTGCGCTTCCTGCTGGAAGTCGCAGCTTTGCTTGGCCTCGGCATCGCGGGCTGGAGTCTTTCCAACGTATGGTGGCGCTGGGTCCTCGCCCTGGCCCTGCCGCTTGTCGCTGCTGTGCTGTGGGGAACCTTCGCGGTGCTGAACGACCCAAGCCGGTCAGGCCGCGCGCCGGTGCCGGTGCCTGGCGTCGTCAGGCTGGTGCTGGAACTTGTCATACTGTTCGGCGGCGCCGCTGGATTCTATCTTGCCGATCACGCGGCCGCGGGCATTGCCATGGCGCTGCTGATTGCCTTCAGCTACGCCTTCTCGTGGGACCGACTGGGTTGGCTGTTGCGGCAGTAGACCAACCGCGGTCCTTGCGGGTTTCGGGTGGCCGCGGCCACCCCGATTTGCGACCTCACATCCATCCGCCGGCAAGCTCGGCACAACGGAAGGATGACGAGAATGTTCGCACTCACAGATAAGGTCGCCATCGTGACGGGCGCCAGCTCCGGTATCGGCCGCGCCACAGCCAGGCTGTTCGCCGACCAGGGCGCGAGCCTCGTCGTCGCGGCGCGCCGCCAGGCCGAACTCGACGCGCTCGTCGGCGAGATCGAGGATGCCGGCGGCACAGCGGTTAAGCTTGCCGGCGATGTAAGGGACGAGGCCTACGCGAAGGCGCTCGTCGACCTCGCGGTCGAAAGGTTCGGCGGCCTCGACATCGCCTTCAACAATGCCGGCACCGTCGGCGTGATGGGACCGGTGACCGACATGGCGCCGGCGATCTGGCAGGAGACGATGGACACCAACCTGACCAGCGCCTACCTCGCCGCGAAGCACCAGATACCGGCGATGCTGGAGCGCGGCGGCGGCTCGCTGATCTTCACCTCGAGCTTCGTCGGCTACACCGCCGGCATGCCAGGCATGGCGGCCTACGCCGCCGCCAAGGCAGGACTGATCGGGCTGACGCAGGTGCTGGCCGCCGAATACGGACCGAGGGGATTGCGCGTCAACGCGCTGCTGCCCGGCGGCACCGACACGCCCGGCGCGACCACGACCACGCCTGAGGCGCGCGCCTTCGTCGAAGGCATCCATGCCTTGAAACGCATGGCGCAACCGGAAGAGATTGCCCGTTCGGCGCTTTATCTCGCCTCGGATGCGTCGAGTTTCACCACCGGAACCGCGCTGTTTGCCGATGGCGGCGTGTCAATCAACCGGACGTGATCCGTTTGGCGGACGGCAGACATGCTTCATCCGCTAAAATCTTGCGACTGCACCCTTGCATTCCGGTCTGTTTTGACGATTTTCGTTTTCCGTCGAAAAACGGACCGGAACGATGCTGCTGATCAGAACCTATGTCGCCCAGAGCGCCATCGAAGGCGTCGGCGTTTTCGCCGCCGAACCGATCCGCAAAGGCGCCTCGATCTGGCGCCTCGATCCCGATTTCGACCGGCTGATCCCGATGGAGAAATATGAAGCCGCACCCCCGCATCTCAAGGAACTGCTCGACCGCTACGCCTATCCGAGTCCGGACAAACCCGGCTTCATGGTCTACGAGGTCGACAATGGCCGCTTCATGAACCATTCCGAGCGACCGAACACGGATTTCTCGCAATATGGCGGCGCCACCGCCATTCGCGACATCGCCGCCGGCGAGGAAATCACCTGCGATTATGGCGAGTTTTTCGAGGATTTCGCCCGCCTGCATCTGGCGACCGCATAGTGCTTCAGCCGTCACGCCGGGACACGTGGGCTTTTGATCGCGGTTTCGTGCAATCAGCGGTGGACAGGGCGGCATGATTCTGCTATCAGCCGCCCACAATTCGCGGTGCAACCCGCCGCGGAGGCATGGCGGCTATGGCTGTATGCCTATCGATATCAAACCCGAAGACAGGATTGCCCGTGCAGGTACTCGTCCGCGACAACAACGTTGATCAGGCGCTTCGCGCGCTGAAGAAGAAGATGCAGCGCGAAGGTATTTTCCGCGAAATGAAGATGCGCGGTCACTACGAGAAGCCGTCCGAGAAGCGTGCCCGCGAGAAGGCCGAGGCCGTGCGCCGCGCCCGCAAGCTGGCCCGTAAGCGCGCCCAGCGCGAAGGCCTGCTGCCGATGACCCCGCGCCCGGCTCCGGCTGGTGCTGCCGGCGCATCGCGCTCGCCGCGCTCATAACGCCTATTTTTCGTCCTTTTCGAAGGATACCGAGGGTGGCGCGATGCGGAATCGCCGCCACCTTTTTGTTTATGCATAGGAGCCGGTTCGGAGAGGGAACGGACTGACGGCGCTGCGGCAGTGAGGACAAAGATGAACGCAATTTCCGTGGAGCGCAAAACCGCTTTTCGCGGCTTCGCCCTGACGGCGGCCCTGCTTTCGGGTCTGACGCTTGCAGCATGCCAGACGACCCCGACGGGTGAGTTCAACTCGATCGACAAGGCGCAAGGGTCGAGCGAGAACATCTCCTCGCTTTCGGCGGTCATCCAGCGAAATCCGCAGGATCCCGAGGGCTATAATGTGCGTGGTTCGGCCTATGGTCGCGGCGGCCAGTACCAGGCGGCGCTCAAGGATTTCAACCAGGCCATCCAGCTCAACCCGAACTTCTACCAGGCCTATTCGAACCGCGCCCTGATCCAGCGCTTCCTCGGCAATCAGGAAGCCGCTTTGGCCGACTATAACCGCTCGATCCAGATCAACGCCAACTACGACGCCGCCTATATCGGCCGCGGCAATCTCTACCGCAAGGCAGGTCGCACCCAGGATGCCTTCAACGACTTCCAGAAGGCGATCCAGCTCGACACCACCGATGCCCGCGCCTACCACAATCGAGGCCTGATCTATCAGAGCCAGGGCCAGCACAAATTCGCCATCGAGGATTTCTCGACCGCCATCTCGCTGGCGCCGGACGCCGCCGAGCCGTACAACGGCCGCGGCCTCTCCTATCTGGCGACGGGTGACGAGGACAACGCCTTCTCCGACTTCAACATGGCCATCAAGCTCGACGGCAAGAACGCCGAGGCCTGGGCCAACCAGGCGCTGATCTACGAAAAGCGCGGCGACAAGGGAAGGGCAGCCAAGTCCTACCGTGAGGCCATCCACCTCGACCCGAACTATCAGCCGGCCAAGGACGGCCTGTCGCGCACCGGTGGCAACGCCAGCTGATCGGAAGCTGGCGCCGAAAGTAAGGTATCTTGCGCGGCCCACGGGTCCGCCTGCGAGCGCAGTGTTGCGCCGCGGAGACGCCGATAGCGATCCGTTAACCGCCCAGGCCAATGCGTTAACCCTTGCCATGTTCGCGCCAAGTTTTCAGCGGAACGCTCCGTGCACCTCGATCGTTTAAGCCGGGGCCAAGATTTCGCGAAAGGACCTTTCCAATGATCAAAACACTTGCCTGTGCCGCTGCCGCGCTTGCCGCCACGGTCCTCGCTTCTCCGGTCAGCGCCGGCACGCTCCAGCTCGGTACGCTCGATTGCACGATCGACGGCGGCGTCGGCTACGTCATCACGTCGAACAAGGGCGTCTCCTGCACCTTTCGCCCCTATCATCACGGTCCTGCCGAGCAGTACACCGGCATGATCTCCAAGCTCGGCGTCGACCTCGGCCAGACGCATCAGGGCCAGCTCGTCTGGGCGGTGCTTGCCGCCACGCGTCATCACGACGCGGGCGACCTCGCCGGCAGCTATTACGGCGTCAACGCCGAGGCGAGCGTCGTGACCGGCGGCGGCGCCAACCTCCTGGTCGGCGGCCTTGACGGCGCCTTCATGCTGGAGCCACTCAGCGTCCAGGCACAGACGGGCCTCAACCTGGCCGTCGCGGTTGCGTCGCTGGATCTGGTCCACTCCTACAAGTAGCCGCCGCGGAACCACGGTACTCCGCAGGGCCGCGCCTTCTACGAAGGGCGCGGCCTTCGCATATATGGAGCCCCCGAACATAGTTCGGAAACACAAGCGCCCGCGAGAATGTCAATTGCGTGTGGCAGCTTTGCTTATCTTGTGTTATCAAGCCGAGGTGTTGGTGGCAATCGCCGGCAGAGGGGCAGCCGCCCAACAGATGCAAAGACATCGTTAACTGCAATTCTTGTTGCAGGCCGGGGAGGCTGTGGTGGATTTCATCGAGAAGTTATTCGGCTTTTCGCCTGACGATGGCTCAGGATCTTTCGAACTTCTTTTGATCCTTGCTCCGTTCCTAGTCGCTGCGATCTGGTTCTATATGCGTCGGCAACGACGCTGACGGCCCGAGACAGGCCGTGACCCCGGTCCCCAAAATACTGGAATTTCTGCAGGCGATCGTTGACGCCTTCAGGCATTGGCCAGACAATCTGCGCCGGATAGCCGGGCAGATTTGCGCGCTCATCAGGTTGATCTGCGAAAGAGCCAAGCTTCCCAGCCGGCTCGATCGGAGCGGGCCGCAACGCTGCGTCAAGATCAGCGATCCCGCCTACAAGCGGCCAGACCCTTTGATCTATGCTCAGTATTATTTGATGGGCCAGGGCTTGGCTGTCACCTGGGACAATCCGGATATCGAGATCAAGCGCGGTGGCGTCACCGTACCGCCGCATATGCTGGAGCCAGATACCGAATATGAGGTCGTCGCGCGTATCTGGAACAACTCGACCGAGGCGCCGGTCGTCGACCTGCCAGTGAAGTTCTCCTATCTGAGTTTCGGCATCGGGACCACCTCGACCTGGATAGACGAGACAAAGACCGATCTCGGAGTCAAAGGCGGCGCAAATCATCCGGCCTTTGCTTCGGTCAAATGGCGCACGCCGGCCGAACCGGGTCATTACTGCATCCAGGTGCTGCTCGATTGGCTGGACGACGTGAACCCCAACAACAACCTCGGGCAGGACAACACCACCGTCGGCGTCGCCCATTCCCCGGCAAAGTTCGAATTCCGTTTGCGCAACGGCGAACGGGAAAGGGCCGAGTTTCGGCTTGAAGCCGACACCTATGCATTGCCTGAATTGCCGGTCTGCGGCGAGCGGCCCCGCCCGAGGCCCTCCCGCCGGCCGCTGCGCACCTTTCCCGGCACCATAGCGGCGGTGCCTGCCGGCCATACCCGCCGGGCACATCCCATCCCTGCCGGTTGGCTCGTCACCTTCGACCCGGCGCAAGCCGCCCTCGGTCCCGGAGAAGAGATTTCCGTCGCCGTCAATGTCGAGCCACCTGCCGGCTTCACCGGCCGCAAGGCGGTCAACGTCCATGCCTTCTCGGCGCGCGGACTTGCCGGCGGCGTGACGCTTTATGTCGAACGGTAGGAACCACCATGGCTTACCGGCACTACACAAGATGCATCTCGGTCGGAAATCATATCGGCAAGCAATATGCGCAGGTGATCGTTGCTGCTGCCGTGGTTGCGCTTCCGCTGATCCTGGTCGGCGTCGTTGCCGGACCGGCGGTCATGCTGGTCGCGCTCGCGGCCATCCTCGCATACTGCCGCTGGTGGCTCTACGACCGGCTGGTCTGCCTCGGCGGCGATGAATGCGCAGTCGGCTGGCTGCTCAAGATCGATCCGCCCCAGGAGAAGTCCGGTCTTGATCGCTTCGACACTGACTACAGTCTCAATCTGGTTCCGGGAAACGTCTTCGAATTCACGCCGCAGGCCGAGGCGGAGAAGATCACGCCGTTCGGGCGGCTGATCGCCAACACGCCCGCGATCAAGAATGCGGGCCTCGACTGGCAAGGACTGGAGGCTCGTCAGTGGGCCAACGACGACCCTACCGCGGTGCTTCACTGCGAATTCGAAGGAGCCGGCGTCTACGATCTGATGATCGCATGCCTTGCCGCGATCCCCGTGGCCACCGCCGCGGCGGTGGCTTGCGCCATTCCCTTCTTCGGTTGGATCGCCTGTGCGATCCTCACGGTCATCGCGGCCGCAATTGTCCTTGTCGGGGGCATCGTGGGGATTCTCGACACAGCCAATCCAACCGATATCGACGAAAATCTCGGCGACCTTCACGTCAATGATCCGACAAGGCGAGGCGCCGACATCCTGTTCGTCAAGGGGACGTGGGTCTATGATTCCGCCCACGAGGGCTGGAACGAGATCCATCCGATCAAGCACTGTCAGAAGATCGGCACCTGGAACGGCAGCTGGAATGAATCTCCGGTTCCGGACGGCAGCCCTGCCCGCTGGTGCGAAGCCGTGAATTCGGCCGGCTCGCCGCTGACCGTCGCAGCCCAGCAGGATCCGGAAAACCAGTGGACCATACACCCCGTCATCGACGGCTGCCGGCGTGAATCCGAAACCGAGCCGGACCCCATTCACTGATTTCCGGACCACATCCCGGGTCCACGGCGAATTGACGGCCTCGCTGCTGCAAAAGAATTCGCTTGAGCTCAAGCCCGGTTGAGGTTCTAGAGACATGCCCGGCAGAGCGGTTCCAGGAAAATGCGCTGCGGTTTTCCGTCCGGAATTGCGCGAAAAATAAGGAGTTAGAGCAGGTCGGCGATTCTACGAGCGCTGAACTGCTCTAAAGATCGGTGAGCGTCTTGAATACGGAATCAGAGAACAAGGTCGACTGGCAGGCGTTGTGGGCGAGCGGCGACCTGGCGCGCTTCTGCTTCGTCAGCCTCGGCATCCTGCTGCATGCCACCAACGAGACGATGGTGGCGACGGTGATGCCGGCCATGGTCGGCGATCTCGCGGGCGTGCAGCTGGTCGGCTGGTCGCTGGCGATCTATGAGCTCGGCGCGATCGTCGCCGGTGCCGCGGCCGGCCGGCTGGTCAGCTATGTCGCCCTGCGCTCCAACATGATGGTCGCCGCGCTGCTCTACGCGATCGGCGCGCTGATCTGCGCCGCAGCGCCCTCCATGCCGCTGTTCCTTGCCGGGCGCCTGGTCGAGGGGCTTGGCGGCGGCGCACTTGTGTCGCTCGCCTTCGTGTCGGTCGAGCGCCTCTTTGCGCGCAACATCTGGCCGCAGCTCTTCGTCATCATGTCCGCGATCTGGGGCGTCGCGGCCTTCAGCGGCCCGATGCTCGGCGCGCTCATGACCGAGTTCCTGTCATGGCGCTGGGCTTTCGGCATCTTCACGGTCGGCGGGGCGGCGATGGCGTTGGCAAGCTTCATCGTGCTCGACACGCCCGAGGCGAGGAAGCCGCAGGTGGTCAGCGGCAGGGCACCACCTTTCCCCTATCCGGCGCTCGCCTGTCTCGCCCTCAGCGTCGTGCTGATCGCCGCTGCCGGCATCGACATTGCCCTGTTGCGCTCGTCACTGCTGCTCTTCCTCGGCCTGATCGGCCTGTCGCTGTTCTTTCGCATCGATGCCCTTAGGCCACAATCGCGGCTCTTTCCGTCACCTTTGTTTTCATGGCGCTCGCCGCTTGGCAGCGGCATGACCATGGTTGCGGCATTCTCCGTGGCGACCTGCACCTTCACCATTTACGGGCCGCTGCTTCTGACCACCCTGCACGGCATTCCGATCCTGACCACCGGCTACATCATCGCCGCAGAATCGATCGCCTGGTCGATCCTGTCGATCCTCATCGCCAATGCCCCGCTGGAGCGCGAGAGGCTGATCATCGTCGTCGGCGCGCTGATGATCGCTTCCGGCCTCGCCGGCTTCGCCTACACGATCCCGGCAGGCTCGATCCCGCTCATCCTGCTCTGCGCCCTGCTGCAGGGCGGCGGCTTCGGCGTTTGCTGGCCCTTCCTCACGCGCGTCATCGTCGCTTCGGCGCGCGACGGCGAGCAGACGATCGCCTCCGCGGCCGTGCCGACCATGCAGCGCATCGGCTATGCGGTGGGCGCGGCACTTGCCGGCATCGTCGCCAATGCCAGCGGCTTCTCGGAGGGCCTGACCCGTGAAGCCGCCGCAGGCGTTGCCGGCTGGCTGTTCCTCGCCTTCGTGCCTCTAGCTATCCTAGGGTGCATCGCCGCGCTGAGGATCGCGCTGCCGACGCCGCGGCCTCAGCAAGCGACCGGCTAAACCACGACGGTCTGCAGCCGCTCCGCAATCAGCGCGGCGAGCCGCGCCGCCACCTCGTCCTTGCCCATCTCCGGCCATTCCTCGACACCGGTCCTGGAGACGATGCGCACCTTGTTGCGGTCGCCGCCCATCACGCCGGACGGGCCGATGCCGCTTTCATGCGAGACGTCGTTGGCGACGATGAAGTCGGCGCCCTTTTTCCTGAGCTTGGCCTCGGCGTTGGCGATCAAATCCTGTGTCTCGGCGGCGAAGCCGACTACGAGGCCCGGCCGCTGCGCGTGATGGCCGATGCCGGCCAGGATGTCTGGATTTTCGACCATCTGCAGCGAAGGCGACCCCTCGCCAGCCACCTTCTTGATCTTCTCGCCGGCGGCGTTGGCGGTGCGCCAGTCGGCAACGGCGGCAACGAACACGGCGGCGTCCGCCGGCAACAGTCGCTCGACCGCGTCCTTCATCTGGGCAGCTGTTTCGACATGCGTAGTCGCGACGCCGGCCGGATCGGCGATGGTGACCGGACCGGAAACCAGCCGCACATCGGCGCCGAGCTTCGCCAGCGCGGCCGCTATCGCATGGCCCTGCTTGCCCGAGGAGCGGTTGGCGATGTAGCGCACCGGGTCGATCGGCTCATGCGTCGGCCCGGAGGTGACGATGATCCTGCGGCCGGCAAGCGGCTTCGGCTTCTCGTCGAGCACGGCTTCGATCGCGGCGACGATCTCCAGCGGCTCGGCCATGCGGCCCTCGCCCGCTTCGTTGCTTTCGGCCATCTCGCCCTTGGCGGGACCGACAAAGGCGATGCCGTCCTTCTGAAGCGTCGCCCGATTGCGGCGCGTTGCCGGATGGGCCCACATTTTCGGGTTCATCGCCGGCGCCATCAGCACCTTCTTGGCGGTGGCAAGAAGCACGGTCGAGGCAAGGTCGTTGGCATGGCCATTGGCGAGCTTCGCCATCAAATCGGCGGTGGCCGGCGCCACCACCAGCAAATCGGCTTCGCGCGACAGCCTTATATGGCCGACATCGTGCTCGTCCTTGCGGTCGAACAGCTCGGTGAAGACATGGTCGGCCGAAAGCGCGCCGACCGACAGCCTGGTGACGAACTCCTGCGCGGCCGACGTCATCACCACCCGCACCGACGCGCCGCGTTCGCGCAGCCGCCGGATGAGGTCGAGCGATTTATAGGCGGCGATGCCACCGCCGATGATGAGCAGGATGCGCTTGCCGGAGAGAGAACCCCGAGAAATTGATTTGGCGGACGCGGCGACAACCGGCGCCGCCTGCTCCTTGGAGCCTGTCAGCGCACGCAGCGTCTTCTCGATTTCGCCAATGCGGTCAGCCTGCCCTGCCCTTCCTTCGACCGCGGCGCGTATCATTGCCCGTGCCTGCTCTTCCATCGAGCAGCCGTTTTCGGCGGCGAGCTGCCGCAGCAGGTCCTTGACCGCGTCATCCAGATTGCGGATCGTGATGCTGGCCATGTGTGATTGCACTCGCTCAGATAGCGCGCCTGCAATGATAGCAATGCAGTCAGTTAATCGCAAGCCGCATGGGACTCAGAGCAATTTCAACGCGATGTAGATCAGCGTCAGCGCGATCACCCACAGCGCCACCCGACCGGAGCGGGTGTGGCGCGCTTCGGCCCTACCTATCGCGCGGGCCGTCGCTTCGTCGAAGCGCAGGCCGTTCTCGGCCATCAGGTCGATCTCCCGCGACAGCCGGTCGGTACGGGCGGCAAGGTCCGGCGCTTGCCGTGCCAGCGTCAATAGCGCCTTGGCGCCGTCGCGCGCGTCGGTGAGCATGCCGCGCGGGCCGAGATTGCCCGCGATCCAGTCGCTGACCACAGGCTCGGAAGTCTTCCACATGTTGAAGGCCGGATCGAGCGTGCGGGCGACGCCTTCGACCACCACCATGGTCTTTTGCAAAAGCACCAACTCGGTCCGCGTCGCCATATCGAACAGCTCGGTGACTTCGAACAGCAGCGTCAGCAACTTCGCCATCGAAATGGTCTCGGCCGACTGGCCGTGGATCGGCTCACCGATGGCGCGGATTGCCTGCGCGAAGGCCGAGACATTGTGCTGGCGCGGCACATAGCCCGCCTCGAAATGCACCTCGGCGACGCGCTGGTAGTCGCGCACGATGAAGCCGTAGAGGATTTCGGCGAGGAAGCGCCGCTCCTTCTTGCCGAGCCGGCCTGCAATGCCGAGATCGACGGCAACGATGGTGCCGTTGGCTTCGACGAACAGGTTGCCCGGATGCATGTCGGCATGGAAGAAGCCGTCGCGCAGCGTGTGCCTGAGGAACGACTGGACCAGATTGGCGGCGATCGCCTTGAGGTTGTGACCGGCATTGGCAAGGCCGGCGATGTCGTTCATCTTGGTGCCGTCGATCCACTCCATGGTGAGCACGTCGCGGCCGGTGCGCTCCCAATCAACCGCGGGCACGCGAAAGCCCGGATCGTCCTTGGTGTTCTCGCCGAGTTCCGAAAGTGCGGCCGCCTCGAGCCTCAAGTCCATCTCGACCTTGGTGGTCTGCGCCAGCGTCTGGGTCACCTCGACCGGACGCAGCCGGCGCGAGGAGGGGATGTATCTTTCCTGCAGATGGGCCGCAAGGAAATAGCTTTCGAGATCCTGGAAGAAGCGGCGCCGCACGCCGGGCCGGATGACCTTCACCGCCACGCGCGACGTCGTTCCGTCACGAGCCACGTCGGCGCCATGCACCTGCGCGATCGAGGCGGCGGCAACGGGGTCCCCGAACCTGGCATAGAGATCGTCGATCCTGCGCCCGAGCGAGGCTTCGATCGCATGGATCGCTTCCGCTTTCGGGAAGGTATGCATCTTGTCCTGCAACAGCGCGAGGTCCAGCGCCATGTCGTTGCCGACGACATCGGGCCGCGTCGCCAGGAACTGGCCGAGCTTGACGTAGGAGGGTCCGAGCCGCACCACCGCTCGCGCCAGCCTGTCGCCGCGCTGATAGCTCAGCGCCCGGCGGCGGGTAAAAAGCCGCGCCACGCGCCAGCCGAATTTCGGCATGCCGGAGAGTTCTTCGCCAGGCAACGCCGCGACGACGCCCTCGCGGACCAACACCCAGCCGGCCCTGGCGAGCCGAAAGGCGGCGGCGACGCTGCTCATAGCCCTGCCTGTGTCAAAGGGGCCTGCTGCAAGGGGCCGCGCCTCAAAGCTTCCAGCCGGAATGAAGGGCGGCGATGCCGCCCGAATAGTTGCGGAACGTGACGCGGTCGAAGCCGGCGCGGGCAATCATCGCCGCGAAATTCTGCTGGTTGGGGAATTTGCGGATGGATTCGACAAGGTAGGAATAGGGCTCGCCATCGCCGGTGACCGCTTTGCCGATCTTGGGAATCGCATTGAACGACCAAGCCTCATAGGCCTTGTCGAGCAGCGGCATATCGACCTCGGAGAATTCGAGGCAGAGCAACCGCCCGCCGCGCTTCAGCACGCGATAGGCTTCAGCAAGGGCGACTTCGATGCGCGGCACGTTGCGAATGCCGAACGCGACCGTATAGGCGTCGAAGGACTCATCCTCGAAAGGCAATTCCTCGGCATTGGCCTCGACAAAGTCGGTGTTTGCCGCAAGACCCTGCTTCTCGGCGCGGTCGCGGCCGACAGCCAGCATCGAGCCATTGATGTCGAGCACCGTGGCATGGGCCTGTCGCTGACTGGCCTCGACGATGCGGAAGGCGATATCGCCGGTGCCCCCGGCGACGTCGAGCACCTTCCAGCCCACTTTTTTGGGAGGGTTCAGCCAGGCGACCATCGCGTCCTTCCACAACCGATGCAACCCAGCCGACATCAGATCGTTCATCAGATCGTATCGATTGGCCACCTTGTGGAAGACGTCGTTGACGAGGGGCTGCTTCTCGCCTTCCCCGACCGTCCTGAAACCATAGGAAGTTTCCATGCCGCCCGCGGCCGTGGTTCTCTCAACTGACATTATTTTGATCCGTCATAAAACCGGCGGGACCATAGCCGATCGATGGTGCCGACGCTATTGTCCAAGGCGCGGTTTTCGGCCGCGCCTTCAAAACCCCGCAGGGAAAGGTCACGCATGATTTTCCGGCCAGAATCTGCGCGAGAGCAGCATATCGGACGAGATGACCGCATGATTTTGAAGGCCGAACTGCATTGCCACATCGAAGGGGCGGCGGCGCCCGAGCTCGTCGTCAGCCAGGCCCGCAAATACGGCGAGGACCCTTCGCCCTACATCCGGAACGGCTCTTTCGTCTGGCACGATTTCACCTCGTTTCTCGCCGCTTACGATTTCGCTTCCGACCTGTTTCGCACGGAAGAGGACTATGCGCGCCTCGCCGACCATTACCTGACCAGCCTCGCCCGCGACGGCGCCATCTATTCCGAGGTTTTCACCTCGCCGGACCATGCCAAAAAGGCCGGCCTGTCGCCAAAAGCCTATACGGACGCGCTGGGCGAAGGCATGACCCGCGCCAAGGCCAAGACCGGTATCGAGGGCCGCATGATCGTCACCGGCGTGCGCCATGTCGGGGTTGAGGCGATCGAGCAGGCGGCGCGCTTCGCGGCGCGCTGCGGCCATCCGCTGGTGACCGGTTTCGGCGTCGCCGGCGACGAGCGCATCGGCGATTTCGAGGACTATGTGCGCGCCTTCGAGATCGCGCGCGAGGCGGGCCTCGGCATCACCATCCATGCCGGCGAACTGATGGGCTGGGAAAGTGTCAAGGCGGCGCTCGACCACATCCGCCCGTCACGCATCGGCCACGGCGTTCGCGCCATCGAAAACCCGGACCTTGTCCGCCGCATCGCCGCCGAAGGCGTGGTGCTGGAATGCTGCCCAGGCTCAAACATCGCGCTGAAAGTGTTCGACAGCTTCGCCGACCATCCCTTCCCGGCGCTGCGCGCCGCCGGCTGCAAGGTAACGCTCAACTCCGACGACCCGCCCTACTTCTGGACCTCGCTGAAGCGCGAATACGATATCGCCGCCGAGCATTTCGCCATGAACGACAAGGCGCTCGCAGGGATCACCAGAACGGCCATCGAGGCGGCCTTCGTGGACAAGAAGACCAAGGCGATGCTGCTGGGCCGGTTGGACGTGAAGGTGCGGTGAGTGAGTAGGGAGTAGTCGGTAGTCAGTAGTTATGGATTTGGCCGAGCGCGCATAGATCGGTTGAAGGCCAGAGCTTTCCCCGAGGCGAGGACTCGCAAATCGGCTCACTATTCACTACTCACTACTGACTACTACCCCGAACCAGTCGGAGCACATCATGCAGGGCGTCACCGTCGTCGACCACCCCCTCGTCCAGCACAAGCTGACCATCATGCGCAAGAAGGAGACCTCCACGGCAGGTTTCCGGCGGCTGCTGCGCGAGATTTCACTTCTGCTCGGCTATGAGGTGACCCGCAATCTCGAACTGACCACGACCATGATCGAGACGCCGATCGAGGAGACGGAAGCGCCGACGCTGGAAGGCAAGAAGCTGGTCTTCGCCTCGGTGCTGCGCGCCGGCAACGGCCTGCTCGAAGGCTTGCTCGACCTGGTGCCGGCGGCACGCGTCGCCCATATCGGCCTCTACCGCGACCATGAGACGCTGGAAGCGGTCGAGTATTTCTTCAAGGCGCCGAGCGATCTTGCCGACCGCCTGGTGATCGTCGTCGATCCGATGCTGGCGACCGCCAATTCCGCGATCGCCGCGATCGACAAGCTGAAGGGCCGCGGCGCCACCAACATCCGCTTCCTCTGCCTGCTTGCCGCCCCGGAAGGCATCGAGCGCTTCACCAAGGCGCATCCGGACGTGCCGATCTTCACCGCCTCTATAGACCGGCAGTTGAACGACAAAGGTTACATCATGCCCGGCCTCGGCGACGCCGGCGACCGCATGTACGGGACAAAATGAGCGCATCCGTTTACCACGCGTTTACACAACCGCGCGGTTCCGGCGCACGTTAAAGCGGAAACCACCATGCCGGCGTAAGGATGCGGCCTCGATTTAAGGGGCATCCATGCTGCGCAAGCTTCTCATCTTTGGCATCTTTGCCGGAACCTCGGCCTCGATTCCGATCGTCTATCAGGCGAATCCGCATCTGGTGGACGGCTTGTTGAAATCGACCGTCGCCTCGCGGCCGGCTGCGCCGAAAGCAGAGCCGCAGGTCAATCTCGCTTCGGTCCCGGACAAGCCGGCGACGCCGATGCCGCTCGGCCGTCAGGTGCTGGTCAATGCCGACGGGCGCGGTCACTTCACGTCGCAGTTCAAGTTCAACGGCCGTCAGATCGACGGTATGATCGACACCGGCGCGACGCTGGTCGCCATCAACACCTCGACCGCCCGCAGGATCGGCATCTCGCTCAACCCGTCCGACTTCAATCGCCAGGTGAACACCGCCAACGGGGCGATCAAGGCCGCCGTGGTGACGGTCGAGCGCCTGCAGATCGGCAAGATATCGGTCGACAACGTCCAGGCGATGGTGCTCGACGACAGGGCGCTGCAGACCAACCTGATCGGCATGAGCTTCCTGCAGCGCCTGCAGAAATACCAGGTCCAGGACGGCTCGCTGCTGCTCGTTCAGTAAGGCCGATCAGCGAGGCAATATCCGCCTGAGCACGGTCTTTTCGGCGGGCGGCTTGGAACCCCCGATCGTATAGGCGGCACGCACGGCGGCCGCTGCCGCCCCGGCCTGGGCGTCGGTGCGGGCATGCACCAGCGCCAGTGCCTCGCCCGGGCGCAGCTCGGCGCCGACCGGCAACAGCCTGGTCAGACCGACGGCATGATCGATCTTGTCGTCGGGATGCGAACGCCCGCCACCGAGCGTGACGACGGCAAGCCCGATATCGCGCGTGGCGATGCCGGTCACGAACCCATCCTGTTCCGCTTTCACGGCCAATTCGACCGGCGCCGTCGGCAGATACTTTTCCGGTTTCTCGATGAAATCGCCGGGACCGCCAAGCACCGCCACCATTCGCGCGAAGACGGCTGCCGCACGGCCTCCGGCAAGCGCCTCGGTGGCGCGCCTGATACCGTCCTGGTGGGACGAGACGAGCCCCGCCGACTGCAGCATCTCGGCCGCCAACGCCAGCGTCACGTCCTCCAGCCGGCGGTCGCGATATCGGCCGGTGAGGAAATCGACGGCATTTCGCACCTCGACCGCGTTACCAGCCGCCGAAGCCAGCGGCTCGTTCATGCCCGTCACCAGCGCGGATGCATTCAGGCCGGCGCCATTGGCGACCTCGACCAGGCTGTTCGCCAGCGCGACCGCATCGCGCGACTTTTCCATGAAGGCGCCGTTGCCGACCTTGACGTCGAGCACCAGCGAGCCCAAGCCCGCCGCAAGTTTCTTCGACAGGATCGAGGCGGTGATCAGCGGGATCGATTCGACGGTCCCCGTCACGTCGCGGATCGCGTAGAGCCTGCGGTCGGCGGGTGCCAAATCGGCGGTCTGGCCGATGATAGCGCAGCCCGCTTCCAGCACCGTCTTGCGGAAAAGCGCCACGTCCGGCTGGGTGGCATAGCCGGGAATGGCATCCATCTTGTCCAGCGTGCCGCCGGTGTGGCCGAGGCCGCGGCCCGAGATCATCGGCACATAGGCGCCGCAGGCGGCGACGATCGGCGCCAGCATCAGCGAGACATTGTCGCCGACGCCGCCGGTCGAATGCTTGTCGGTGACCGGCCCCGGCAGGTCGGACCAGTCGAGCACGTCGCCGGAATCGCGCATGGCGAGCGTCAGCGCCACCGCCTCCTCGCGGCTCATGCCGTTGAGGAACACGGCCATGGCGAAAGCGCCGACCTGGCCCTCGGAGATGGTGCCGGCCGTCAGCCCTGCGACGAAGGCCGCGATCTCGTCGGCCGAGAGTTTGTGGCCGTCGCGCTTGTGGCGGATGATCTCCTGCGGCAGCATCAGTCGGGTAAGCCGTCCTGGAAGACGCGCCGCAGGATCGTCGCCAGCCGCGCGCCGCCGACCGGCGCCATGTCCTTGGTTTCCTGGTGCGAGAGCTCCGCTCCGGTCATGCCTGCCGCCAGATTGGTGATCACCGAGCAGGCGGCGACCTTGAGGCCGAGGAAGCGGGCGAGGATGACCTCCGGCGCGGTCGACATGCCGACCGCCGTCGCGCCCATGACGCGCGCCATGCGGATTTCGGCCGGCGTCTCGAAGCAGGGTCCGGAAAACCACATATAGACGCCCTGGTGCAATGCCGTGCCGGTCGCCTTCGCCGCCTTCTCGATCGCGCCGCGCAAGCCGGCATCGTAGGCCTCGGTGAGACCGACGAAGCGGCGGTCGCTCGGCTCGCCGATCAGCGGGTTGGAGCCGGAGAAATTGATGTGGTCGGTGATCAGCATCACCGAACCCGGCCCCATTTCAGGATCGACCGAGCCGGCGGCGTTGGTGAGGATGAGGCGCGAGATGCCGATGCCGGCAAGCACCTCAAGCGCCGGCCGCATCGCCGCGGCATTGCCATGCTCGTAATAATGCGCGCGCCCGGACAGCATGAGTACCGGCGTGCCGGCGAAATGCCCGGCAACCACCTCGCCGGCGTGGCCGGAAACACCGCTGCGCGGGAAGCCCGGCAGTTCGGCATAGGAGATGCGCCTGGCATCCTTGACCTGGTCGACCAGACCGCCAAGGCCTGAGCCCAGCACAAGCGCGGCCGCGGGCGCCAGCCCGTCCAGCTTCTCGACCAGATGATCCAGCGCTTCCATCATTTCAAGATGTCGCCCCTGAAGCCGTAAGGCAGCATGTCGCCCATGGTCACGGTCTCGGCCACGCCGGCGTTGTCGCACAGATAGAGCTTCGTGTCCGGCCGGCAGAATTCCGCCAGCCGTTGCCGGCAGCCACCGCAGGGCGAGCATTTGGCCATGCGTTCGGCGATCACCGCGATCTCGACGATCCTGCCGCCGCCGCCCATGATGTAGTGGCCGAGCGCCGTCGTCTCGGCGCACCAGCCTTCCGGATAGGACGCCACCTCGATGTTGGCGCCGGTGAAGACGCGCCCGTCTTCGGTGCGCAACGCCGCACCCACCGGGAATTTCGAATAGGGCGCATAGGCCTTGGCCATCGCCGTCTTCGCCGCCTCGAACAGATCATGCGACATCCGGTTCTTCTCTCCCACGATCTTGTTCAAATGCCGGTCGCCGCCGGACGAATCCGGCCCCAGCGTCCCCAACCTCAGCGTTCCTTCACATAAGGCACGCCGCCGGCGCGCGGCGGGATAGCCTTGCCGATGAAGCCGGCGAGCAGGATGACGGTCAGCACATAGGGCAGCGCCTGCATGAATTGTACAGGGACCTTGCCGATGATCGGCAGCGGCGAGCCCTGCAGGCGGATCGCCGCGGCATCGAGGAAGCCGAACAAAAGGCAGGCGAACATGGCGTTGACCGGCTTCCATTTGGCGAAAATCAGCGCGGCAAGCGCGATATAGCCCTTGCCCGCGGTCATGTCTTTCACGAAACCGCCATTCTGCACCATCGACAGATAGGCGCCCGCGACGCCGGTAAGCACGCCGGTGCAGATCAGCGCCCGATAGCGCAGCCACGCGACCGAGATGCCGGCGGTGTCGACGGCGGCCGGATTTTCGCCGACGGCGCGCATCCTCAGCCCGAAGCGGGTGCGAAACAGCACCCACCAGGTGAACGGCACCATGGCGAAGGCGAAGTAGACCAGGATCGAGTGGCCGGAGATCAGCTCGGCATAGATCGGGCCGATGATCGGCACATCCTTGATCGCGTCGGCGCCGGGCCAGGTGATTGCTGCGAAGCGTTCGCCCGGCTGCAGCGCCGGCGTGCGCCCGCCCTGCTGGAACCAGGCCTGGCCGAGGATGATGGTCGATCCTGCGGCGATGAAGTTGATGGCCACGCCGGACACGATCTGGTTGCCGCGATGCGTGATCGACGCAAATCCATGCACCATCGCAAAGGCGACGGAAATCAGGATGGCCATGCCGAGGCCGAGGAAGGCGGAATGGAAGACCGAAGCAGCGGCGGCGCCGGCAAAGGCGCCGACCAGCATCTTTCCTTCGAGACCGATGTCGAAGATGCCGGCCCGTTCCGAATAGAGGCCCGCCAGGCAGGCGAGCAGCAGCGGCACCGAAAGGCGGATGGTCGAATCCAGCACCTGGACGATGGCGTTGAAAATGTCCATCTCAGGCCCCCTTCCCGTTCACTGCCTGCATGCCGACCGATTTCGGACTGACCGAGGCGAACAGCGCCTGGATGTAGGGCCTGAACATGTGTTCCAGCGCGCCGGCGAACAAGATGACCAACCCTTGGATGATGACGATCATGTCGCGGCTGATCGCCGGCATCTCGAAGGCAAGCTCGGCGCCGCCCTGGTAGAGCATGCCGAACAGGATTGCCGCCAAGACGATGCCGACCGGATGCAGCCTGCCCATCAGCGCGACCGCGATGCCGACATAGCCGGCGCCGGACACGAAATCGATCGCGACATTGTGCTGGTCGCCCATGACAGGGTTGAGCGCCATCATGCCGGCCAGCGCGCCCGAGATCATCATCGCGGTGATGATGATGCGGGTTTCCGAAATGCCGGCGTAGCGCGCCGCCTTCGGGCTGTGGCCATAGGTGCGCATCTCGTAGCCGAGCCTGGTGCGCCAGATCAAAAGCCAGACCAGGAAGGCCATGACCAGCGCCAGCAGGAAGCAGATGTTGAGCGGCGCGGACCGGATCTTGGCGCCGAACAATTCGATGATCCAGTTGAGCTTCGGCAATTCGGCGCCGGCGAGGAAATTGCGCGTCTGCGGCGCCTGCGAGCCGGCCGGCTTCAGCGGGCCGACCAGCAGGTAGACCATCACCGAGGCGGCGATGAAGTTGAACATGATGGTGGTGATGACGATGTGCGAGCCGCGCTTGGCCTGCAGATAGGCCGGGATCAGCCCCCAAAGCGCGCCGAACGCCGCCGCGGCCACGATCGCGATCGGAAAGATCGCCCACCAGGGCAAAGTGCTGTCGAAACTCAGGCAAACGAGCGCGATGCCGAGGCCACCTATATAGGCCTGGCCCTCGGTGCCGATGTTGAACAGGCTGCAATGCGCCGCCACCGCCACCGACAGTCCGGTGAAGATGAAGGTCGTGGCGTAAAACAAAGTGAACGCGATGCCCGTGCCCTTGCCGAAAGCGCCTTCGACCAGGATGACGGCGGCGCGGAACGGGTTTTCGCCGACCAGCATGACGACGAAGCCGGCGACGATGAAGGCGACCGATAGGTTGATCAACGGAATCAACCCATAGTCGGCCCAGGCCGGCAATTTGGCGTAAGGCGTGCTCATTCGGCGGCCTCCTGATGCTCGACGCCGGCCATCAACAGCCCAAGCTCGCCTTCGGTCGCGTCGGGGCCGCGCTCGCCGACGACGCGGCCGGCAAACATCACCAGAATGCGGTCGGAGAGCGAGCGGATCTCGTCGAGCTCGACCGAGACCACCAGCACCGCCTTGCCCTGGTCGCGCATGGCGATCAGCCGCTTGTGGATGAATTCGATGGCGCCGACATCGACGCCGCGCGTCGGCTGGCCGACGATCAGCACGCCGGGGTCTTGTTCCATTTCCCGTGCCAGCACGATCTTCTGCTGGTTGCCGCCGGAGAAATTGGCGGTCTTGAGGCGCGGATTGCCGGGGCGGATGTCGTATTTCTCGATCTTGTCCTTGGCGTCGGCCATGATGGCATCGATGTCGAGGAACGGCCCCTTCAAATAGCGCTCGTCGTCGTGATAGCCGAGGATCGAGTTCTCGTTTTCCTCGAAGGCGAGCACCAGTCCGACATGGTGACGGTCTTCCGGCACATGGGCGAGACCGCGGTCGCGTAGTTCGCCGGGATCGGCCTTGCCGGTAAGGTCGATCGGCTTGCCGTCGAGCATCACCTCGCCGGAAACCGCATGCCGGATGCCGGAGATCGCCTCGAGCAGCTCGGACTGGCCATTGCCGGCAACGCCGGCGATGCCGACGATCTCGCCGCCGCGCACGTCGAAGGAGACATTGTCGACCATGGTGACGCCGCGCGAATCCTTGACCGTCAGGTTCTTGACCGAGAGTTTTACCGCGCCGGCTTCCGACTGGCCCTTCTCGACCCTGAGCAACACCCGCCGGCCGACCATCAGTTCGGCCAATTCGCCGACCGTGGTTTCCTTCGTCACCCGGGTCGCCACCATCGTGCCTTGGCGCATCACCGAAACCGTGTCGGTGATCGCCATGATCTCGCGCAGCTTGTGCGTGATGAGCACGATGGTTTTGCCCTGCTCCTTCAATTGCTTGAGGATGCGGAAAAGGTGGTCGGCCTCGGCCGGCGTCAACACGCCCGTCGGCTCGTCGAGGATCAGGATCTCGGCGCCGCGATAGAGCGCCTTCAGGATTTCGACGCGCTGCTGCAGGCCGACCGGCAGCTCTTCGATGACGGCGTCGGGATCGACCTCGAGGCCGTATTCGCGCTCCAGCCGGTCAAGCTCGGAGCGAGCCTTGGCGATGCTGCTCTTCAACAGCGCATCGTTTTCGGCGCCGAGGATGATGTTCTCCAGCA
Source organism: Mesorhizobium sp. B4-1-1 (assembly GCF_006439375.1). NCBI lineage: Bacteria > Pseudomonadati > Pseudomonadota > Alphaproteobacteria > Hyphomicrobiales > Phyllobacteriaceae > Mesorhizobium > Mesorhizobium sp. B4-1-1. The sequence goes on from NZ_VFTH01000015.1 coordinate 97,527, forward strand.
CCGTGAAATTGTCGACCAGCATGAAGTGCTGGTGCACCATGCCGATGCCAAGCGCGATTGCGTCGTTGGAGGTGTTGATCGACACCGGCTTGCCACCGACGCGGATCTCGCCGCTATCGGCTTGGTAGAAGCCGTAGAGGATCGACATCAACGTCGACTTGCCGGCGCCGTTCTCGCCGACAATGCCGTGGATCGTGCCGCGCGCGACTTCCAGGTTGATGTCGCGGTTGGCGCGCACCGCGCCAAAGCTCTTGTTGATGCCTATGAGCTCGATTGCGGCTTGCGCCATGCAGCCTGTTCCCACTGTTATTTTTTTATCGCTTGGTCAAAATGCCTAGCATGATGCCCCGCTTATGCCAATCGGCCGTTCACTCTCGACAAATCCCCGCGTCCTTGTCAATTTCGAACCTGAGCAGGTTCCGCAAAAGCGCCCCACGGTTTTGCGATCTGAACCTGCGAAAACCAACAGAGCTAAGCAGATATTCGTGGGGCATCCCACGAATATCTGCTTAGCTGGAAGCTACACATTCGCAAGGATCGGTTTTTCATGGCCATGCCTGACGATAGGCTGACGACGTTGGAAATCCGCGCCGCCGAGCAGGAGAAGACCATCGAGGAGCTGTCCGGCCAGATCGCCGAACAGTGGAAGGTGATCGAGCGCATGGAGCGCAAGCTCGCAGCCCTGGCCGACCGCTTCCTGGAATTGGAGGAGCAGACCGCCTCCGATGTGCCGGTGACCAAGCCGCCGCATTGGTGAGGCCATGGGGAAAGACGGCCATGTCCAGTGAAAGCGACCGCGTCGCTCGAGCCGGCGATTATGTCTTTGGCTTGATGAACGACAGGGAACGCGCCCGCGCCGAGCGCGACCTCGAGATCGATCCCGCCTTTCGCGACACGGTGCTGCGGCTGGCCGAACGTTTGCGCGCCTTCGATCCCGAGGGGCCTGAAGGGCGTGGCGATCGCTAGGAACTGGTCACGCAACGCCTTGCCGAACTGCCGCAGATGCAGACGCGGCTGGCCGGCGTAGCCGTCCCGGAGACGGAAGCGCCGCCACCGATGATCCACCGGCTCGAGCGCAAGCCCTACGGCATCGGCCTGCATTCGCTTGGCGGCAGGCTGGGCTTCGTCATCGCGCTTGCCCTGGTGGCGGCCTTTGCGCTCGGCTATCTCGCCGGCACGCTATAAAAGCAATTCCAGGAAAAGTGCGGGGCGGTTGGCTCGGCGCGCCCTCGTCGTAGCCTTCCGTCCGGAATTGCGTCAAAGCAGAGACTTCGACATCAGAAGCATCGGCGCGCCGTCCTGCTCGAAGGTCTCGACCGCCGTCCATCCAAGCGCCTCGTAGAAGCCGCGCGCCTGCCATGTGTAGAGATAGAGCTTGCCGACACCGGCCGAAGTGGCACGAGCTTCGACGGTTCTGACCAGCGCCGTGCCGACACCGCCGCCTCGATAGGCTTCCTCGACGATCAGTCCGGCCAGCCATGGCGCCAGGTCGTGCGGCGAACTGATTTCGTCGCGGACGAGCAGGCAGCTCCCGACGGGCCGGTCGCGGTCGCGGGCGACAAAGGCCGCCTCGAAGCCGTCGCCGGCGATCAGCCCGCGCAGCCCGGCCATGTCCTCGTCGAGGGTCCGATCCGTACCCTCAAAGAAAGCCTTGAGCCGAAGCCGCGCCATTGGCTCGACGTCGCGTTCGGCCAACGCTTCGATTGCCGGTCGCATCGTACCGTCTCCAAAACAAAACCGCCGGGCATTGGCCCGGCGGTTCGAACCCCAGAGCAATTCCCGGAAAAGTGCGTAGCGGTTTTCCGTCCGGAATTGCGTGAAAACAAAAGTTAGAGCGGTTCAGTCACTGAACCGCTCCGCTTCAGCTGCCGATCAATAGGGGCAGGCGTTGTCGGCGGTGTAGTCGTGCACCTGGACCTTGCCGGAGATGATGTCGGCCTTGGCCTTTTCGACAGCCGCCTTCATCTCGTCGGTCACCAGCGCCTTGTTGTTGTCGTCCATGGCGTAGTCCACGCCGCCTTCCTTGAGGCCGAGATTCTCCAGACCACCCTTGAAGGTGCCGTTCTTGCCGTCCATGAAGGTGTTGTAGACGGCAACGTCGACGCGCTTCATCATCGAGGTCAGCACCTTGCCGGGCTGCAGGCCGTTCTGGTTGGAATCAACGCCGACGCCGAGCTTGCCGGCATCCGCCGCCGCCTGCAGCACGCCGACGCCGGTGCCGCCGGCAGCGGCATAGACCACGTCGGCGCCCTGATCGATCTGCGTCTTGGCGATCTCGCCGCCCTTGGCCGGGTCGTTCCAGGCGGCCGGCGTATCGCCGGTCATGTTCTGGATGACATCGGTCGCGCCGGCCGACTTGGCGCCGCCGACATAGCCGCATTCGAACTTGCGGATCAGCGGGATGTCCATGCCGCCGACGAAGCCGACCTTCTTCGACTTCGACGCCATCGCCGCCAGGATGCCGACGAGGTAGGAGCCTTCGTTCTCCTTGAACACCAGCGAGCGGACATTGGGCAGGTCGACGGCATCGTCGATGATGGCGAAGTTGAGGTCGGGATAATCTTTCGCGACCGCTTTCAGCGCGTCCTCCCAGGCAAAGCCCGCCATGACGATCGGGTTGCGGCCGTCCTCGGCGAAGCGGCGCAGCGCCTGCTCGCGCTGCGAGGCGTTGGAGACTTCGAATTCGACATAGGCGACGCCGGTTTCCTTCTTGAACTTCTCGGCGCCGTTATAGGCGGCCTCGTTGAAGGATTTGTCGAACTTGCCGCCCAGATCGTAGAGGATGGCCGGCTGCACGTCCGCGGCGAAAGCCGGAAGAACCATTGCGGTTGCGGCCAGAAGGCCGAGAACGATACGTTTCATGTGATCCACACCCTGTCGGTTATTTTTCCGTTTTTGCACCGCCTGCGCGCCCGGTTCTCCGGCGGGCTTGCGGCGCCAGGCAGGAAGTGTTTGACCCCTCCCGCTCCCGGTCAATCTGGCACGGCGCGAAACAAAATTCACGTGGAATTTTGACCTGTTGGAAAAAGCGGTTACCGGCGATCCGGCACGTCTCTTAAAAGCAATCTCAGGAAAAATGTGCTGCGGTTTGCGTGCGGAATTGCGTCAGAACAAAAGCCTTCAAGGGCTTGGAGCGAATTCCGCGCCGCGGCGCTTGCGCCGGTAACCGATGGCGTAGAGCAGCAAGGCAAGCACCGCGAACACCGCGAAACCGGGTTGCGCGAGCACCCAGGCGACCGCGCCGTCCCACACCAGAGGGTTTGCCCTGCCGCGCACGAAAGTCTCGAAAGCCGCGCGGGTATCGGGCGACACCGCGAGCCAGCTCGCGTTGAGCGGCGTCATCACCAGCGACGACGCTGCGACCGAGCGTGTCGTGTCGATCACCGCCATGATGACGGCGATCGACAGCGCAACCATGGCTGCCAGCCGAAAGATGAAACGCAACATCGACGCTCTCCGTCTACCCCGCAATCGACATAGAGCGTGCGTGGTTCGCGCGCAATCGCGGCCCGTGAAATTAGCGAGCCCGCGCCGGTCCGCGCCGGTTCGCCCGCCAGACGGCGAAAATACCGCCGGCGATCGCGCCGACGATCAGGCCGCCCAGGCCGACAAAAGCCGCGAAAAATCCGCAGGCGCCCTCGAAGCAGCTCATATGCGTCAGGTCCGCGATCAGCGAGCCGGCGAAGAACCCGGCGCAGGCGCCGATCACGCCGCCAAGGATGATGCCGAGCAGCGCGGCAAGGATCGAGACGAAGACCGGCGGCCGCTCGGTCTCCGGATTGGCGTAGATCGTGTCCGCGCCGGCCCCGTTGCGCAGGAGATAGATGCAGAGCAGGCCGATGGCGATCTCGGCCACGGTGAAGCCCAGCGCTTCGGCCCAGAAGGCGAAGCTGTAAAACACATAGGCCTGGCGCACGACGAGCCAGACGATGATGGCGATTTGCCAGATCGTGTAATGGCGCGGGAAGCGGGCCGAGCGGTTGAAGGCAAGGCCAAGCAGGTACAATCCCCACAGGATGGTGATCACACCGCCGGTCAAGCCGCCATAGACGAGCAGGAATGCATTTTCCGGCAGGCTGAAGTCGCCGATCAGCCGCCAGTTTGCGATCAGGCCGTAGGCCGACAGCCCCATGACGATGACGAGCCACGCCACCGGGATCAAGGAAAGCCCGCTGTCAGGCCGCCCCGCGGGTTGCCGGTCGATCGATGCCATGTCAGGACGATGCCCCTCGCCCAAGCAATTCCAGGAAGGCCGCCTGCCGGCTTTCGTCGGAATTGCAAAACCGAACCGGCAATTCCCAGGAAAGCCCGCAACCGTTCACCGGGATTGCATGATTAACGGTAGTCGACAGCCGGGCGCAGCCGAAGTCAAGCATCACCGGCGCGCCACGATCGGCCTGTACACATCATTCGAACGCATCGCCCTCCCGAACCCGCCTTTGCGCCATACACGGCAAAAGCCGCGGCAACGCCAATATGGCTTGGCATTCGCTTTCGGATCGACTAGATGAGCCCCGCGCCTGTTTGCCTAGACGGCTAGCGGTGCCGGGAAGGTTGCCCGCCGGTTGAAGGCACCAGATGTCCGTCGAGGACTTCCCACGGGAGCATCTCCCCAACCCGCGCGGCGAAACCGGCCGACGCGAGATGCTAAGACGGAGAGGTGGCCGAGTGGTTGAAGGCGCACGCCTGGAAAGTGTGTTTACGGGAAACCGTAACGCGGGTTCGAATCCCGCTCTCTCCGCCATATCATCAATAAAATCAAAAACTTATAGTAACTTTCGGAATTTACCCGCCAAAACGCCCATCATGCAGGATGCTATTGATTTAGACGGCATGCGACGGCATTAGACATCCGGCCGGGGTGTCCCATCGAAAAATACAATTCGGCGCGATCCCACCAATGGCTCAACCCTGGATGCAATCCGATTTGGGCTGCTGGGACTATGCCGCTCCTCCCACAAGGGACAACGACGATCTGCTGCGCCCCGGTTCGGTATGGATACGTGTTGTCACCGGCGTAGAACGGCCGGACAAATTCGGACTCGAGCACTCCGGTGAGGTCGGGCAACTCCTTCCAAGGTTTGTTCTCTTGGGCGCTTCTTGAAGACTTTATCGCCTTACGACTGGCAGGCACGCCTATTGAAGATGCGGGTTGCTCCTCGACTACGAACGCCATGCGCGGTGCGAATATCGCGCCCTGTGTAAATGCAGGGCGTAAGGGGACCATGCTCGTTGACCGACGACTTTCACCTCTCCGGACTTACGTGAAAGGCTTGGGGCAGCTTCTTGCCACGACATGTTCGGTTTGGCCAACCGCCCGCTCCAAATCTCTGTCTTCAACGGCATCTTGCGTCCCGACCAAGTACCCTCGCCCTCTTGCATGGTTTTGGTGTGTTCTGCTCTGGCGCCGAAGACGACTGATGCCGCGCGGGAAAGAAATGCGGCCTGATGCGCCTCAAATCCCAGGACGGGTCGAACGCAATGGCAGCGTTCCCCGAGCCGTCGCCGTAGTAACCGCTCCGGAAGCCGGAATAGTGTTCTCGGTCTATTGCAGCATTTGGTAGCACAAGAGCGCTACCGCCTTTCCTCCCACTCGGAAACCCCGCGATATTTCCTCCGGTGTTGGGCGTGAGGAACTGGCAAAGACCAGCGGGCGAGGCAAATCCGACCCGAAGCCGACGCCCGTCTCCATGACGCGAATGGCAGCTTTGCACCTCGGTTGTTGTCGTTCGGGCGGAAAATCGCCGACCCCGGAATCGGTCGTACAATTAGGAGCGCCAACGCGACTCCTGCCCGCCAAACGCTGGGCGGACTTCCGAGTAGCTTGCCTAGCGATCGGACTCGGCCGCGAGCTTCCACGCGCCATCGTCCGCCATCTGCTCGGACAGCCGCTGCATCACACAGATCACCTCTACGAGGCGCACGCCGTCGATCGGGCGCATGTGCATCGTCGGGCGCCGGACTGCAATCAACTTCTGCATGTCATGGTCGAATTCGGTCTTCTCGACGAACACACTGCCGAACACTTCATCCCAGTTTTTCGTGTTCTGGATGATCCCCGACAGCTCACCCAATTCGGTAAAGTTGACCAGCGGTGCGAACGCTTCACCGCGCGCCATCGCCACCTTGCGAATCTCCTTCGCCTTGCCGATCAGGTTCGACGCGCGCAGCTTGAACCAGTCCGGACCGAAGCGTTCTTCGAGCTTGCGCTCGACATAAGCGCGCAGCTCCTGCTCGAACCGCCCGACTAACGCATAGGCATCCTTGCTGGTGCCGCGCGACCGCACGATCATCGATACTTCGCCAAGAGTCACGACCGCCACGGCATTGGCTTCCGAACGAAGCCCGATGGTCAGCCCGCTCCCGATCATAATCTCGAGCGCCATGCCTGGCTGGGCGACAATCAGCCCTTCATCGACTTTGGCCTCGCGATACATGCGCTTGCGCACACGCCGGTCACGCCAGAAATTTTCTGGTAGATCGTCGCGCGTGCGCCACTCACCAAAGAGCGAATGATAAGCGTCGATCTGGTAATGACTGCGCCGGTCGAACACTTCGCCAATGCCGGCGAGCGCCGACATCTTGAGCTGGGTCGCCGCGAAATCGGCTTCGAACCGGGCGGTCAGCCCGAGCATTGTGCTCATCTTGGCCTGATCGATCGCGGCCGAACGGACGAAGTTCTTGGCGATCGCGTTCCGCATGCCGCCGACAGCCGTGCCAAGACTTTCGCCGAGCAGTTTGGTGATATCGGAGGGGTAGACCCGGCCGAGCATGCTCGCCCATTGCGAGGTCTTGGCGATATCACCGAACGGCCCGGCAAGAGCGGCGAGCAGCGATTTCTGGACGGCACGCTGCTGCTCTTCGAACTGCTTGATCGCCGATCCGATGTCGCCGAGCGGTCGCATTGCCTCTTCGAACGTCCGCTGCGCCTGGCTCACGGTGCTTGCCAACAACGGATCAATCTTGAGCGGTCGCACGCCCTGGATCGCCGGAATCAACTTTGGATCAATCGACGGGATGATTGCGCCGATCGAGGCGAGCTTGGCATGGTCGATTGCCAATGGCTGGATCGCATTGAGCTTCGCGGCCAGCGCCGTGGACGGTTCAAGCATCTTGCGCATCGCTTCCATGCGCGCGGCCTCGGCCCCTCCAAAGGCCGAGCTAAGCCCGAGCGCGACCTGCTGCGCAGGCGAAATGGCATAATCGCGAGCCAGCTTTGCCGGAGGGACAATGTTAAGGGCCCGCGCCATTTTGAGCGACGGCGATTCCAGATAATCGCGGGCGATGCGCTCGGCCGTGAGTTCGCGCGTGCTGCGTGCGATCTCTTCGGCAGCCGTCAATGGCTCGCCGCGGGCGATTTTCGAGAGCTTGTCGCGGGGGAGCTTGCCGCCAGCACTGTCGTCGTCATCCATCGCTACCGCCTGTTCGCTCGCACTTTGATCGGCGGCTGCGCGCCGCCTTGTCTATATACAGTCGAGTACGTCCTTTCACACGTCGCCGCGACCAAAAAGGATCGCGTCCTAATCAACAGAATCCATCGGGTTTGGCTCGGCCGCGCGGGAAGCGCATCTCCTGGCCCGCAGCGATCAGGCTCATCGCCAGATCGCCACCTAGAGCCACGCGAGGATTGCCGCCAGCGCGTCGGCATCGATATCCGTATCGAGAGTAGGCCTCGTGTCGAGCGGGTCGTTGAAGGTTCCGGCGTCGGCAAGGAATATCTGGTCCGCGATCAGCGCGTCGAGTGTGCGGTTGCTGAACGCGCGATTTGTAGAGCCTCCCCGGTCTCTTCCGCTTTGCCATAACCGCCGCTCTACGAAACGAAATACTTGGCGTCGCGGTTGTCGAAGGCGGGTCGTGTGCCTTCCAGCACATCGACGAGGAAGCGGTTTATGGCCGGCGACTCGATGGCGCCCATCGTGTAAATGACAGCATTGCCGGCCGCGCGGTCGATATGGGCGTGGATGATCTGTTCCGCGTCACAGACCACCGCGATGTTCGGGCTGTGCGTCACCATGATGATTTGGCGGCGCTTTTTCACGTCCTTGATGACCGGGATCAGCAGCCGGTACACGGTCTGGCTGTCGAGATTCTCTTCTGGCTGATCGACGATGATCGGCTTGTTGCTCTTATCGACCAGCAGGTAGAAGACCAGCAGGAGCGTGCCGCGCTCGCCGGGCGAGAGGTGGCTCAGGTCCTTGCCGTCCAGCTTCAGCGAATATTCCGGCTCCAGGTAGCCGAGGCCCCAGAGGAAATCGTAGAGCGCCTTTACATCGACGTTCTTGCGTAGCTGACCGGCGACGCCCGTGGGCGTCTGCTGCGCGGTACGCATGTCGCGTTCGAGATAGGCGATGATCTTCTCGACATAGGCGAGCGCCTCGTCTTCGTCGTTTACGTCGAAATCCGTACGGATTTCTTCGAGTGCCGTGCCCTTTTCCTTTCGGTAGAATGAGCCGGCGACGCCCGTTGAAACGAATTTGTCGAAGAGGTCACCTTCGAGGTTGCGCTCGATGATGCTGCTCTCGAAGGTGAGCTTGAATCCTTCCTTGATGATGACGCTGGAGCCGATCAGCTCCTGCACCGCAGAGAATAGTTCCTTGTACGCGTCGCGGATCGCGGCGACGCATTTGTGGATGCCGCGGGCGATGTCCCAGCGCTGCGTGCGCAGCTTCTCGATATCGCCGGGAAGGCCCGTCTTCAGGTATGAGAGCTGCGCTTCATAGCCTTTCAGCGTATCGGGCTTGTCGGCCGCTCCTTCGATGAGCAGGCCCTTCTCCTGCCAGGATCGCAGGGCCTCGTTGTACTCCTGAAAGCGCTTGTTCGGCGCATCGAGCTGCCCCTGAAGCCCGGCGATACGTTGCAGGCACGCTGCTTTCTGCGCGGGAAGGCTGCCGGCGCCGGCATCATCCAGCGCAGCATCGACGAGCGTCTTTTCGGCAATGAGCTTGTCGCGCACGGTCGTGAGCGCCGCTTTGTCGACGGTAAGCGAGACCAGCGCGGAGAGCGACAATCCCAGCTTTTCGAGGTCGGGGGCAGTCTCGCGGTCGAGGCGGGCGTACTCGCTCTCGAAATTGTCGATCTTGCCCTCGACTTTTCGGGTGAGCGCGATCTTTTCCGTCAGCGTCTTCTGCTGCTGCGTCTTCTCCGCCGTCTCCATGTCGATCCGGTTGAGCGTGGTCCGTTCGGCGGCGAGTTTTTCCGCGATGGCGTCGTAGGCCGCCTTTTGTTCGGGGCTTACTTCGTTCGGCTGCTCGACCTTTGCCGGCTCGATCTCCTTATGCGCCTTCAGTTCCTGCTGCTTCTGCCGCAGCAGCGCCTCGATACGCGCGGTGTAGGCGGGGGCCGCTTTTTCTTCAAGGCGGACCAGCTCGCCATTCATCCGCTCGATCTCGCGCCGCGCGTTGTCGATCTGCCCTTTCAGTTCCTCGGTCTTGTATTCGATCAGCTCGTCGAGCGTCTGCCGGCCGAGCCGGTCGGCTTCGCTGATATGGGAGAAGATGACTTTGCGCAGCTCGGCCTGGAATTCGCTCTGCTGGCCGGGCTCCGTCTCGGTGCAGACCTTCTCCAGATAGGTCTGCGGAATGTAGCGCACGCGCTCGACGCCGGTGGTGTCGGGCTTCGCGTTCAGCGGCAGCGCCGTTTCGGTGCCGTCGGCCCAGACGGGGCGGACCGTGAACTGCTTTGCGAGCTTCCCGCTGCGCTCGCAAAAGCGGTCTTTAACGAGGAACGAGAAATGCACCGGGTCGCAGTGCGTGTTGCCGGCCAGCGCGAGGATATCGGCAAGCGCGCTCTTGCCGCTGCCCTTGTTGCCGATGATGGCGACCATGTCGGCGTTGAGCGACAGTTCGCTGTCAAACCAGGTATCCGGCGTGTCGGCGTCGGCGTTCTTCCGAATGTGAAGCCGGTCTATAAACCGTGTGGCGTTGCCGCGCACCTCTTCGAGCTTGGGCGGCATGCGGCCGATATAGACGCGGTCCTCCGGCTCGTTGATGATCTGGCGCAGTCCGGCGAAGGTCGGATCGGCCTTGATCCAGCAATACTTGTCGGTCGGCCGGGAGTCCTGATCCTTGAGTTTGCCGAGCTCGTCGTTGACGTTGTGGGAATCGCTGCCTTTGACGCACGGCTTCCGGTTTCCAAACCACTCGCGGTAGGAGTCCTCGCCGTACTTAGTGTTTTTCCATAGAAAGAAGTCGGCCTGCGCCTTGTTGGCCGAACCCAGAATATCCGCGTCGCGGATCAGGTGCTGCTTGAGCATCGCATCGGTATTTGGGTCGATGTTGTCGATGCCGCCATATTCGTCATAGGGCAGCCAGACGAGATACCGCCCGCGGAAGCTGCCGTCCGTGCCCAGCTTCTTCAGGATTTCGTTGAAATCGACTTGCACGCTCAGCAGGAACTCGCTGTTGGCGTACCGACCGCCGATCGAGCTGCCGCCCGCCTGCTGATTCTTCAGGAACATCTCGATATCTTCCGGATCGAGCGCCGGGTCGAATATCAGATGGAAGTTGAGACGCTGGCCGCCCTTGCCCTGCTTGTTCATCAGCACGTTGGTCATGCGGCACTCGACGACCGGCAGCAGGATCTTGCAGCGCAGCTTTTCGAGGGCGTCGCGGTAGGCCGCGTTGCCTTCCGTGTCCCCGGCAGGATCGGCCAGCCGGCGGACCACTTCGCGGTAGCCCGCGACCGAGAAATAGTCGTTGATGCCGATCACATCGCAATCGGCATTGCCCAGCTGGATGATGAACTGGTTATAGTCGCCGATGAATCCGTGCGATGCCGGGCTGTGGATGTGCAGGTCCCACTTCCGCCACTCCGCGCCTCGCGGCCATTTGCTTCCGGTCACGCCGTTTCCCCCGACTGTTGTTTTCGGCGACGCCGTCAAGGCCCTCAAAAGGTGCGCATTGTTCTGTGCGGCGTCGGATTGCGACCGGAACAGTATGAAACGCATTCCCTTCGTTGGACCAGGGCAGCCCTGAGCACTTGCGACGATTAACCGGTTCGCTTCCTCTGCAAGTGCAGCTTCGCTTCCTGCTCAAGCTTCTTGGTCCACGATTCCAGCCCAGCAGCCGCACGATCCGGCATCTTACCCATGATGCCCTTCGCAACGGCCTCGGCCTGACGGCTGAAATGGAGAGTGCACCGGAGAGGCTGACCCCGCGCATCGCGAAAGTCAAAGCCACGCAACAGCAAGATCGCAACCGCCTCATCATCGGCGGCCTCGGCCGTCTCGTACTGGTCTTCGTGGTCGTAGTAGCGGTCCTCGATTTCTATCCGTTCGTCCGACCATTCAGGAAGTCGGCTGTAAATCTCAGGAAGTGCGAACAGAGTGTCGTTCGCGGTGATGCCGAACGTTGCCGTCGAAAGGTCATCAATCATGGCGTCCATTTCTGGAGACAGCGCGCCACGGGTCGGGGTGTAGATGCAAAGTTTGTCTTCGATTCCCTGAAAGCCGGGCAGGTCGAGGACACGGATAGGAGGCAATGCCGTGTTCGCAGCTTTCGGCTTGGTTTCACCTGTCAGCTTGTACCACTCTTCGTGACGCTTCTTCATCGGTCCAAAGTCTCCGACTCGGTTCGCTATGCAATGTACATATCACATGATGAGGAACGAAACATAAACAAGTGGGAATTTCCCAAGCGTTACGGGTAGTTGTGAATTGTGGGGATGCGCGTACCTTTTACTTGCCGCTTGATTGGGGAGATGTGGTTGCCCGCGAAGCGCGGCTGAGGCGGGTCGCATTCTGCGACGCGACGGTTACCTGCTCCGCAGAACGCAACCGTTCAAAACGTTGCCCTTCTGCGAGAAGCCAAGTGATGTAGGCTTGGCCTTCATTCATCTCGACTTCGACGGCTTCGGCATATTCGTATGCAAGCGTGGGGAGGATGTCTTCAGCCGAACACCTGTGCAGCTTGGCGAGCCACTTGGCGCGGCCTAGCTTGGCGCGCGCATGTCGTTCGTGTTCGAGGTAGTCGGTGACGGCAGCGACCAGTTCCCGGTTGTTTTCTGCGGCCTCCTTCGCCAACGCTTCATCCACCTCGTGCCGCTGGTAAGGCGTGACGCTCGCGATCGCCGCGTTGATGTCCTGTACGGTGAGGGACCACGAACTTAGCCCCGTGAGCTTGCTGGCCTGAGTTTGAACCTCCCGGCAGTCTTGGCAGACGAGCACTAGCACGTGGCTTCCGATGACCATGTGCGCAATGGCCTCAGCCCCACGCCAATAGAGCGCGCTGGGGTCTTCTTCGGCGACCCAGTCGTACAGGATATGGATTCTTGCCGTCCATTTCCCGGAGTTGCTGGATTTGCGGCATATCTCTCGTTTCGATCGCTGGCAGCATCCGCATTTCCAGTCATCGCCGACCTTCGGCCAATGCTTCTGTTCCCTGTTCTGGATATTGACCCGCGCGTACTCTTCATCGGTAGGCGGCTGGCCCGGAACGATCACCTTACGCTTGGCCGACTTACCTACTGCCTCTCTGGAGATGGATCGTTCGATCAATCGCCAGCCGACGCTATTCCCGCGACCCGGCGTGGCGCGAGAAAACTGTTCCCAGAGGAGCGATGTTTCGTCCATCCAGAAATTCACCCGCGCCGGTGCAATCTCGCGCCGGTTCTTTCCGTTGGCAAATCGCTTTGCCATGCGCTCCGTGAAGTCGAGTCGATCGTCGAAATCCGGCTTCACGCGGGTCCAAATCACGCGAGCCTTGTCCACGTCGATCCCATGAACGTAGTTGTTCGTGACATTGATGAAGGTCGCTATTTCCTTCGGCGAGAACGTGAAGTTCTCATCGACCTCCTTACCGATGAGCGTCTTCGCCCGGTTGTCCGCCAGATTGCAATCGATGCAGACGGGCGTCCGTTCGAACCGCTCGACAAACTGGAGCAAGGCGGTCTTGGCCTTTGACCGTTGAACGGCGAATTCCCTGTCCTCGGTGAGTGGGTTCAATTCCTCGAACAGCTTCCCCGCCCAATCGGCGAGGTGATCGTGATGCACTTCAAGCTCGCATAGGAGCACCCCGGCCGAATTGAGCCGCGCAATCTGCGGCTTCGTGCGCTTGCAGCATGGACATGCCCAGCCGTGCCAAGTCGCCGCCCATGCTCGGTTCAGACTCAGACGTTCGGTCTTAAACCGGCGCAGTAGAGCCTTCGTCTGACTGCTCCATCTACCGTCTCGCATGAAGGCGAATTCGCCCAATTCTTCATCGGACATCGCCTCTATATCTGGGATGGTAACGGTTGCTGATCGCGCGGCCAACTGAAGTCTCCCCACCTCCCGAATATCTTCGCAGGATTCGACGTTTGGCTGAAGGCCCGCCACGACACTCGTGACAGGTCGGCGCACTCGGCTTAAACACACGGGTGCGCATCATCGCCTAACTCGCCGCCAGGCGGCCGCTCGCGCCTCGGCTTCGCCGCAAAACCAGCGCTCGCCCTTAAGCAGGTTGATCCGCGTCTCGCTGTAACACTCTTGGCCCGGTATATGGTAGATGTGTTGGCTACCGTAGTAGCTGATGTTTTTGCCTTGATATTACAGCTGGTAAATTCGGGACCAATCTGGATTGCCAGCGCTCCGCCGATGAGCCCAGCGGCTACAAGGATAGTCATCCACCATTGTGCGCGCTCGGCACACGATCCGCTACCGCGCCTGGTTCAGATTCGTTGGGAGAAGCGGGTGATATGGCGGGATGAGTGACATTTTCTCATGCGCGCTCGCAGTCTTTCACCCAGGGTCATGCAGCCCACGACGGTGCCGCTTTTTTGACGATACCAAATGGGTCACACGGGTCACACTGCGTATTTGGGATCAAATCCCCTACGATCCCTGCTGACGCGAAGAGGTTGCTGCGCAAGATTCGTCTGCGCTAACTAGCCTGCCGATAGGCCTGGGCCGGTCGCGCCGCATCCAGCAGTTCTTCCTCGGCCGTCCGGCCGGATTCGAACAGGTTGACCAGCAAGACCGCCGTAGCTTCAGCATCGGGTGAGCCTGGCTGACAACCACGCTCCGCACAGCACGTCGAACGCGCGCTTCAGCACGTCCAGGTCTTCGGGATTGAAACAAGCGCGTTGATTGAGGTGCCTTTGCATCTCTCTGCCTCCCTGGTGGTGGGCGAGAGAATGATGGTCGCTCTCAGCAGCGACGCCCATACAGTGGCGCTGACCAGGGCACCATGGGCCTTCGCAAATCGGCTATCTGCTACATTTGACATAGTGAAGAAAGAATCTGTTGCCATTCCGTTCCTGTTTATTAGCAAGCCACAACTTGCAGGACTGAACGGGTTGACCCTCCTGAACAAAGCAGGAAAATGTTCCTGTCCTGCAGAACTGGAGACGATCCCATGCCCCGTCAAAAGGCATCCCACGGATGCCTACCTGGTCCGTTGTTGGCCGCATCACGCCGCCATCCCGTGGGAGACGTTGGACGAGGGGCCTACGACAAAGCCCAGATGCGCAGCGCTGAGTTGGGCATGGCCAGCCGCCGCCAATACATCAGCCGCAATAATAGAGAGTACCAGGCTTTACGGTTCAAAGAGCCTGAGCAAGCCAAAGCGATGCCAGCCGAATTCGGCGGCGAGACCTACCATAAGCTCAACCGTAGCAATGCAGCCGCTAGGATAAATGGCGGAAGAAGCGCCGCTAAGCCTTGGCTTTAGGGGGCGGTGGCTCTAGAGCCATGTGTGCCGTGAGCTCTTCGTTGACGGTCTCGGCTATCTCACTCGCCGGGAAAAGATCGGGGGCCTCCAAATGCCTCGAGCGCCGAGGTGACCTCGCGTTTTCGGTAACGAGTAGGTCTACCCAGGCATCGTTGTAAGTGTAACTGTCATACGCCTTGTGGTAGATGCAATATTTGCGGTTGGTCTTGTCCCCCTTGGGAGGTCGCACCTTGTGCTGCTTCCATGCGCTTGTGTGATCGCTCATCGTAAAGCGCCGGCCGATTTTTCGGCTCACAAGCTGAGCCACCTCACCCGGTTTATGGGGATAGAGGTCGTCGGAAATCTTATACTTCTGCAGGACATTGTGAACGCTCTTTCCCTCGGCAGAGTCCGGCGTCAGAAACTGGATGTGAGCGCTCCCCTTTGAAGCACTATCAAAGGTATAGACGACCCGGAACTGATATTCGAGGTCGTTCAACTCCTCTTCGCTGAGTTTGGAGGTCAGATGGGCGTCCAGGGCCGCAATATGCTGGGGCACGTCCAACTGGTGGAGCTGGGCTGCCTGGTCGATCTGGAGCTTCCCGAACTGCAGGGCGACCGAAATCTCGTTCTGTAAGCTCAGCCGGGGACCATACCACTCAACGATGGTTTTATCGAAGTTGAGGCAGCACGCCTGGAAAATGGACAGCCAACGCGGATCACTTCGCCCCAACAGCTTGTGCTCAACCTCGTCCCTGATGGCTTTGATGGTTTCGAGGTTGTTCCTAATGCCCTTGGAGAGCGGGCAATCAGGCTTGCTCAGCATATGGCTTAGGGCGAAGGTCGTGCCGTCGCTGTTCAGGATGTTCCCGTCCTTGCGCTGGTGGAACTCGTGCATGAGGTACGTCCAGGCTATGTTCGCCAGAATGGCAAACATGCCGGTTTTGAATTTGTAAGTGCTGCTGTTGAAGATGGTCACCGCGAGAATCATGGCCTCACGCGCCCGTATCAACCGCTCGTCGTCGTAAAGATTTAGGCCCGTAACCGGGTCGAAGGACTGCTTCCGCCTCTTGAAGTACTCGACTTCCTCGCCAGTGGCTGCCTTTATCTTCTTGTCATTCTTGACCCCTGAAATTCGGCCGAAATTGACGGTGGGCAATCGCTCGTAATTGATGAGGGCGTGGATGTCCTGGCTGCGCTCTCCCCGTTCCAGAAGCGCCTTCACAATACGTTTCTCGAGCGGGGTCAAACTCGATTCGCCGGCCATCTTGCCCTCAACAACGACTGACGGAATTCAATACAGACTGTGTAATGTAGCGAACCTCTATTTCGAAATGAAGCCGTGTAAGTCGACTTTATGAATGTCTGCGAAGCCTATCACTGCGCCGATGAACGACCCGCAAAAGCATCATTTTCTACCGGTATTCTATCTCTCGCAGTGGATGCGGGAGGACTACGTTGTGGAGTTTAAAAAGGTCCACGGGGACAAGATATCCATCAAGAGTCCCCACCCAAAAGCGACCGGCTTTGTGATGCGTCTCTACGAGATGCGAGGAATGCCTGATGAAACGGCCCAAGAGTTTGAGAGGGAGTTCTTGGCCCCGGTCGATGGCCGGGCTGCCGAATGCCTCTACGAGATGCTGGAGGCCAAAACTGGCGATTCTCTGCGGCTGGGACGGCGGCGAGCCTGGACGCAGTTCATCCTCAGCCTACTGTTCCGAATGCCTGAGGACATCGAGCTGTTGAAGCGCAACGTGCGCGACGATTGGATTATGTCCGTACCGGACATGGAGGAGCGGTACGCCGAGTTCAAGCGTCCCACCGATCCGGACTCCCTGCTAGAATTTCTGAATTCCCAGCACGTGTCTGTGTTCGAGGAATCGGCGATGGGAATAGCGCGCCGCATGATGAATCACGAGAATGTCACCAACACCATCATGAACATGCAATGGTCAGTGGTTGAGTTCGACAACGTGCCTTTCGAACTGCTGACCTCTGACCGGCCAGTGATCTTCACGGAGAGCATGCGCTTGCGGGATTCCCATATCCTGCTGCCGGTAGGACCGCGGCGACTGTTTGCCGCTGTCCAGAGCCGCGAACACTCACGCTGGCTGCGAAGCCGTAGCCAACAGGAGCTCGTCGAGTTTGTGAATAAGAGAGTGGTGGGTAATGCCCATCGCCTCGCCTACGCCAGCGATGAAAAGCAAGCTCGGTTTGTAACCAACCGGCTCGGTAAAGACAGAACACCCTCCTATCTGCAGCGCCTTCAGAACCATCGCGAAATGAGGCGAAAAAGGTTGTCGCCAGAGCTGCAGAAGCACATTCTGGAATGACTGGAATTCATTCTACCTTACAAGACCCCACCGTCCTCTCGGCCAAGGGATCGCGATTGCAACAACCGATTCAAATGATACAAGCCGACATACCCCTCGCCGAAATCACCGCCAAAGCAGCCAGTCCGCGTCCGTACGTCAGGGCTCCCCAAAAGTCGCGCGGAGCTCCTCGATCTGGTCAGCATTGAGGGGTCGAGTCTCTGATCCTCGCAAAAGCAGAAAAAGCTTGGCGGTCTCTTCGAGTTCCTCGATGGCATAGACCGCCGCTTCAAGACTTTTGCCGGAGACAAGCGGGCCATGGTTTGCGAGGAGAACAGCTGGGCCGCGCGCAGCCGCTGCCTGGATGTCAGGGGCTAGTGCCGGATCACCAGGTCTGCGATACCTGAGCAATGGCAGCTTGCCGATTTTCATAACGAAGTACGGTGTCAGCGGCGGTAAGCAGTCATTTTCCGGTAGACCGCACATGCACGACACTGCTGCGGAGTGGGTCGCGTGGAGGTGAACGATCGCCTCACATCGAGGCCGGGCATCGTACATCGCCAGATGCAGCACGGTCTCCTTCGAGGGAGCGTCGCCCTCTACCAGCTTGCCCTCCAAGTCGACGACGCTGAGCCGCGCTGGATCCAGCGCTCCAAGAGAAGCATTGGTAGGCGTGACTACATAGCCGTCCTCGATACGAACGCTGAGGTTGCCACTGCTTCCCGCGGTCAGGCCGCGAGAGAACAGGCTCTGGGCATGGCTCATGATGCCGTCGCGAGCGTTCGTAAGAGCCCTTTCGCGAGATGGCACAACATGGCTCATCAAAGCTTCTCCCAAGCCGACAAGAAGAAATCGACGTTGCCGAAATTTCCGGACTTGAGGGCAAGCGCCACTCTTGAGCCGTTAACTTCCGCGATTGTCCAAGGCACTCCAGGGGCAATGGTTGCGCCGATCGCCAAAGCGTCAATCCCGAGAGCCCCTACTACGGCGCCAGACGTTTCGCCGCCGGCGACGATCAACCTGCGCACACCCCGCTCCACAAGCTCTGTGGCGATGCGCGCCAATGTAGACTCGACCAGTTGCCCTGAGGCGGCAACTCCCAGCTCCTGCTGGACCTGGCGCACCTCATCCGGCGTAGCTGTGGCGTAGACCAGTATCGGCCTGTCACCCAGCTGTGGTGCGGCCCAGTTCAGGAAATCGGAAACAACCGCTTCAGAATCCTTGGCCAAGGCCATCGGGTCGATCCGATACATCGGCAGGCCATTGGCTTGCATGAGAGCGACCTGCCGGTTGGTCACCTGCGAGCAACTGCCGGATATCACGGCAGCTGGGCCGGCAATCTCAACCTTCAACGCACCAGAACCCTTCGACGACGAAAGGTTTCGAGCGATGCCGAGACCGAGACCAGAACCGCCGCTGACGAGCTTCAAGCCAGCGCAGGCCGACCCAATTTCGACCAGGTCGGCGTCGACAATCGCATCGATGACTGCGTAGCGGGCGCCGACGTCGGCCATGGCGTCGAGGCGGGCGCGAATGGCCCGCCTTCCTTGCCGCACCGTTCCGTATTCGACGAGGTCAACTCTCTCGGGCGTTTGCGCAGCTAGCAGCCGCACCAGGCTGCTATCGGTCATGGGCGTGAGCGGATGATCGCGCATCCCTGACTCGTCCAGGGGCTGATCTCCCACAAACAGGTGGCCTTTGTAGATCGTCCGGCCGTTTGCGGGCAGAGCAGGGCAGACCACGGTAATCGGCGCGCCGATTTCCTTGGCCAGCATGTCCGCGACCGGCCCGATGTTGCCTGCCGACGTAGAGTCGAAGGTCGAGCAGTATTTGAAGAAGATCTGCATTGCACCCGCCTCTCGAAGCCAATCCAGGGCTTGCCGAGAGAGGGCTACCGCTTCGGCGGCCGGCGTTGTGCGCGACTTCAGGGCGACAACCACGGCATCATAGCCTCGCGCGGCGTCGAGGTGCGCGTTGGTGGGCACGCCGATGAACTGGATGGTCTTCATCCCTTCCTCGACGAGCATGCTCGCCAGGTCGGTCGCACCGGTGAAGTCGTCTGCTATACAGCCGAGAAGCATGAAATTTCCCAGATATCCTAAGCGAAGTCTGTTTAGTTTAAGGTGCCGCTGAGCTCGTCCTCGATATGGACGCGAATGATCTCGTCCATCGAGGTTTCGGCGGCGAAGCCCAGCTCTTTCGCGCGGGTTGCAATGAAACCCCTGGGCCATGACGACACGATGTCGAAAACGGCGGGGTCCGGCTCTTCTCGGATCAGGTCCACCGCGCCGTCACCTGCCACGCGGCGCAGCGCGTCGATCTGGTCGCCGACCGTCGCCGACACGCCGGGGAGATTTATGCTGCGACGTGCTCCGAGCGCCTTGAGGTCGATTGCTGCGGCGTGGACCAAGGCGCTTACGGCGGAACGCGGGCTTGCGAACCAGTGCCGCAATGTTCGTGGCACCGGCAGCACCGAAGGTTGGCCGGCCAGCGGCTCGCGGATGATTCCCGAGTAGAAGCCGGATGCAGCCTTGTTTGGCTTGCCAGGCCGGACACATATGGTCGGGAGACGCAACGCGATACCGTCCAAGAAGCCGCGCCGGGAATAATCCGCCAGAAGCAGCTCACAGATCGCCTTTTGTGTTCCGTAGCTGGAAAGCGGCGCAAGGACGAAGTCATCCGGAATCTCGTCAGGCAACGGTTGGCCAAAGACGGCGAGCGAAGACGTGAAGACGACCCGGGGTCGGTATGCGCGCGTCTCGCCTTCGAGTCGGATCGCTTCGAAAAGGAACCGGGTGCCCTCAAGGTTGATGCGATAGCCCTTCTCGAAATTCGCTTCCGCATCGCTAGAGACGATCGCTGCGAGATGGAAGATGACATCCGGGCGTGACGCAGCCAAGCTTGCGGCCGCGCCCGCCTGCGAAAGATCCGAGGTGATGCAATCTACCGCTGCCCCGGCGAGGTCCACGCCCACCGGCGGCACCACGTCAACCAAGGAAAGCTGGGTGATTGCGGCTCCCCCCACCGATCGTTCTTGCACCAACCGATCGCTCAACTTGCGACCGATCATTCCGGCCGCCCCGATGATCATTACATGCATGGCATCATCCCGTATGATTAGCGCCCGGACCAGGTCGGACGGCGCTTTTCAGCGAATGCCGTCATACCTTCGACCCGGTCATCGGACTGAAAGACCCTAAGCAGGCCATCGCGTTCCACGCGAAGACCGTCGGCCAATCCCCCTTCATCAACACGTCGGATCAGCGACTTGGTCACGGCGACGGAGAGCGGCGCGTTGGCAGCGATCGCAGTCGCAAGTTCGATCGCCGTCTGCACGACGAGGTCGTCCCCAACTACGTCACAGACCAATCCTGCTTGTTTGGCCTCTTGGGCTGAAAGCGGGGCGCCGGTCAGCAGCATCTTGGTGGCGACCTGCCGGCCCACGAGGCGAGGTAACCGCTGCGTACCCCCGTCACCAGCCATACCCCCGATCTTGACCTCCGGTTGGCCGAACTGCGCACTGGTTCCCGCGACCACAAGGTCACAGATCATCGCGAGTTCATTGCCGGCGCCGTAGGCAAAACCACGGACCGCCGCGATCAAGGGCTTCGGAAATGTCTCGATCGCCCGCCAAGCCGCCAACCTCTCTTCATCGAGAATGGCAGCAATGCCTCTTTCGTTCACTTCGAGGATGTCGGCTCCGGCCGAGAATGCACGCTCATCGCCGGTGATAATCACCGCGCGTGTGGCGCTGGAGGACGCGGCCTTCGCAAGCGCCTGGGCGATATCAAGCACGAGTTGCTTCGTGAGCGCGTTACGGCGCTGCGGCCGGTTGAGCCGGAGGAGCAATACCCCATCGGTTGGTGTCTCTTCGAGCAGATGCTGGTCCATGTTAGAGCCTGTACAGGTGGAGGCCACCGTCCACCCAGACCGCGTCGCCAGTTGAAAACTTGAATGCGCCGGACGCGAGGCTCGCCACCGCTTCCCCTACATCCTCCGGCTCGCCCCATCTGCGCATGGGAACCAAGCCCTCCTCGATCACGCGATCATATTTCTCTCGTGAAGGTTGGGTCATTTCCGTCATCGTGATCCCCGGCCTTACCTCGTAAGCATGGATCTTTTCCTCCGCGAGGCGCGCCGCGAACAGGCGAGTCGCCATGGAGAGACCAGTCTTGGTAATACAGTAGTCGGGCCGGTTGACGCCGAGGATCTCGACGTTGACCGACGTGATGTTCACGATGGAGCAAAAGTGTGTGTCAGCGGCCTTGCTCCGGATCAGCCGCTTACTGAACGCCTGACTGAGCAGAAAAGGTGCCCGAAGGTTGATGCGCAGCGCACGGTCGAGACTTTCGACGGGAAGGTCGAGCATGTCTCCCCGTACCGTGGAAGATACTCCCGCATTGTTCACTAGGGTCGTGAGCGTCCCCAGTTCACCGGCCGCGTTCAGGATGGTCTCGTGGCGCGCTTCGTCGCCAACGTCGGCGGCCATGAACGCGGCCGGGACGCCGCTTTCCTTGAGCAGTGACACCGTGTCTTCGGCGGACGCGTCGTTCTCAAGATCGACCACGAGTACGCCCTGTCCGCGTCGCGCAAGACACTGAGCGATCGCACGGCCGATCCCGCGCCGGCCGCCCGTTACAATTGCGATTCCTGGCATGTCGGCATCCTTCACGATTTTACCGAGCCGGACGTCAGGCCCTGCACAAAGTAGCGGCCAAGCACCAAGTAGATCAGGATCGTGGGCAGAGCCGCGACGATCGCACCTGCCATGACCACGTTCCAGTCGACCGAATAGTTACCGGACAGGTTCGACAGGGCGACGGTCACGGGTTGGGCCGCTGGGTTCGGTACCAGAATCACGCCGAACAGGAAGTCATTCCAGATGTTCGTGAATTGGAAGATGCCGGCCACGACGAAGCCAGGTGCCGAAAGTGGAAGAATGATCTTGAAGTAGGTCTTCAAGACGCCGGCGCCGTCGACCTTTGCAGCCTCGATAAGGGCTTTCGGGATGGTCCTGTAGTAGTTTCCGAACACCAGGATATTGACGGATTGCCCGTAGATGACGTGGACGACGATCAGTCCGGCAATGGTCCCGTAAAGGCCGAGCTTCTGCGCCAAGAAAGTCAGCGGGATGATGATGCTTTGGTACGGGATAAACATACCAAAGATGATGAGCACCGTGATCCAGCGCGAGAACCTCACGCCCCACAGGGTCAGGATGTAAGCGGTAAGCGAGCCAATCAGGCAGGAGACGATCGTCGCGGTCCCGGTCATGATCAAGCTATTTTGGAACGACGGCCCGAGCTTCTCCCATGCCTCGGCAAATCCCCCGATGCCTATGGTGCGGGGCAGCGACCACATGTCGGACACGGACACATCGCGGGCGGATTTAAGGCCGTTCACGAACAACATGTAGACCGGCATTAGGAAGAACGCCGAGAGCGCAATGAGGAGGGCATACGTGAGCCCACGGCGAACTACCTGCGCAATGTTGCTGTCTTGCCCTGTCTGAAGTGCGTGCGCTGACATCACTTGTCCTCCGGCATTGTGCGGATCAGGTACGGGACAACAATAACCGCCACCATTGCGAGCATGACCACCGAGCCGGCGGCTCCGACGCCATATCTCAAGGAACGGAAAGTGGTTTCGAAAACAAAGATGCCTGGCACGTCCGTCGCAAAGCCCGGCCCAGGACCGGACATGACGTACACCAGATCGAATATTTTGAGGGAAACGTGGCCGAGGATCACCAGATTGATCACGGTGAATGGCGCCAGCATGGGCCAGGTTATCTTCCGGAAGTAGGTCCATCCACTAGCATTATCGATCGCCGCAGCCTCCTTGATATGCGAAGGGATGGTCGCAAGCCCCGCAAGAAATGTCGCCATGGCAAAGCCAGCGAGTTGCCATGATGCGGCGATCGCGACTGCGATCAAGGCCACGGGGATGCCGAGCTTAAGCTGGATGGTCCCAAGAAAAGGAAAGATGCCGCCCAGTGTGTCGTTCAGGGGGGCAAGGACAGTGGGGTCGGTCAGCCAGCCAGGCTTGAAGGGACCGATGCCCGCCGCAGCCAGCACCGAGTTGATGCCCGTCAGGTTGATCAGGACGTTCACGCCTGTCTCCGGATTGAAGATCCAGCGCCACGCCACCCCCGTGACAATGAACGAGATGGCATACGGGAACAGGAAGACCGAGCGGAAGAAACCTTTGCCGGGCAAGTTGCGGTTGATGAGGAGCGCCAAGATGAGCCCCAGGCCGACAGAGCCCGTTAGGAACAGCACCGTGAAGATGACGGTGTTGCGCAGATCAATCTGAAAACGCGGATTGGCGAAAAGCGCATGATAGTTCTTGAGCAACGGCGTGCTGAAGCCGCCGCCCAAATTCACCACGGACCAGTCCGACAGTGAGATCAGGACGGTCAGGATAATAAAGAGGTAAACGAAGACCAGCGTCGACACGATGACCGGAGCGATCAGCAGTGCGATCTGCAGCTTCTCGCCAACGGCGGTCCACCGGTGCGCGGGTCTTCCCGGCGCAACCTGGAATTCGGACGTGAAAGTATCAAACGTGCTCATATGTAGGGTTCCGCACTGTTCGCGTCGTTGCTGCTGGAATGCGGGGGGCCGAGTCCCGGTGGAGACAGGGACTCGGCCCGGCGACATTACGTCTTGGGAATAGCGTCGAACGCTGCCTGCATATTGTCAGCGAAGGCATCGATGTTCTTGTCCACCACGAAGGTAGTCAAAGCATCAAAAGAGCTCTGGTTGAACGATGACGGCACCTGCTCGCCGTTGACGCTCGAGCCCGTGAACTTATTCTTCGCGAATTTCTCGAACGACCACTGGAGATACGGAGGCAGGGTGGATTTGTCGACGTCAAGGCGCGTGGCGACAGAGCCCTTCTTCAGGCTGAAGGCCAGCTGGACCTTTGGGTCACCCATGACCTTCAGCCAATTGCGGGCCGACTCCGGATTCGGCGCGTCCTTAGCAATCGGGAAACCGTCGGTGACGATGATGAAGATGTCTTCCGTGCCGGGATGGCTGACCCAGCCGAAGTCCACACCGTCCTTGGCGCCAACCTTGGCGAACTCGCCGTATGACCAGTCGCCCATCATGGTGAAGGCGGAACTGCCTTCGATCACCTTCTTGACGGCCTGGTCCCAGCTCAGTGCGGAGTGGTCCGGGTTCTGGTAATCGAGCATGCGAAGGTGGGTCTTGTAGGCCTCCTTCATCTGCGGCGAGTTGAAGGCCAGCTTCCCATCCCAAAGCTGCACGGTCTGGTCATAGCCGAGCACGCCGTTGAATGTGTTCTCGAGCATCCGCATGTTGGCCCAGATGCCGTTGTCGCCGACCGCGAGGGCATTCACGCCGGCCGCCTTCAGTTTCTCGGCCGCGGCAAAGAACTGGTCGAACGACAGGGAGTCGCCGATCTCGACGCCGTTCTTGGCCAGCAAAGGCTTGTTGAACCACACTTCGTTACAGCGATGAGCGCCAACCATCACGGCATAGTATTTTCCATTTTTTCGGACGAGGTCGAGGACGCCCGGCGACATGGTCTTTTCCCATCCCTCGGACTTATAAAGGTCCGTGACGTCGTCGATGTAGCCGGGATCGGCATAGGAGTTGAAGAAGGCTGTGCCGCTGTTGCCCTGCCAAGTGTCGGGTGGGGTACCGCCAGCCAAGCGCGCCTGGAGCACCGGCAGTGCATTTGTGCCACCGCCGCCGGCCACGGCAGCGTTCGTGATTTCCGTGGAAGGATAGTGCTCCTTGAAGCCGTCGATCAGGGCCTGGAGAGCCGCTGACTCGCCACCCGACGTCCACCACGAGAAAATTTCCAGCTTGTCGGCGGCCATTGCGGACCGTCCGGCAAGTCCTGAGAATGCGGCCCCAGCGGCCAGCGCCGCGCTCGTCTTCAATAACGAACGTCTGTTGACATTCCAGTGCATGTTCACTCCTCCTTTTTTGGCGCCGCAGCGCTCTTCATGTTGACTGTCAGTTACCCTTGGGGACCCAGCGATCAGTCAGCGGGCCGAATTGCAGTTGGACCGTCTTGAGTTCGGTGAACTCTTCGACCGCGAAGCGGCCCTTCTCGTGCCCCACGCCGCTTTGACGGTGGCCGACCAGAGGCAGCTCAGGGGCGCCGGCGATGTAGGTGTTGACCTCGACGGTGCCCGATCGCAGGCCGCGCGCGCACTTGAAAGCCGTGTCGAGGTTCGAGGTCCACACGCCGGACGCAAGTCCGTAGATCGTGCTGTTGGCGATCTCGAGCGCCTCGTCGACGGTATCGAACGGGATGATGGCAAGGACCGGCCCGAAGATCTCTTCCTGCGCAATGCGCATGTCCGGGCTGACATCGGCAAAGATCGTGGGCTCGACGAAATAGCCATCCACGCCTCCGTGCTGCAGGCTCTGAGTGCCGCCCAACATCAAGGTCGCGTTTTCTTCCTTGCCGATCGCGATGTAGCTGCCGATGGTTTCGTATTGTTGCTTGGAAATGACCGGGCCGACCTTCACGGTCGGGTCCAGCGGGTCGCCGACACGAACGGATTTGATCTGAGCGGCCACGGCTTGGCTGAACTGCTCTGCTACGGAGCGCTGCACGAGCAGCCGAGTGCCGCTCACGCAGCACTGGCCCGCGTTGTGAAGGATGCCAAAAGCGACCTTGTCGGCAGCCGCCTCGAGATCAGCGTCGGCAAAGACGATATGTGCGGCCTTCCCTCCGAGCTCAAGCGAGACGCGCTTGAGTGTGTCCGCTGCGGCCCTGCTGATTGTCTTCCCGACCTCGGTAGAGCCGGTGAACGAGACCACCGCAACGTCGGTATGCGAGCACAGCTGCATGCCAATCGTGGAGCCGGAGCCGGCGAGGATGTTGACGACCCCGGCAGGCATGCCGGCTTTTTGAAGAAGCTCGCCCAACAGCAGGGCCGTGCCCGACGTCAGCTCGCTCGGCTTGACCACAGCGGTGCATCCGAGAGCCAGCGCGAAAGGCAGCTTCTGGCTTAGGATGAGGAGCGGGAAGTTCCATGGAGTGATCATGGCCACGACGCCGATCGGTTGGCGCAAAACCAACCCCATCGTGTCCTTTCCGAGAGTATCGTAAGTGTCGCCATAAGCATGGCGCGCCAAGGTCGCGGCATACTCCCAAAGATCGACCGAGACGTCGATTTCGCCTTCGATCGCAGACACGGGCTTGCCGCCCTCCAAAGCCTCGATCTGAGCGAGCTCAGCTTTGTGCTCGCGGATCAGTTCCGCGACCTTGAGGATCAATCTTGCGCGTGCGGCGCCAGGCATGGTCGCCCAGTCGGTCTTCTCGAAGGCCGTTTTGGCCGCCGCTACCGCGCTGTCGGTGTCAGCAGCGGTTGCTCTGGGATACCGGCTGACCAGACGACGATGCGCTGGACTGGTCCGGTCAATCGGCTCGCGGTCGGATACGGGTATCAGCGATCCGTCTATCAGCAGACTGAAATCGCGGGGCGCGTCGGGAAGAGCGTAGGGCGTGGAAGGATGTGCATTCATGGACCAGGATTACCCGTTTCGTCGGCGGCATCTGTAATCGATTACATAGCATTGTCAATGAGAATCTTGATTGTCTAATGGAAGCCAGCTTCCGTTGGTGGAACTCGAGCGGATGGCGACGTCGCACAGCGCCACCCCACGCACACCTTCCTCCAACCCTGGTGCCGGAAATAGAGGGATTGAGCCAGGTGCCTCGATGGCATCCGCAAAGTCGCTGTAAAGGATGGCGAGTGCCTCATGGTAGCCTTCAGGATTGCCGGCGGGGAGTGTGGTTTGCGTCGCCCCGGCTGCAGTCATGATCCGCTGACCCCTGTGAAGTGTACGGTCTGCTTGGCCGAGTTCGCCGATACGAAGCGTTTCCGGAGCTTCCTGTCGCCACTCGACCGACCCTGTGGACCCTACGACCTTGATACGAAGACCGTTGCGATGTCCGGGCGCAGCTTGAGTCGCCCATAGGAGCCCGGAAAAACCAGCGTCGAAACGCAGCTGCACGATGTCGTTATCGTCGAGCGCACGACCTTCGACGATCGTCGTCATATTGGCCGACAACTGGTTGACCTTCGCGCCGCAGACAAATTCCGCGAGGTTGAAGGCGTGGGTGCCAACATCGCCGAGCGTGCCTGTCGGTCCAGCTTTTTGTGGATCCGTTCGCCAGCCGCCGGCCTTTGCGCCGAGATTCTCCGGCTTGTCGGCGAGCCACTCCTGCAGATACTCGACGTACACGAACTTAACGCGCCCAATCCCGCCCTCCGCGACGAGCTGGCGAGCCTCACGCACCATCGGGTAGCCGCAATAGGTGTATGTCATGCCGAAAAAGACGCCGGTCTGCGCGGCGAGCCGCTGCAATTCGCGTGCTTCCTCCAAAGAATTTACTAACGGCTTATCGCAGATCACGCCGATGCCGTTTTCCATCAGGGTCTTGCAGGTATCAAAATGCAGATGGTTAGGCGTGACGACGCACGCCGCCCGGATGCCATCGCTGCGCGCCGCTTCGGCTCGGGCGAGATCCGCGACTGTCTCATAGTTGCGATCGGCAGCCACGCCGAGCGCGGTGCCTGCTTCGAGCGACCTAGACCGCTCAGACGAGAACACCCCGGCGACAAGCTCCCAGCGGCCGCTGAGGCGAAGCGCCGCACGGTGATAGGGTGCAAAAAACGATCCCCGGCCGCCGCCGACCATTCCGATCGGCAAGCGCGGTCCCAGGTCCAAATCCGAGGCAAGTTTGTAGACCATCTGTAGTGCTCCTAATTAAGTCTGTTTCGGGCGAGAGGTGGACCCGCGCATGATGAGTTCCGGTGCCGGCACCTCTCCCAGCTGCCCGCCCTTGCCACGCAGAACGTCGATGAAAAATCGGCCAGCCATTTCACCCACCAGTTCGTCAGGAACCTTCATGGTCGTGATGCCAGGCTGCAGCAGGCGCGCCAAATCGATATCGTCAAATCCGGTGATCGAGACATCGCCAGGGATGTCGATACCCATCTCGCGCGCCTTGAGCATGCATCCAATAGCGAGATAGTCGTTGCCGCAGATGATGGCCGTGGGCGGATCATCAGTGCGCATTATCTTCTCGAACGCCTTCATGCCGTCCTCGAATTTCCATTCGCCCTCGATGAAATGGCGTGGACGGATGGCAATGCCCTGCTCAGCAAGCGTCGTTCGAACACCTTCCTGACGGGCGCGCGCTCGATCGTTGAAAGAGGTATCCTGGGCTATAAGACCGAAGGTGCGGTGGCCCAGTGACAGCAGGTGCTCGGTCATAGTCACAAAGGCCTGGTAGTTGTTGTAGCCGATGACATTGCGGCCTGGAGCGCTGCCCGGCGCCACATACAACAGCACGAACGGGATGCCTTTCTCCTCGAGCAGCTGCATCAGTTCATCAGGATGATCGGCGCCGACAAGGACGAGAGCCTCCACCCCCTTGTCGACCATCGCGCGGGCCTGCTGTGTCGCGACCTCTCGGTTGTAGTAGGTGACGCCCACCAGCAGCTCATATTTCTCGACCGCCATGGTTGTCTGGAGGGACTGGACGATCCGGGCGAAGTTCTGGTGATCCAGGGTGGGCATAATTGCGCCCACCGTGTGTGTGCGGCTCGTTCTGAGCGATTTGGCTGTCGCGTTCGGCACCCACTTGAGCTTCTGAATCGCGCTGAGAACCCGCTCCTTTATCTCGTCAGTCACGATCTCAGGCGTATTCATGACGCGTGACACCGTGGCCGTGCTTACCCGAGCCGCCTTGGCGACGTCTGCCAAGCGAGGCTGCTGTTGCCCCCCGTTGTGCCTTGGCGCCCTCTTGCGGACCATTTTGCCTTCAACGCTCCCGCTCACATCGACCTCATCACGTTTCGAACGATCACCACTCAAAGGCGACAGCGCTCGAAAGGTCAAATTTTTCGCAACATCTCCGCCTCCTCAAGACACACCCGCGCCGGTCCGAGGCATCGCGAGGCGATAGCTGACGGCTCCATAGTCCAAAGGTCATCCTTGGAAAATATCTCGATCTCCATCCAGCCGGAGTAGCCCGTATTCATCACCGCAGCCGTGATCCCTGGGATGTCCGCGACTCCGTCGCCCATCACCCCTCGGTCGGCGACGGGGTCGACGGCGTCCAGTTTCCAATCACAGAGATGGTGGCCGAATATGCGTGAGCCGGCACGGCCAATGGCTTGATAGACACCGGGGTCCCACCAAAGGTGGAAAATGTCGGTGACGACCCCGACGTGTTCGCCATGAACGTCACACACGTCCAGAGCCAGGTCGAGTGTGTTCACGACGCCGCGCAGCGCCGACAGAGCTGGATGGAACGGCTCGATTGCAAGACGGACGCCATGATCACGCGCGAATGGCGCGACACGGGCTATTCCCTCCTTCACCTGGTCCCTCGCCACCCGAATATCCTTCATATCGGGCTGCAGGCCGCCTGGAACGATGACCAGGGTGTCCGCCTGCAACTCCGCAGTCGCCTCGATCTGGCGCAGCGTTTGGTCGATGGCGGCGTTGCGCTGTTCCGTCGTGGAGCCCGTAAAGAAGCCGCCGCGGTTCACACCGCTGATCGCGAGCCCGTGGTCTCGGATGAGCTCTCCCGCCGCAGCAGGCGAGAGGCCGTCTAGCCGCTCGGTCCATACACCGACGCCTCCTGCGCCTGTCTCAACAACGGTCTCCAAAAACGTCCTGAAGGACGCCGTCGGTCCGAATGTCGCGTGGTTGAAAGAAACACGTTCGAGAAATGACAATTTACAGCCTCTAGACAAGCGTTCTGTAATCGATTACAAGCCCGGCCTTAGGTAGTCAAGCGCAATTGGATTGCGGAGGAGGAAACCGATGCAGGGCGTGGAACTCGTCGGAATAAACAAATCGTACGGCGCCGTTCAGGTCGTGAAGGATGTCGACCTGTCGCTAGGGCACGACGAATTCGTGGTGTTGGTCGGGCCGTCTGGTTGCGGCAAAACGACTACCCTTCGCATGGTCGCGGGCCTCGAGACCATCACGTCCGGCAAGCTGTCTATTAGGGGGCAGCATGCCAACCACCTCAGTCCCGCCCAGCGGGACGTCGCCATGGTGTTCCAGAACTACGCCCTGTATCCGAACATGAACGTGTACGACAACATGGCCTTCGGACTGCGAAACCGCGGCATGCCGAAAGCGCAGGTGGACAGCGAGATCAGACGCGCCGCCGATGTACTGGCCCTGGGAAAATTGCTGGACCGCAAACCCCGCCAGTTATCAGGTGGACAGCAACAGCGCGTTGCGCTCGGCCGCTGCCTTGTCCGGGATCCGAAACTCTTTTTGTTCGACGAACCGCTTTCAAATTTGGACGCGAAGCTGCGTTTGGAAATGAGGCAGGAGCTGAAAAGGCTCAAAAGCCGTATCACCGCGACGTCTATCTACGTCACCCACGACCAGATCGAGGCCATGACGCTCGGCGATCGCGTCGTTGTGATGGCCAACGGCGAGGTCCAGCAGGCCGGAACACCCGAAGACATTTACCACCGCCCGAGGAACATTTTTGTCGCTACCTTTATCGGTTCGCCACCTATGAACATCATCGAGGTAGGAATCACCTCGATCGGCGACCGCTCGTTCTTCACGGCCGGTGACCTTAAGATGCCTGTGCCGGATCGTTTGAAAGCGGCAGTCCTGTCACTACGTGGCAACGCGCTTCTCGGCCTGCGTCCTGAACATATCGTTATCGATGGCGCCGGCTCGAGCAGTTTTGCATCCGGCAACGTCGATATCACCGAGCTTCTTGGCTCGGAACAACTCGTTCAGGTACGTCTCGGCGAGAAGCAGGTGACAGTGACCCGTGTCGACCCATTCCGGCGCCTGTCACCGGCTCAAGCCGTCAACCTGTCGATCGCTACTGAAGAGATCCACGTGTTTGACCCCGCGACCCAACAGAACATCGCCGACCATCAGGATCGACGCGCCGCGACCCCTGTCATCGCGGCCTAGAACTACCGTTTACCGCACAAGGAAATGCACAAATGCTTCTGCAAGGAATGAAAATCGTCAGTTTCTGCCACTTTCTGCAGGGGCCGGCTGCGACCCAGTACCTGGCGGACATGGGGGCCGACGTCATCAAGATCGAACCTGCTAAGGGCCCATTCGAGAGGAGCTGGTCCGGCGCCAAGGTGTTCGTGGGCGGCGTGAGCGGGTTCTTCCTGGCGGCCAACCGCAACAAGCGAAGCTTTTCCGTTGACCTGAAGTCGGCCGAGGGCAAGGAGCTGGTTCTCAAGCTCATCGACCAGGCGGACGCTGTGGTAGAGAACTTCCGCACCGGCGTCATGGAGAAGCTCGGCCTATCCTACGAGGACCTGAAGAAGCGCAAGCCGGATATCATCTTCGCAAGTGGCACCGGTTGGGGCCTGAACGGACCCATGGTCGGCCGCACAGCACAAGATCTGATCATCCAGGCCCGTTCAGGTTTCATTTCCGCCACTGGCCCCCACGATCGTCCGACAGCGGCAGGGTGCGCTATCGTCGATCAGCACGGTGGCGCTTTGCTCGCCATGGGCGTTCTGGCCGCCTACATCAAGAAGCTGAAGACGGGTAAGGGCACCCACGTTCAAGGCAGTCTCTTGAATTCCGGCCTGGACCTCCAGACCGAGCCACTCACGAACTATATGTCCAGCAGGCCAGGAACAGAGGCATTCGACCGCCAGGAAAATCTGATCACCTGGTTCCACGAAGCTCCGACCGGCGTTTATCGTATCGCCGACGCCCAGGTCGTGATCCCGACCAATGACATCGCTAATGTCGCCGAGGCGCTGGGCAGCGATGCCCTTCGGGCGCTGCAACACCTCGATCGCTACGACGACCGTGACGTGCTGGCGGCGGCGGTTGCCGAAGCCGTCCGCAGCTGGACATATGAAGATCTGTCAAAAGCCTTCGATGCGCGCGGCGTATGGTACGGGATCGTCCAGGACTATGAGGCTGTTGCAGCCGATCCGCAGATCGCCGCGAACAACGTTTTCCGCGAGGTTGAGGTCAACGGGAAAACGGCAACGCTCGTCAACCACCCCCTCCGCTACGACGGCCAGGTCCCGGAACTTCATACGCTCTCGACCGAAGTCGGCTCACACACCTCCGAAATTCTGCATGAAATGGGATTGTCGGACGCCGAAGTACAAAGCCTTTTCGCCAAAAAAATCGTCTCGGGCCCGGCCGATGTTGTCGGCGCCCTCGCTGAGTAGGAGGAAACCATGAAGCTCGATGGTGGCGTGCTGATCGCCAATATAACGCCTTTCAAGGATAACCTTGAGGTCGACTGGGACGAAATGGCCAAGCGCACGCGTGACCTGGCGTCGGTGCCTGGGATACAGGGTTTTGTCGTCAACGCATTCGCCGCGGAGTCCCCTGCACTGACCATTGAGGAACGTCAGCGTGCCGTCGCCGTGCACAAGGAGAACCTCCTTCCGGGCCAGGCACTTGTCGCGGCCATATTCGATTGGGCACCTCCGGCAACGATACGTCGCGGCGAGGAGGCACGGGAAGCGGGCGCCGACGCAGTCATGGTCTGCTCACCCTACCTCTCGGCTTACAATGCCAACCATAGCCCCGAATACGCTTTCCACTTCCACAAGGAGGTCGCGGAAGGCCTGGGCATGCCCATTCTGCTGTTCCAGCTGGCCTCCGGCGACCAGCTTTCCTATCCCCATGAAGCATTGATCAAGATGGCGTCTGAAATCGACCAAGTGGTCGGAGTGAAGATGGCGCAGGCCGCGGACTGCGTGCGTTATGATCGCGACTACTACGCCTTGAAATCCCTCAACAAGAAGATCATCTGCCTGCCTTCGGTAGGATCCACCTTCTTCCACAACCTCTCGACAGGCGCCGACGGAATCCTGTCCGGGCTGGCCGCACTCGCTCCTTACGAATGCGTAGAAATGCTGCGTCTTGTCGAAAAGGGTGATCTGCTGAATGCCCAGGCCCTTCATCGTCGTCTCTCGCCGCTCAACCATGCGATCTACGGCTTCCCCTATGCGGACCTGCACACCCGTTACAAGGAAGTGGCCTACATGGTGGGTGCGATTTCACGCCCGGTGGTGCGTTCGCCGCAACTGCGCATGCAGGCGGCTGAATTGGATCGCCTCTGGCGTGCGGCTCAGATCGCCGACCTACGTCCGATCCCCGGTGCGGATACACCGCGGCCTCGGCTGGTGGCAGCCTGAAGTGACCAAACTTTCCCGGCCTGATCCGACGGAGCGGGCCTTCACCTCTTTCATCGTGCAATGGCGCTGAGCCATTGCCACTTCTCGCCGGAACGATTGGTGCGCAAGATGCATAAAGACTATGACTACATCATCATCGGTGCAGGCTCTGCAGGCTGCGTGCTCGCAAGCGAGCTAAGCCAGGATCCGAATGTCCGGGTTCTGATCCTGGAGGCCGGTCGCCGCGACTTGTCGCCGATGATCCACATGCCTGCCGGCATCCAGAGCCTGATCGAAGGAACCAAGTACAACTGGGCGTTCCGGACGGTACCGCAGAAGCACCTGAACAATCGCGAAATGTTCATCCCACAAGGCAAAGCGATTGGGGGTACGAGTTCAATCAACGGGATGATTTACATACGCGGCAGCCACCAGGATTATGACCGTTGGGCCGAGGATGGCTGCACAGGTTGGAGCTACCAAGACGTTCTGCCGGTCTACAAACGCCTTGAGGCCAATACCCGGTTGCACGACGAATATCACGGCAACGACGGCCCGCTGAACGTCACCGACTTCACCTACCTTAATCCCCTGACCGCGACCTTTATCGAAGCCTGTACGGAGGTCGGCATACCGCGCAGCAAGGATTTCAACGGTGCCACCCAGCACGGTGTCGGCCACTTCCAATACACTGTGAAAGATGGACGGCGCATGAGCTCTGCTCGCGCGTTCCTACATCCGGCGAGCAAGTCCCGCCCAAACCTCGACGTCTACGCGAACACCCTCGTTTCGCGGATCATCATTGAGAAAGGGCGCGCCGTCGGAATCGAACTGGTCGGGAACGACAATCGCACCACGCGGGTGAGCGCTACACGCGACGTCATTGTCAGCTCGGGAGCCTTCAATTCTCCTAAGCTCCTCCTTCTTTCCGGCATCGGTCCCGCAGATGAACTCAAGCAAGCCGGCGTGACCGTCGTGCACGACCTGCCTGGTGTGGGCAAAGGCCTGCAGGACCATCTCGACGCGGCGGCCATTTGGCACGCAACCACCAACCTCACCTACGATAACGCGGCGCGATTCCCCTACAAATATATTCACGGCGCCCGCTACCTGCTCTTCAGATCAGGCCCGGTCACCTCATCAGGGTGCGAGGCTGTCGCTTATACCAAGAGCGAAGCCGGGCTCGAGGAGCCCGACATCTCCGTCCATTTCCTGCCGGCGTGGGTCATCGACCATGGGTTCACCAAGCTGCCGGGCAACGGCATTACGCTGCACAATAATAACATGCGGCCAGTCAGCCGGGGCGAAGTCAGACTTGCCTCGTCGAACCCGCTGGATTCTCCATTGATCGACCCAAACTTCATGGCAGATCCTGTTGACGCCAAAAAGATGATCGCTTGCGTTAGGATTGGCAGGCAAATTATGGAGTCCAAGGCATTCAGGCCTTATGTGTCGCGCCCCTATGCCCCTTTGGCTCACGTCAAGACCGACGCGCAAATCCTCGACTTCGTCCGGCAGACCGCCGAAACCGACTACCACCCGGTTGGCAGTTGCAGGATGGGTGTTGACGAGCTCGCGACGGTCGACCCGAGGCTCAGAGTTCGCGGCCTCGAGGGATTACGTGTTGTCGACTCTTCCATCATGCCGAGGCTGATTGGCGGCAACACCAATGCTGCTTCGATCATGATCGGTGCCAAGGGCAGCGACCTCATTCGTGAAGACAACGGGGGAATTGGGACGTCGTCCAGAGGAACCCGCGCTTCCAGTTGGTCTACGCAAGACGCCTGATGATGGCGGATGCGGCAACCACTAGGAACGGCATCCCAATCAGCGACTATGACTCTGATCAACAAGACAGCGTTCGGATTTAAACACCCGGGACGCTTCGTCCAATGATGGATCGACCATGCTCCGCTTCTCCGCAAACCTAGGATTCTTGTGGCCTGACCGCCCGCTCTTGGATCGCATCGACGCAGCGGCGGCAGCGGGGTTCAAAGCCATCGAACTGCATTGGCCGTACGCGACGCCAGCGGCATTGGTAAAGCAGCGTTGTATCGATCACGGACTAATTCTTCTCGGGATCAACACGCCGCTGGGCGATACCGACAAGGGCGATTTCGGACTGGGCGCTCTCGATGGACGCCAGAGCGAATTTTGCATCGGATTCGAGATGTGTGCGGACTATGCGCGCCAAGCCGGCGCGACGTCGATCCACGCGATGGCCGGCGTCGTGGCCCCGGACCAACGGGTACGAGGAAAGGAAGTCTTCATCGAGAACCTTGCCTTCGCCACCAATGCTGCCCCAGACCTGACGATCTTGCTGGAGCCGATCAACCAGCGCGACAAACCGAACTATTTCTATTCCTCGATAGAGGAGGCCGCCGAAATCATCGACCGGGTCGGAGCTCCAAACTTCAGGATCATGTTCGACGTGTACCATGTCGCGGTAAGCCAGGGGGACGTGCTAACCCGGCTAGCCAGGCATTTGCAGCAGATTGGCCACGTCCAGATTGCGGCGGTGCCGAGCCGTGCCGAGCCTGATGAGGGCGAGATTAGCTATCTTGCCGTGTTTGCGGCGCTGGAAAGGCTCGGCTATCGAAACTGGGTTGGATGCGAATACAAGCCGAGGGCCGCAACCGATCATGGCTTAACATGGGTGAAGGCGCTTGGCGTTGAACTATGAGACGAGCAGGCCATGCGTGTAAAAGACATGGCCGCTATGCGCCTCACATCTATCGTGAAATGCGCTGGCTGCCCCTATATCGCCGCTATCCAGAACGCAGCCTCACCAACTGATCCCGGTGTTTGCGGCTTTGCACCGCTCGCGTTCGCCGAACACCGCTAAGTTCGCTGATTCTTATCAGCTTCACCCCGCTCCGCATCGAATGCCTGCCTTCCCTTCGCGGCCCAAAGGTCTCGCGCATGCTCGCCTTCATGACTTTGCAGCTTGGCGGCGATCCAGAGCATCGCTCCGTAGATGGTGGCGCGATCGTCATTGGTCAGGTGGACGATGCCTGCCTTAGCGAGGAGACTGCCGAGCTCAATCAGATGTCGGGTGCGCTTGCGGCGCTCGACCTGCCACGTGCGAATATCATTGCGAGCCATCGCCGCCCGTCGGCGATTGTGGGCTGCCCGATTGCGCTGTAGTGCCGCGACGGTTGCGCTGAGATGCCGTATCAGTTCGCCGGAGCCGGCTCTCGAAAAACATCACCCCACGCTTAGCCCATGCCTCACGCTTTGCGGCGTCTTTCGTTTCAGCGATTGCGACCAGCGCGCCGGCCAGTTCGTCGGTGCTGAGTTGATCGGCGCCGGTGGCGATCACTAGATCGCCAAGCTGCTGCACCTTTCGGGTTTTCAGCTCTTTGGCTTTGTCCTCCAATGCCTTCAATTCCGCGTCAAAGTCCCGGGGTTTACGCATGTGCTGTCTCCGTCGATTGTCGATGCGGCGATAATAGGGGAGCGTCCGTCGGAAGGCTTCAGGGTTGCCGAGACAGGCCGGGACGGGCTGGTCCATCCCGAGAATTTTTCGAGGGAGGGCGCGCTTATACGTCGTGCCGACGTGCGCTTTGGCGTGCAAATGATCTGGTCGCGATGGCGATCTATCATCTTCACGTCAAGGTCATTGGCCGCAAGGCAGGCTCCAGTGCTGTGGCGTCGGCCGCCTACCGCTCGGCTTCGCGGTTGCGCGATGAGCGGATCGAACGCACGCATGACTTCTCCGCCAAGCGCGGCGTTGTCCATTCCGAGGTGATGCTGCCGGACAATGCGCCGGGTGCGTGGAGCGACCGTGAACGGCTGTGGAACGATATCGAGGCATTCGAGGTGCGCAAGGATGCGCAGCTGGCCCGTGAGGTGGAGTTTGCCCTGCCACGCGAACTGAGCCAGGCGCAAGGCATCGAACTGGCGCGCGAGTTCGTGCAGGCCGAGTTCGTCAACCAGGGCATGGTCGCCGATCTCAATGTGCATTGGGACAGGGCAGAGGATGGCAGTCCAAAACCGCATGCCCATGTCATGCTCACAATGCGGTCGGTGGACGAAAATGGTTTCGGCGCGAAAGTTCGGGACTGGAATGCTACCCAGATGGTTGAGCGCTGGCGTGAGCGATGGGCGGAGCTTGTCAACGAGCACCTGGCCGAACTCGACATAGACGCCCGCATCGATCATCGCAGTCTTGAAGCCCAGGGCATTGCCCTGGAGCCGCAAACCCAGATCGGTGCTCCGGCTCAACGCATTGCGGGCAACGGCCTTGACGGCGCCGGCATTGAAGCCGATCGCGCCGAACTGCACCGCGAGATCGCGCGCAACAATGGCGCTCGCATCATTGCCGATCCATCCGTGGCGCTGGATGCCATCACGCATCAGCAATCGACCTTTACCCGAAAAGATATCGCGAAGTTTGCGCATCGGCACAGCGACGGCATCGAGCAGTTCAACCAGGTGATGGGCGCGATCGGCAAATCGCCTGATCTGATCGAACTCGGCAAGGACGGACGCGGTGACGATCGCTTCACCACCCGTCAGATGATCGATGCCGAACAGCGCCTGCATCGCGCGGCAGAACGCATGGCCGCACAGGAGCACTATGCAGTGAGTGACGCACATCGCGATGGCGCTCTCGCGGATGCCAAGCAGCTCGGTCTTGTCCTTTCTGGCGAGCAGGCCGATGCACTGGATCACATCACCGATGGCCACGGTCTTGGCGTCGTGGTTGGTTTCGCCGGCACGGGCAAGAGCGCCATGCTGGGTGTTGCGCGCCAGGCATGGGCGGCAGCCGGGTATGAGGTTAAAGGCGCGGCACTCTCCGGCATTACGGCCGAGAATCTCGAGAGCGGGTCAGGAATTGCTTCGCGCACCGTCGCCAGCTTGGAACATGGTTGGGGACAGGGCGGTGATCTGCTCACCGCGCGTGATGTGCTGGTGATTGACGAGGCTGGCATGGTCGGCACGCGCCAGTTGGAGCGCGTGCTCTCCCATGCGGCGGAAGTTGGCGCAAAAATCGTGCTGGTCGGTGATCCGCAGCAGCTGCAAGCGATCGAAGCCGGCGCCGCGTTCCGTTCCATCCACGAGCGTCATGGCGGCGTCGAAATCGGCCAGGTGCGGCGCCAGCGAGAAGACTGGCAGCGTGACGCAACGCGCAATCTGGCAACCGGCAGGATCGGCGCTGCGATCGACGCCTATGAGGCCAAAGGCATGGTGCATCAGGCCGCGACGCGCGACCAGGCGCGCGGCGATCTGGTCGAGCGCTGGGATCGCGACAGGCGGGCAGACCCCGAAGCGAGCCGGATCATTCTCACCCACACAAACGACGAGGTGCGTGCGCTCAACAAGGCAGCGCGCGAGCGCATGCACGCTGCCGGCGATCTCGGCGACGATGTTCAGGTCCGTGTCGACCGCGGCGCAAGAAGCTTCGCAACCGGCGACCGCATCATGTTCCTGCGCAACGAACGCGGGCTCGGCGTCAAGAACGGCACGCTCGGCATCGTAGAGGAAGTCACCGCACAAAGCATGACGGCACGCACCGACGACGGCAGGTCCGTGCGCTTCGATCTGAAAGACTATGCCCACATCGACCACGGCTATGCCGCGACCATTCACAAGGCTCAGGGCATGACCGTCGACCGCACCCATGTGCTCGCGACGCCGGGCATGGATTCGCACGGCAGCTATGTCGCCCTGTCGCGGCATCGAGATCGCACGGACCTGCATTACAGCGGCGATGACTTTGCCACTCGGGACCGGCTGGTCCGTGCGCTGTCACGTGACCGCGCCAAGGACATGGCGTCGGACTACGAGCAGATCGATCCGGCGCAGAGCTATGCCGAGCGGCGCGGCATCACCTTTCGCGAGCGTGTCGCAGAGATCGTGCGCAAGGTCGTGCCTGAAAGGCTACGCAACATGTTCGACGGCCGGCGCCCTTCGGCAGATGGCGCGCCCGACTTCGACGCCATGCGCAGGCCGGAAGGAGAGGAAGTGCGCCTCGAACCCGCCGCGCCCGCCAGAGAGATCGCCGAGGACGGGCAAGCGGCGTTGCGGAAAGCCCGAACCGATGCGCTCGTGCGTCATGCCCGCGCCATGGACGCGATATTCAGCGACAAGGGCGCAGGAAACAAGGCCAGCCCGATGCGGTTGCGCGAACTGGCTGACGCCCGAAAAGCCTTCGACGAGGTGCGGCCCCATGGCTGGCGCGATGCCGAGGCGGCTTATGTCAAAAGCCCGGAACTTGTCGCCGAGGCCGCCGGCGGACGGATCAACCGCGCCATCCGCGCCCTCCAGCTCGAAACCGAAATCCGCACCGGACTGGACAACGATCCGGGCCGCCGCGCAGACCATTTCGTGGAGCGTTGGCACAAACTCGACCGGACCAGCCAGCACCAGTATCGGGCGGGTGACATGTCCGGCTACAAGGCCACGCGATCGGCGATGGGTGACATGGCCAGAAGCCTCGAGCGCGATCCGCAGCTTGAATCCATCCTCGCCAACCGCAAGCACGACCTTGGCATCAGCGTCGATTCTGGTCGGCGCCTTGGTGCGGAACTCGCATTCACCCACGGCATCGACCTCGGGCGGGGCCGGGGCATTGGACTCTAGACAGTCCTATCTGCCGCCGTCTCTATGCCGGGGTACGATGACGCGGAAAACCCTCTTGCGCGGCCGCAAGTGTCTGTCCTCTCTTGATCAGGAGCAGTCAAAAACAACCAGCAGGAGGCAGTGCGTCCATGCGCGAACCAGACCGTATCATCCGCCTGAAAACCGTCGTCTCCCGGACAGGTCTGTCCCGGTCCACCATCTATCGCAAGATCGCCGACGGCACCTTCCCACGCCAGATCCAGATCAGTATCCACGGTGCAGGCTGGCATGAATCCGACATCAGTCGCTGGATCACCAATCCCGTTTCGTGGCGTCCGCAAGACGAGGGCGACAAGTTGTGATGACGGTGATGCACACTGCGCGGAAAGCTGGCCTTCATCGAGACGCGGCGGTCACGGCGGCAGGGTTACTGCCATGTCCGTCAGGGGCGCCGCCGAGGCGAGCGAAAGCGGCACACCAGAAACGATGGTCGGCCTCGCGCCCATCAAGATGGCTTGCTCAAGCAGGGCAACTTTGGAGCGAAGCGGCCGTGACGGGCTGCCTCCGATCCGGCTTCCTTCGAAGCAGGCTGCATCCTCACCGCCTATAAGGTCCGTCGGCTAACGATTGCCCGATCGATCGCGATCATCGCCGGATCGATATTTATGGTGGCGGCCGAGGTCATCCAGCACCGAGCGGATATGAGGCCAGGGGAAATCGGCGGGACGTTCCCAATGCTCACCGTCATGCAAGATAACGAGCAGCTTGGCTAAAATGCCCTCCATGGAGGTAGCCACTGTGTGCGGTAGATTATCCAGAAGTTCGCGTTCGGCTATTTCGGATTGCCGTATCAGTTCGTCTGCTCTCGAATAGCCGATCTCAGCATCGGCGGCATCCCAACGCGCCTGGTGTGCCGCGAAGTCGGCAACCGCCCTGCCCCATTCGACTTCAATTTCGGGAGAGTAGACATCGTTTATGCCTTCCATGGAATGGAGCGTTAATTCCGTACCATCGGCAAGCCGTACCTTGGCGCAGGGAAAGCCGACCGTCCTGGCGAGGTGTGTCTCCAACCTTTGCTGTTCGCGGCACAGCGCCAGTGTCTCGTTGTGGATCTTTTGCCAGTTCCCACACAGACGAAGAGCAGGATCAGCCGCGCTGCAGCCGTCCGTCAGTTCGGCGGCCCGCGACTTTACCTGGAAGGGCCATGCCACGGCGGCCATGGCCGTACCCGCCAGCAAGCGCCGCCGGGTGACGAAAAACAAACTCATGCTATTGTCGGAATCACCCATGATCCGAGCTCCATGAAAGCTGGGGTTGTGGTTAGGTTGGACAGGTGTGACCGCACCTGTCCAACCGCTCAAGATGCTCGTCGGCATCAACGGTAGTATCAGTGTTACTATCTATGGCCAGCAAATGCAACAAATTAGTAACAGGGTTACTACAGATGGCAATAACTTCGGCCCAGTGTCGGATGGCGCGGGCAGCTCTTCATCTAGGCATTCGGGAGCTTGCTGCCCTCGCCAAGGTCTCTCCCAACACTATCGCGCGATTGGAGCGCGGCGAGGTTTTGTTCGACAACACACTGCAGGCGGTACAAGGTGCCCTTGAGAACGCTGGCATCGAATTCATTCCAGAGAATGGTGGCGGGCCCGGCGTGCGCTTAGCCAGGCGAAATTAGAGGTGGCGTCACGCAGCGCCCATCGAACTGAGCGGAAACATCTCAGCGCCACCGCTGATAATTCCCGTTCGCCCGATGCGATCAGCGATCGATATTGCTGAACAGCTTAGCGTTCCGTTTTGCTCGCGAGCTTATCGCCTTCGGCCAGCGTTGCCGAGGCTCATGTCTTAGAGCTTTGGTCAGTTCCCGCCCCGCAAAAACGCAGCCCAATCGCTCATCATGGCGCGGCGCTTCTCAACCATGGTTTCGCGCCGGTATGCGGCCTCAACGTCGCTGTTGATGGCGTGGGCGAGCGCAAATTCCCGCATGTCTCGGGGATAGTTGGACAACTCCCCTGCCCAATCAGAAAACGTTGACCGCATCCCATGGGGCACGGCTGGACGCTTCGAGTTCTTGTCGAGCCAGCCCGTGCGGCCCGCCTCGATCTCGCTTTCGTGCATCCGCCTCATGGTAGCGCTCAACGTCATGTCGGATAGCATGCCGCCCCGGATCGCCGGAAACACATATTCTGTGTCGGCGGCCGCGGCCTCTCTCATCGCAGTTAGGATTGTCATTGCCGCATCGGATAGCGCCACAACGTGCGGCCGCCTCATTTTCATTCGCGATGCCGGCACCGTCCACAATTTGGCGTGCCAATCGATTTCAGGCCATTCCATGCCGCGCACTTCGCCTGATCGTGCAGCGGCCAATGTCGCGAATTCCAATGCCCGTGCACCCGTGCCTTCGCGTTTGCGCAATGCTGCGAACCACGTGGGCGTGTCTTTCAACTGAACGGCGGGCTGATTATCGACTGTCGCAACCTTGCTTGGCTTGGACAACATGGCATTGAGATTGCCCTTCCACTGTGCCGGATTGTCGCCCTCGCGGTGTCCGTGTGCCTTTGCCCAATCAAGCACGCGTTCGCAACGTTGCCGCAAACGCGTGGCCGTCTCCGTCTTGGTCGTCCAGATCGGCTTAAGGATTTCGACCATGTGATGTTTGGTGACTTCGGAAACGGCAAGATTGCCGATGACGGGCATTGCATACGTGTCCAGCGTGGATTGCCATTGCTTCCGATGCTTTTCGTTCCTGAATTCCGCCAGCGTGTCGGCAAGGAATTTGTCAACGGCATCGCGGAATGTGAGATGGCGCTTTGCGGCCTCGATCGCAGCTTTGCGACGCTCGCGCTTCTCTTGAAGCGGATTGATGCCGTTGCGGATTTTGTCTTTGGTTGCCCTCGCCCGCTCGCGGGCTTCGCCCAATGATACGTCATGCCCGCCAAGACCCATTTCGCAACGTCGGCCATTGACGTTTGTTGTGCGCAATAACCATGACCGGCCGCTGCCCGGCGTGATTTGGAGCATGAGCCCGGCAACACCGCCAACAGCAAACACAGCGTTGCCCGGTGTGGTCGAACCGGGGTGTTTCAAGTTCTTGACGGCTAGTGCTGAAAGTTCCTTAGCGATCTTCGGCATTTCTCTATCCCATCATCTTACCCGCCAAAAACAATGGCATTGGATGATGCGGATTGCAACGGCGCGAGACAGCTATTTTAGATTAAAGCATTGATATTACCTTATGATTTTCATTGATTGAGACGACATGAGACAGCAATATGGCTGTCGCTCTCTCCGCCATTTAACTTGATTGATTTCTATATTTTTTCGGAGCAGGCCGAGCCTTCATGCTCGACCAGGTGATATCTGAAACGATCGCGCACGAATTCGTTGAAGAACTGCCCTTTTGAGAAAGCCGCTTTGAAAGCCGTGTAGACCTCGGGTCCTACGTCCTCATAGTCATAGCGCTTGCCAGTCGGGACGAACCATACCGAAAGGACCCGCTTCGACGGATCGTAGTGGATATTCCGGATCGCGGTGGAAGGCACGTGCAGGCTCCTGCTTCCAACTCTTAATTCGTCGTGCGCCGCGCGGTTCCGCCGCGCCGGCTTGCACAGGGGCTCCGATCGCCTATCTGAGCCGCATGACTTCATTGAAAAGCCGAGCCGGCGACGACGATTTCCAGGGCGATCTCTTCGGTGCGCCCGCAAGCCTGCCGCCCGCGCCCGAAGGCTTCTCCTACCAGCCGGGCCTGATTACCCGCGACGAAGAACACGAGCTGGTCCGTCATATCCAGGGCCTGCCTTTCAAACCGTTCGATTTTCATGGCCATCTTGCCAACAGGCAGGTCGTCGGCTTCGGCCTGCGCTATGACTATGAGCGCCGCCAGGTGCTCGAAGCGCCGCCGATTCCGGACTTCCTGCTGCCGCTTCGCGCCAAGGTTGCCGCCTTCGCGGCGGTCCCGGCCACCGAATTCGCGCAAGTGCTGATCAATGAGTATCGCCCGGGCGCAGGCATAGGCTGGCACCGGGACAAGCCTCATTTCGAACTTGTCGCCGGCGTTTCGCTGCTCGCGCCCTGCAGCTTCCGGCTGCGCCGCAGGAACGGCGCGGCATGGGACCGTGAAACGATCGAGGTCGAGCCGCGATCGCTCTATCTCATGGCCGGACCGGCGCGAAACGAGTGGGAACACTCCATCCCACCGGTCGAATACCACCGCTATTCGGTGACCTTCCGTACAATGCGCGCCCTTTGAGTTGCCGTACGGCGAATGCGCGGGAACCATCGTCCGGCCCCGGGGGTTGTGTCGTCAGGTTTCCAGATGGAAAGG
Organism: Mesorhizobium sp. B4-1-1; assembly: GCF_006439375.1. NCBI lineage: Bacteria > Pseudomonadati > Pseudomonadota > Alphaproteobacteria > Hyphomicrobiales > Phyllobacteriaceae > Mesorhizobium > Mesorhizobium sp. B4-1-1. Next base: position 141,516 of record NZ_VFTH01000015.1, read on the forward strand.
AAAGACGATGCGCATGTTGACGATAGTCCTGACGCTGTCGGCAATGGCATTGGCGCAGCCCACTTCTGCTCAACGCGCCGATCCGCAGCCGCCGCAAGCCCTGCCGCCGGCCCAGCAGCCCGCCCCCGACCAGGCCCAGCCTGGCGAGGACAATGCCGGCCAGAACGTCACCAATATTGTCGTGGTCGCATTCGAGGATTTGCCTTCGGAAGTGAAGGCGCAGGCCGAGGCCATCGTCACCAGGACGACCGCCAAGGAACTGGCCAAGCTGCAGAGTTCGGTCGACGCCTCGCCCGAGGCGACGTCGGTTCTGCATGCGAACGGATTGAATTCCTCGCAGGTCGTCGCAGCCAACATCGACGGCGACGGCACGCTGACCCTGATCATCCAGACGACGGCATGACCCGGCTGGACGGCGGCTGACGGGCCGCGGTCCGCCTTCGATACTCACTCTTGCGAGGTCGTCATGACCGAAGCAGCGGTCCGTAACTTCACGCTCAACTTCGGGCCGCAGCACCCGTCGGCGCATGGCGTGCTCAGGCTGGTGTTGGAACTGGACGGAGAAATCGTCGACCGTGCCGATCCGCATATCGGCCTGCTCCACCGCGGCACAGAAAAGCTGATCGAATACAAGAACTATCTGCAGGCTCTGCCTTATTTCGATCGGCTCGACTATGTCGCGCCGATGAACCAGGAGCACGCCTTCTGCCTTGCCGCCGAAAAGCTGCTCGAACTGTCCGTCCCCCGGCGCGGCCAACTGATCCGCGTGCTGTTTTGCGAGATCGGGCGGCTCTTGTCGCATCTTCTCAACGTCACCACGCAGGCCATGGATATCGGCGCGCTGACGCCGCCGCTATGGGGTTTCGCCGAGCGCGAGAAGCTGATGGTGTTCTATGAACGCGCCTCCGGCGCCCGTATGCATGCGAACTATTTCCGCGTCGGCGGCGTCCACCAGGATCTGCCGGGTCAGCTCTTGGATGACATCTGGGATTTCTGCGATCCGTTCCTGGAGGCCTGTGACAATCTTGAGGGCCTGCTCACCGACAACCGCATCTTCAAGCAGCGCAATGTCGATGTCGGCGCGATCTCGCTCGACGACGCCTGGGGCCTGGGCTTCTCCGGCGTCATGGTGCGCGGCTCGGGCGCCGCCTGGGACCTGCGCAAGGCGCAGCCCTATGAATGCTATTCCGAAATGGATTTCGACATCCCCATCGGTAAGCACGGCGACTGCTATGATCGCTACCTGGTGCGCATGGAAGAGATGCGCCAGTCGGTGCGGATCATGCGGCAATGCCTGGAAAAGCTGCGCTCGTCGGATGGCCAAGGTCCTGTCGCCGTGCCGGACCAGAAGATCACGCCGCCGCCGCGCGCCACCATGAAGCGCTCGATGGAAGCGACCATCCATCATTTCAAACTTTATACCGAAGGCCACCGCGTGCCGCCCGGAGAGGTCTATGCCGCGGTCGAGGCGCCAAAAGGCGAGTTCGGCGTCTATCTGGTTTCGGACGGCAGCAACGTTCCCTATCGCTGTAAGATACGCGCACCGTCCTTCGCCCATCTCCAGGCCATGGATTTCCTGTCGCGCGGGCACATGGTGGCCGATGTCGCGGCGATCATCGGCTCGCTCGACATCGTGTTCGGCGAGATCGATCGCTGAACAAAAGGGAGCGCGGAGAGCCCGCCACGTCTCCGTCATTCCCATCGAAGTCTTGAACGGTCGCGATCGCGGGCATCGCGGCCAGCGCTAGAGCAATTCCAGAGAAAGCGCCCGCGTTTTTCCGTCTGGAATTGCGTCGGACAAAACGGTGGAGCGGAAAGCCGTTTCCATGAAACGGTGAACCGCTCTAACGCATGAACACCGCTCTCAGCCAAGCAAGAATGCCCGCACCTGGCGAGATCGCCGCCCGCACGCGCGATGCCGCCCAGCGGGCCGGCATGTTGGCGCCGACATGGCAATGGCAGACGACCTCATGCAACTGCCAGTCGCTCATCTCGAAAAAGCGCTTGGCTTCGCCGTAAGTGTCGTCGCGCAAGCCTTGCGCGCGAAAGATCGGGTCCTCGAAAGCGATGGTGATCGCCGATCCGTCTGTGCGCATTCTTTCACGCACGTCGGGTGCGGCGTATTCGGTGCCTGCCAGCGCCGTGAGGCGGCGGCTCGGACTATCCTCCAGAAGTTGCGCCCAGCGTTCAAGGCGCTGGCCGCGATTGGCGATGAGAGCCGGTGCTTCGGCATGAACGTCGGCAACGGCATTGATCTGGTCAAGGGTTTGGTGCTTCACGGCCGTCTCCTGTGTCGGCAGATGGCCCCCGTCCACAACGGGATTTAAGGCGCCGACCGACGCCGGCAAGAGCCGAAACAGGCACGTAGAATCATTTGATCGTCATCTGCCGCCATCGCGCGGCCCGATCGTGTTGGAACCATCCGCGGGCGCGACCGTTCTGTCAGCCTGTGCCGCCGATCGCCCCCGACGAAGCGTCCGAGTGCGGCGGTCACCTTCATCATTCAGGTCGGGCAGGACATCCCGCTTGTTGGGATCGCAGCAGAGCACCGGCGGAAGGAAAACGCGATGGCCATTCTCCCCAATCCGGACCCGGCTCCCACGCCAGTGCCCACGCCGCCCATCCCCGAACCGAAGCCGGTGCGCGAGCCGGATCCGGATCGGCTGCCTGACGAGGAGCCGATCCCCAATCCCGACGAGAACGACACGCCGCCGAAGCATTCCACGCCGAGGCGGCGCCGGCTTTGAATGGCTCATGGGCGGCGCTGGAAGCGCCGCCCATGGCAATCACTCATTCCCCACGCATGGTCGCCTGGAAGGTCGGCAGGTGCTTCTTCTGCGCCTCGATCATGCGTTCGCGGTAGACGCCGTAGATGACGTCGGTGTCGTGCAGCGTCACGGGCTCGGCGATCAAGGGCTAATCACCCGAACCGCGCCGGCGTCCACGCGCCTCCAGCCGCGTTCGACGCCACCGCGGCGGCGACAAACTTTACGCCGCGCGCGCCGTCGACCACGTCTGGGATCTGCGCCACGCGCGCCGGATCGACCGTGCCACCCGAGCGGTGCGCGCGAATAATGTCGGCGGCGTCACGGTAGAAATTGGCGAAGGCCTCGATATAGCCTTCCGGATGGGCGGCCGGCATGCGCGAGACGCGCCGCGCTTCCGCCGTCGAGCCATGGCCGCCACGCACCAGCATGCGTGTTTCCTCGCCATAGGGCGAGAAGCGCAACTCCTCCGGCCGCGATCCAGACCATTCGAGCCCGGCCTTCTCACCATAGATGCGCACCGAGAGGTCGTTGTAGTGGCCGGGCGAAGTCTGGCTGGCGAGGATCGTGCCGCGCGCCCCGCCCGCCCAGCGCAGCAGCACATGCGCATTGTCGTCGAGCCGCCGGCCCGGCACGGCGGTGAAGAGGTCGGCGCTAACCGCCTCGGCCTCGAAACCGGAAATGAAGCTCGCCAGGTTGAAGGCATGCACGCCGATATCGGCGAGCACCGCCGACTGGCCGGCGCGCGCCGGATCGGTGCGCCATTCCGCCTGCTTCTGGCCCTCGGCGTCGATCGGCTTGGTCAGCCAGTCCTGAATATAGGCGCTGTGCGCCGACACGACCCGGCCGAGTTCGCCCGCCGCCACCATCTCGCGCGCCTGGCGCACCATGGCGTAGCCGGTGTTGTTGAGCGTGACGACGAAGCGGCGCTTCTTCGCTTTGGTCAGCGCAACCAGCGCTTGCGCCTCTTCAAGCGTCGTCGACAGCGGCTTGTCGCAGATGACGTCGATGCCGGCTTCGAGGAAGGCGGTGGCGACCGGCGCATGCAGATGGTTGGGCGTGACGATGACCACCGCCTCGATGCCGTCCGGCCGTGCCGCTTCGGCCTTCGCCATGGCGCGGTAGTCGGTGTAGCTGCGTTCGGGCGCGATGCCGATCTCAGCGGCGGAGGCGATCGCATTCTCCGGATCCGAGGACAGCGCGCCTGCAACCAGCGCGATCTGGTCGTCCAGCCGCATGGCCAGCCGATGCACGGCGCCGATGAAGGCGTTGCGGCCACCTCCGACCATGCCGACCCGGAGACGTTGACGCGACGTACCGTCGGCGGTTGCATAGACCATGATTGCGTTTATTCTCCCAAGTTCGATGTGCCGGTCGTCGCCGATGTTTATCGGACCGACCGCAGTTGTTTTCGAATGATATTTCTATTTTTTGGTTTGTAAAACGATTGTACCGCGTTAGCTTTTGATCCAGGTCCAGCTAGAGCATGATCCCGAAAAGTGGGAACCGGTTTTCGGAAAAGATCATGCTTCAACAGCGAGCTGGATCAGGACGACGGTTCAACGAAACGTCGTCCTGATCCAGCGGACCGCATCCGGAGGGCAGGGATCGGATGACGCATCCGACGGTTGGGGTCACGATGAGGCATATCCTATGAGCGGCCGCGGCAAAGCGGCCGACGAGCGGTCCGCCCATAGTCTGGAGACGGCGGCGAGAAAGCGGAGCCGGTCGCTGGCGGCACTTGGCTACACCAAGCCGCAAACCTATGAAGAGCTGCGGGCGGTGCTCTCGTCAGGCACCGTGCATTTCCCGAAACGGCTTCGCCAGGTCGCGATCTTCCTCTGGCAGCATCCGAGCGACGTGGCTCTGGGCACGATCGCGCAAGTGGCGGACCAGGCCGGCGTGCAGCCCTCGACCCTGGTGCGCTTCGCGCAGATCTTCGGCTATTCCGGCTTTTCCGATTTCCAGGTCCTGTTCAAGGACCGCATGAAAGGCTCCTGGTCGGATACACAAGGCAACCAGGAAAAAGCCCCGGAGCCCAATGCGAACCTGCATTTCCTGGACGGCATGGTCGGTGCCTGCCAGGCCTCGCTCGGCCGCATCGGCAATGGGGTCGACATCGAGAGTTTCGAGACGATGATCGACCATCTGGCGGCGGCGGAGCTGATCTATGTCATCGGCAGCAAGCGCGCCTTCCCGGTCACCACCTATCTGTCGCTGACGCTCTCGCAGCAGGGCGTGCGCAACGTGCTGGTCGACAATGTCGGCTCGACCGCGCTCGACCAGGTCGGCTGCATCACGCCGCGCGACGCGGTGCTGGCCGTCTCCTTCAGTCCCTACAATTCGATCACGCCCGACCTCGTCGCCGTCGCGCATGAGCGCAAGGCGCGCATCGTCGCCATCACCGACAGCACCTTTTCGCCGCTGGTAAAACTCTCCGACACCTGGCTGGAAGTGGTCGAGCAGGATTTCGGCGGCTTCCGTTCGCTCGCCGCCTCGCTCGCGGTCGGCATGGCCTTGGTCCACGGCGTCGTCGCGCAGCGGACAGGTTGACCAGAGCAATTCCAGGAAAAGCGTGAGCGGTTTTCCGTCCGTAATTGCGAAAGACAAGGAGATAGAGCGGTTCACCGATTCCATGAAAACGGCGAACCGCTCTAGCACGATTGACTAAAGAGAACCATCGTTCCATATTTGAAAAAATGGAAACTTTGTTCCGGGAGGAGGAATGGAGGTTCGTCTCGACGGCAAGGTGGTGCTGGTCACCGGCGCGACGCAAGGCATCGGCCGCGCGATCGCCGAGATCGCCGCGCGTTCCGGCGCCGCCGGACTGCTGATCACCGGTCGTGACCAGGAACGTGGCGACGCTGCCGCGACAGAGCTCTCGGCCATGGGCACCGCTACCGCCTTCGCTTCCGCCGACCTCGGTGATCCGCAAACCCCGGCGCGGCTGGCGCAGGCCTGCATCGAACGCTTCGGCTGCATCGACGGCCTGGTCAATGCCGCCGGGCTGACCGATCGCGCCTCTTTCGTCGACGCCACGCTCGACGATTGGTCATCGCTGTTTGCCGTCAACGCCCGCGCGCCCTTCTTCCTGATGCAGGCGGCGGTCGCCGACATGAAGAAACGCGGACAGGGCGGCTCGATCGTCAACATCCTGTCGATCAACGCGCATTGCGGCTCGCCGGAGCTTGCCGTCTATTCCGCCACCAAGGGCGCGCTGGCGACGCTGACCAAGAACGCCGCCAACGCCCACCGCTTCGACCGCATCCGCGTCAACGGCATCAATGTCGGCTGGACCGACACGCCGGCGGAACGGACCATGCAGGCCGAGACGCTCGGCCAGGGTCCGGGCTGGCTCGACGCCGCGAACGCGACGCAGCCCTTCGGCCGGCTGTTCTCCGTGACCGACATAGCCAACCTTGCCGTCTTCCTGCTTTCCGACGCGGCCGGCCCGATGACCGGCGCGCTGATCGACCAGGAGCAATGGGTGATCGGAGCCAACCGGTGAGCGCCGAGAAGCTCGGCCCTGCCCTGCTCGGCCGAGTGCCGTCGGAGGTGCGCAAACCGGCTTACGACCGCGCCGCGCTGAAGCCCGGGATCGCCCATATCGGCGTCGGCGCCTTCCACCGTTGCCATCAGGCCGAATACACCGACGATCTGCTGGCGAAGGATTTCGACCGCTGGGGACTGGTCGGCATCAATATCCGCTCTCCCCTGCTGGCCGCCACGCTAGGGCGCCAGGACGGCCTCTACACGCGGCTGATCCGTCAGAACGACGAGGTCGAAGCGCGCATCATCGGCAGCATCGTTCGCGTCGTCGACAGCCAGGAAAGTGCGGCGCCGGCGCTGGACGTGCTCGCCTCGCCCGGCATCGAGATGGTCACCATGACGGTGACCGAAAAAGGCTATTGCCACATCCCGTCGAGCGGCACGCTTGACCTCGACCATCCCGACATCGCGCACGATCTCGCCAATCCCGAGACACCCCGCAGCGTGCCAGGCATTCTGGCAAGGGCGCTGGAACTGCGCATGGCCACGCATGGCCGGCCGGTGACGCTGCTGTCCTGCGACAACATCCCCACCAACGGCTTTATCCTCGGCAATGTCGTGCGCACCTTCGCCGAGCGCCGCGGCGGGAAGCTGGCGGACTGGATCGAAGCCAATGTCGCTTTCCCCTCGGCCATGGTCGATCGCATCGCGCCGGCGACGACCGAGGCCGATATCGACACGGTCGAGCGGCGCTTCGGGTACCGCGACGGCGCCGTGGCGGTGGGCGAGCGCTTCCGCCAATGGGTGATCGAGAACCGCTTCGCCGGTCGCGTGCCGCGCTGGGACCGCGTCGGCGCGACCTTCGTCGACGATGTCACACCGTTCGAGCATCTCAAGATGCGCGTCCTGAACGGCGCCCAGACGACGCTCAGCTATCTCGGCGTTTTGGGCGGCTTCGAGCACACGTTCGAGACCATCGCCGACCCGCTTCTGGCAGGCTTCGTCCGCCGCATGCTGACCGAGGAGACTCTGCCGACGCTGATGCCCGTGCCCGGCATGGCGCCGACAGCCTATGTCGAGCAGAGCCTTTCGCGCCTCGCCAACACGGCGATCCGCCATCGCAACCACCAGATCGCCACCGACGGCTCGCAGAAGATCGTGCAGCGCCTGCTCAACCCGATCCGCGACCGCCTGGCGAAGGGCGAGAGCATTGCGCTGCTGTCGGTCGCGGTCGCCGGCTGGATGGCCTATCTGATAAAGGCGTCCGCGCGTTTCGGCCGCGCCTGGCAGGTGTCCGACCCCTTTGCCGAGAAAATTGCGGCGATCGCCGACCGCATCGGTGCGGACAGCAACGCGCTTGTCGGTTCGATCCTCGCCATCGACGCCATCTTCGACCCGTCCTTGTCCGCCAACGCGATCTTCCGGGCGCATGTGGTCGCCGGGCTCGACGGCTTGCTTTCAGGCGATCCGATGGGCTTTGTCGGACAAGTCTGCGCTGGGCCAACCGATGCGCGGTTGAAGCAGCCGGCGCGATCTGCATAGTTAGCAACTGGGAGGGAACATGAAGCTTGGACTGCTGACAGCACCGTTTCCGGATACGTCGCTCGGCGAAGTCGCCGACTGGGCGCGCTCTGTCGGATTCGAGGCGCTGGAAATCGCCTGCTGGCCGAAGACTTCCGGCGCCAGCCGGCGCTACGCCGGCACCAGCCACATCGACGTGGACGTCTCGGTCGCGCAGGCCAAGGACATAGCCGCCGAGCTAGCCGGCAAGGGCCTGGCCATCTCCGGCCTCGGCTTCTACCCCAATCCGCTCCATCCCGACCGGGCGCATCGCGAAGCGGTGATCGATCATCTGAAGAAAGTGATCGTGCTGGCGAGCCGCATGGGAGTCCCGCTCGTCAACACCTTCTGCGGCGGCGACGCTTCGAAGACTATCGACGCCAACTGGGAAGACGCGCAGAAGGTGTGGCCGTCGATCATCGCCCACGCCCGGGAGCACGGTGTAAAACTCGCCTTCGAGAACTGCCCGATGATCTTCAGCTATGACGAATGGCCGGGCGGGCACAACATCGCCTACTCGCCCTATGTCTGGCGCCGCATCCTCGAAGCCTGGGGCGGCGACGTCGGCATGAACTTCGACCCCTCGCATCTCGTCTGGCAGATGATCGACAAGGAGCGCTTCATCCGCGAGTTCGGCAAGAACATGCTGCATGTGCACGCCAAGGATCTGATGATTGATCATGATGGTTTGTACGAGCGCGGAATCCTTTCGGCTGGCATAGGCTGGCAGGTGCCGCGCATGCCGGGGCTTGGGGACATCGACTGGAGCAGGATTTTTTCGGGCCTCTATCGGGCCGGATATGACGGGCCGGTCATCATCGAGCATGAGGACCGGCGCTTCGAGGGGACGGATGAAAAGGTCAAGCGCGGCTTCCTGCTTGCCCGCGACGTGCTGCGCCCCTTCATCAAATGACGAAAAGCTCGGCTCCGACCGCGTCGGAGCCCTGGAACTGAACTGAAAAGATCAATGTGGAGGAGTACTGAAATGAAAAGACATCTGACCGTGGCCTCGCTCCTTGCCGGCGCCGCCTTGCTTGCCTCGGTGGGCGTTTCGGCCGCCGCCGGCAAGTATACGATCGGCATTTCCAACACCGTGCAGGGCAATGGCTGGCGCGAGGAAATGATCTGCGCGATGAAGGCGCAGGCGCTCGCATCCGGCGAAGTGACGAAGCTCAACATCGCCCACCGCAACACCGACGCCGCCGGCCAGCTCGAGGACATCCGCAACCTGATCAGCGCCAAGGTCGACGCCATCGTCGTCAACCCGGCCGATCCGGCCGGCATCAAGGCCGGCCTCGAGGAAGCCACCAAGGCCGGCATCGTCGTCGTCGCCGTCGACCAGGCGGTGACCGAGCCGTCCGCCTACATCATCTCCAACAACCAGGAACAATATGCCTATCTCGGCGCCAAGTGGCTGTTCCAGCAGATGGGCGGCAAGGGCGAGGTGTTCTACATGCGCGGCGCCGCCGGCGCTTCGGCCGACTCAGATCGCGACAAAGGCTTCAAGAAGGCGCTCGCCGAATTCCCTGACGTGAAGGTCGCGCAGGAAGTCTTCACCGGCTGGCAGCAGGACCAGGCCAAGCAGCAGATCCTGTCCTTCCTCGCCACCGGCACCCCGATCAACGGCATCTGGACCTCTGGCATCGACAACGTCATTGTCGACGCGCTGGTCGAGCAGCAGGCGCCGATGGTGCCTGTGGTCGGCGCCGACAATGCCGGCTTCGTCGGTCAGCTCAGCTCGGTCAAGGGCCTGGTCGGCGCCGCGGTCACCAATCCCGGCTCGATCGGCGGCGCCGGCGTGACGCTCGCCTTGCAGATCCTCGACGGCAAGAAACCGGCGCAGCAGACCGTGCTGGTCGAGCCGCAGCTCTGGGAAAACGCCACCGACGAAGGCAAGGCCAAGCTGAAGAGCGTCGTGGATCCCTCGCTCAGCCCCGAATGGCCGGTCTCGATCTCGATCCCAGACTGGACGACCTACACCAAGGAGCAGATCGTAGCCTGCAAGGGCCCGGGCGAATAAGCGCCTGATCCGGACGCAAGCGCGAGGACGCTGGACCAAGGTCTGGCGTCCTTGCCATTTGATTTGGCACGCATAATTTGAGCCTTCGAGCAATTCCAGGAAAAGTGTGAGCGGTTTTCCGTCCGGAATTGCATAAAACAAAAGGATAGAGCGGTTCGCCGTTTCCATGAAACGGTGAAACGCTCTGGATCGAGAAAGCTTTGACCACCAACCTCCTCCTCGACGCCACAGGCGTAGCGAAGAACTACGGCGCGGTTGCCGCGTTGCGCAACGCCTCGCTGTCCGTATTGCCGGGCGAGGTGCATGCGCTGATGGGCGCCAACGGCGCCGGCAAGTCGACTCTGGTGAAGATCCTGACCGGCGCGATCAAGGCGGACGCCGGGCGCATCCTGATCCGCGGCCAGCAGCTTGATGTCCGCTCGCCCGCCGACGCCCGCCGCGCCGGACTGCTGCCGGTCTACCAGGAGCCGGCGCTGATCCCCGATCTCGATGTCTTGTCCAATCTGCGGCTGACCGGCACGCCGGTCGAGCCGTTCCGCGCCTGGGTGCGCGAGCTCGGCATTCCCGACCTCGATATCCGCGAGACGGCGCGCCATATCCCCTTGGCCATCCTGCGCGTGCTCGACCTGGCGCGCGCGCTTGCCGTCGAACCCGACGTGCTTCTGCTCGACGAGATGACCGCGGCTTTGCCCGCGAACCTTGCTGAGAAGGTGCTCGAGGTCGTGCGGCGCCAAGGCGATGCCGGCCGCTCCGTCATCTTCATCTCGCACCGTTTCGTCGAGATCTCCGCGCTTTGCGACCGCGCCACCGTGCTGCGCGACGGCTCCACGGTCGGTGTCGTCGACATCGAGCCGGGCGTCGAGGAAAGAATAGTCGAGATGATGCTCGGCACCCGCATCGAGAAGACACGCGTCACCGCGCGCGCGGCAAATGATGTGGCGGTTGCCGGCGGCGGCCGCCCGCGATTGTCGGTCCGCAACCTGCAGCTCGGCACCAAGCTCAACGACGTCTCCTTCGAGCTCGCCAATGGCGAGATCGCTGGCGTGTTTGCGCTCGAGGGCCAGGGCCAGGACGAGCTCTTCGCAGCGCTTGCCGGTTCGATCCGTCCGACCGGCGGCACCATCGACGTCGACGGCGCGCCGGTGAAATTCTCGCATCCGAGCGACGCCATCCAGGCCGGCATCGCCTATGTGCCGGGCGACCGCGCCGAGGCCTTGGCCATGCAGCGCTCGGTGCGCGAGAACATCGCGCTGCCCTTCAGCGCCGCGCTGCGCAAATGGGGCCCGATCCGCATGCGCCGCGAGCAGGTGGTGGTTTCCAGCGCCATCGCCAGATTGCAGATCGACACCCGCGCCCAGGGCGAGGTGCAACGCCTTTCCGGCGGCAACCAGCAGAAGGTGACCATCGCCCGCTGGATCGCGGCCAACGCCCGCACCATCCTTTGCTTCGATCCGACGCGCGGCATCGATGTCGGCACCAAGCAGGAGATCTACAAGCTGCTGCGCGAACTCGCCGGCCAGGGCAAGTCGGTGCTGTTCTACACATCCGAAATGGAAGAGGTGCAGCGTGTCTGCGACCGCGTCATCGTCATCTTCGGCGGCCGCGTCGTCGACACTTTCCCGGTCGAGCAAGCCGATGAAGCGGCATTGATGCGCGCAGCCTACGGCCTGCCGCGCGGCGCCAAGGCGGATGTCGGCATCCTTGCCGAGGTCAAACCCGGTTCCAGCGCGGAGGCCGCGTCATGAGCCGCTTTCTCCGCAACCAGGGTTGGGTCGCAGGCCTGTTCGCCCTGCTGATCTTTCTCTTCGTCGTCACCAAGCTGATCCAGCCGGGCTATGGCAGCGGCGACTTCGGTTCGCTGGCGCGCGCGGTTCTGCCTTACGCCTTTGCCGTCGCGGCCCAGACCGTCGTCGTCATCGCCGGCGGCATCGACCTGTCGGTCGCCGCCATGATGGCGCTGACCAGCGTCACCGCCGCCTCGATGATGAACGGCGCCAGCGAGGAATATGCCTTGTTCGTCGTGCCCTTCGTGCTGGCCATGGGGCTGGTGCTCGGCGCGCTGAACGGCCTCCTCATCGTCGTCACCCGGGTGCCCGACATCGTCGTCACCCTGGCCATGCTGTTCGTTCTGCAGGGCGCGGCGCTGCTTGTGCTGGGCGCCCCCGGCGGCGCCGCCGCCGAATGGCTGAAGGCAAGCGTCATCGGCACCGTGCCGATCCCCGGCCTGCCGGATTGGGCGGACGCCTGGGTGCCGAAGGCGCTGGTGCTGCTCGTCGTCTGCCTCTGCATCGTGTGGATTCCGCTTAGGCGCTCACGCCTCGGCCTCTCCATATACGCCATCGGCAGCAATGAGCTCGCCGCTTTCCGGAGCGGCGTGCCGGTGGCGCGCACCAGGATCATCGCCTATGCGCTCTCCGGCCTGTTCGCGGCGATGGGCGGCCTGTCGCTCACCGTCAGCACCGGCATCGGCGCGCCCATCCCCGGGCCCTATCTGCTGGCCAGCGTCGCCGCGGTGGTGCTGGGCGGCGTCGCGCTCGGCGGCGGCAAGGGCGGCCTGCTCGGGCCGATCATCGCCGTCTTCGTGCTGAGGCTGGTGCGCACCGACCTGACGCTTCTGGCCATCGATCCGAACGTCACCGCGATCATCGAAGGCGCGATCATGGTCGCGGTCGTGATGTTCGGCGCCTTCATCACCATGCGGAGCCGCCCGGCAGGAGCAACGCCATGACGGACATCGCGACCATGCCCCAGACGGTCTCGTTCGGCCGCCGGATCAAGCGCTTCATGGCGGACCGGCCGCTCATCCCGCTGATCATCCTTTTGATCATCCTCGTGGCGATCCTGCAGGTGCTGCGCCCCGGCATCGTCAACGAGCGCTGGCTCGCCAACACGGCGAAATTCGCCATCCCGCTGGCGATCCTCGCCGGCTGCCAGACCATGACCATGCTGACCGGCGGCATAGACCTTTCCGTCGGCACGGTGGCGACGATGAGCGCCTTCATCATGGCGACGCAGATCGTCAACCAGGATCCGGCGGTGGCTTTCCTGCTGGCCATGCTGCCCGCCGTGCTGATCGGCCTCGTCAACGGCATCGGCGTCGGAGTGTTCCGCGTGCATCCGCTGATCATGACGTTGGGCACCAGCCTGATCGGCACCGGATTCCTGCAGGTCTACCAGCGCACCGTGATCGCATCCGGCGCCAAGATTCCCGATTTCCTCAGCTGGCTGGGCACCGGCGTCACCTACGGTTTTCCCAATGCGCTTCTGCTGTTCGTCCCGGTGGCGGTGCTGATCGTCTTCATGCTGAACCGCACCGGCTTCGGCCGCCTGCTCTACGCCGTCGGCGACAATGAACGCGCGGCCAGACTGTCGGGCGTGCGCTACTGGCAGGTCATCACCGTCCTCTACGTCCTCTCCAGCCTGCTCGCCGGCATCACCGGCCTGCTCTATATCGGCCTGATCAAGGCGCCCTCGCTGTCGCTCGCCGAACCGCTGGTGCTGCCATCCGTAGCCGCCGCCGTCATCGGCGGCACCTCGATCTTCGGCGGCCGCGGCGGCTACACCGGCACCATCATCGGCGCGCTGATCCTGACCGTGCTGACGACGCTGCTCACCATCCTGCAAATGCCCGAAGGCGGCCGCCGCATCCTGTTCGGCTTCATCGTGCTGTTCGTGACGGCGGCGTATCTGCGGATCGTCGAGGACCGATAGAACCAAGCGACGTGGCCGTGACAGGCGCGGCTCACTCCGCCGCCTTTACCTGGCGGGCATCGATGATCACCCTGATCTCCGAGCGGCACGAGCCGCAATTGGTGCCGGCGCGCGCTGCGAGCAGCGACACCAGCCAGAGCCGGACGGCAAGCCGACGCCGGGAACCTACCCGTGGCAGACAAGGAAATCGCCTGGGTTTCGACGAACGCTTACGTGCCGGAAGGAACGCTGGCCGAGGCCTTCTCCTGGCTGGAACTGGGCGAAGCCATGAATGGCGCATCGCGCATGCTGGTTGCCATGCTCCGCCGCAACGCCGCTCGGGGCGAGATCGGCCGAGGGACGCGCGGCACCGCGGCCGACAGACGCGAATCTGCACCGGACAAGCCCGGACCGCTGCGCCACGGCGCGCTGCAGCGCCGCGCGCCAGACGGCCGGGCAATCCGAGCACCCATCTGCCTGCTCCTCGCAAAAGGCCATCCGACGATGCTCAGCGCGAGCGGCTCCGGCAAGACCAGCCTGCTCGAGCAGATCGCCGGCTGGATCGGCGACGATGCCTTTGCCGCCGGCAACTGCATCCTGTCGGCGAGCGAGCGTCGGGCGCCGCCGCTTCGCGGCGCCCGCACGATGGAGCTACGGTCGTGAATGCCATGCCAACTGGAGGCTGGCGGCCTTTTCACTCCTCCTTGAAGGCGTGAGCGAAACTGTCGGCGACCGGCTGAAAGAGATATTCGAGCAGGGTTCGCTTGCCGGTGACAACGGAGACGTCCACCGGCATTCCCGGATATAGCTTCACTTGCGGGAGGTTCTTGAGTTCATCGGCACCCACCTCGACCGTCCCCCTGAAAAACGTCGCGCCGCTGCGCTCGTCGATCTCGGCATCGGCCGAAACCCGGGTAAGGGCGCCCTTCACCGTGGGCGTGGTTCTCTGCTTGTAGGCGACGAGCCGCACCGTCGCCGGCAAACCGGGGCGAACGACATCGATATCCAGCGGCTGAATCTTGACGTCCAGCACCATCTTGTCCTGGCCGGGAACCAGATCGAGAATAACCCCGCCGGGGGGCACGACGCCGCCCGGCGTGAAATACCGAAGATTCATTACCGCCCCATCTTCCGGCGCAACGACATCCCGGCGCGCCGCGCGCGCGTCGGTCTTCTGAAGCGCCTTTTCGAGCTCGGAGCGTTTGGTCTGGACGTCACGAAGGTCCTCGGCGGCCTTCTTGACATAGGAGAGCCGGCCATTGTCGATCTGCGCGTCCGCCTCGGCGATCTGCTGCCGCAGGCTTTCTATATTGCCACGGTTCGAGTCAGCCTCGCCCTGCGCGGCGATGACCTGCCGTTCGAGCTGGAGCACGCGGGACTTCACCCCATAGCCTTTCTTGAGAAGTGTGCGGGCGTCCGCCAGCTCTTCCCGCAGAGACGGCAACTGGATCTCGAAGGCCGCAACTCTCGCAGCGAGCGCCGACATCTGGGCATGGTACTGGGCGATCCGCTGCTGCCAGACCTCGACCTCCGACGCCTGAACCTTGGCCTGGTCCTGGAAGATGCGCTCCTGCCCGGCCATGGCCTCGGCGACGGTGGGGTCGCTTTGCCGGGCCGACAGGTTCGCAGAAAAAGGAATTGTCTTCAGGCCGTCGCGCTGCGCGATCAGGCGGGCTTCGCCGGCGAGCGCGGAATCGAGTTCGCCGCGCACGGCATCGCGGTCGGATTCCGCGTCGAGCCCGTCGAGGCGGACCAGTATCTGACCCCGCTTGACCAAGTCTCCTTCCCGGACCAGGATTTCCCGTATGATGCCGCCTTCCAGGTGCTGTACGGTCTTACGGTTGCTGTCGACCTTCACCACCCCGGACGCGACCGCCGCGCTCGTCAGCGGCGCGGTGGCTGCCCAGAGGCCGAAGCCGCCGAACAGCAGGCCGATGACAGTCAGGCCGCCGAAGACATGGGCGCTCACCGCCGGCCAGGCGGGCGGTGGCGGCGGCATTTTCAACGACAGCGCGGCTTCCGTCACGACCCGGTCCTTTCGGAGCTGACGACCCGGACCTGCGGCGGAGCGGACTGCTGCTCGGGGCGGCGCAGTTGCGCAAGCACGACGTCGCGCGGGCCGAACATCTGCGACTGGCCATCGTTCAGCACCAGGACGCAATCGACGTTCACCATCAGCGACGGGCGGTGGGCGACGATCATCACCGTCGAGCCTGCCTCCTTCATTGCGGCAATCCCCTGATTCAGCGCCTCTTCTCCAACGGCATCGAGATTAGAATTCGGCTCGTCCAGCACCACCAGCGCCGGACGGCGATAGAGCGCCCTGGCAAGGCCGATGCGCTGGCGTTGCCCGCCGGAGAGCACCGAACCCTGTTCGCCGATCTCGGTATCGTAGCCATTTGGGAGCCTGAGGATCATCTCGTGCACGCCCGCCATCCGGGCGGCGGCCACGACCTCCGCCGGATCGCCTTGCTCCATGCGGGCAATGTTCTCGCGCACGGTGCCGGGAAAGAGTTCGACGTCCTGGGGGAGATAGCCCACATAGGAGCCGAAATCGGCGCGGTTCCAGGCAAACACGTCGACACCGTCGAGCCGAACCCGCCCTTGCTGCGGCGAAAGCATGCCGACGATCAGGCGGGCAAGCGTCGACTTGCCGGCGGCCGACGGCCCGATCACCGCAAGCACCTGACCTGGTGAAACGGCGAAGGAGAGGTTTTTGAGCACGGGCTCCTTGGCGCCGGCCGGCATATATGTGACGGCGTCGACCGAGAGCCGTCCCTGGGGACGCGGCAATTCCATGCCCGGCGGGCGCAGCGACGGCGTCTCGAACAGCCGGTCCAGCCGACGCCAGGCCTCGCGAGCGGCGGTCGTCTGTTTCCAGGTTGCGATAGCCTGCTCGACCGGGGCGAGCGCGCGCGACATGATGATCGAGGCCGCGATCATGGCGCCGGGCGAGACTTCATGGCGCAGCGACAGCCAGGCGCCGAGCCCCAGCACCGCGACCTGGAGGAACATCCGGAACGGCTTGGTGAAGGCATTGATCAGGCCGGCCCAGTCGCTGGCGGTCGTCTGCAGCGCGAGCACGGACGCATTGGCCGCATCCCAACGCCGGGCGAGCACGCCGCCCATGCCCATCCCGTCGATGACTTCGGCATTACGGAAACCGGCATCCGCCGCCTGGTAGGCGCGCGCGGAAGCGGCGTTGGCCTGTTTGAGCGTGTTGGCCGTCAGTGCGTTGTTGGCAAGGGCGAGGCCGAACAGGATGATCGCGCCGCCCAGCGCCAGAAGTCCGAGCAGGGGATGCAGCAGGAAGATGAAGCCGAGATAGAGCGGCATCCATGGCGCGTCGAACAGCGCCATGATGCCGCCGCCGCCAAGATAGCCGCGCAGCGTGGCGAGGTCGCGCAGCGCCTCGGTGCGGTAAGATGAGCCGCGCAACGCGTTCTCAAGCCCGCGGCCCAGTACCTGCGGCGACAGCACGCGGTCGATCCAGGTGCCGAGTTGCACCAGCAGCCGCGAGCGGAAGAATTCGAGCGCGCCCATTGCAGCCAGCGCCGCCGTCGTAATCAGCGTCAGATAGACGAGCGTTTCCACGCTGCGTCCCGTCAGCACGCGATCATAGACCTGCAGCATATAGATCGAGGTCGAGAGTACGAGCAGGTTGATGAAGAAGCTGAACCCCGCCACCGCGGCGAAACCGCCGCGGCAACGGGAGAGGGCAAGCTTGAGCGCAGAATGGTCCTGCATCATCTTATCTGCCACTTCATCGTCTTCCTGCGATCAGGCATGCAGATTGAAGTCTGCGCTGCTCAGATTGGTCATCCCCAGGAGGTGGATTTCGATGACGTCCGCACCGCTTGTAATCGCCTCGGCTGACGTACCGACATTTGCGTAGACAACGGTGTTCGTTCCATCCGTCGTCCAACCGACGCTGTGCGCGCCAAGCATTGTCGAAGCACCTAAGTTGGTCGGAGTGCCAGTCAGATTGAGTGCGTTCAGGAAGTCGAGTTTGTCCGCCCCGTGGACGAAGTCCTGGATGGTATCGAAGGCGGCATGGGTGGAGTCGGCAACCGCCGTGTAGACGAAATGGTCGGCACCGTCGCCGCCGACCAACCAATCGGCGTTCGCCTTTCCAATAATCGTGTCGTTGTCCGCACCACCGAAGATGTAGTCGACGGCAGAGGTTCCGGTGACGCTGTCCGTGCCTGCTCGACCGTCAGCGATAGTCGGATCGGTACTTACCAGTGTGATCGTGTTGTCGACGTTGCTCCCATTGGCGTTGCCGATCCAAACGGTGAACGACTGTGGAGCCGATGAAGCCGAATGATTATCAGTGGCGGTGACAGTAAGAGTGCCTGTTGCCGAGCTTCCTAGTCCGACGCTGGCGGTCAGTTCTCCGTTTGCTGCAACCGCGACTGTCCCGGAGCCACTCCAGGTAGCTGCAAAGGAGACACTATCGCCCGCATCGGGATCCACAGACAAGAAGTGGCCCAAATCGATAGGATTCCCATCGGCGATCGGGGCCGAGCCCGGGACGAACACCGGGGCGCTCGGCGCATGGTTGGTCACGGGCTCATTGGCACCGTTCACCGTGATGTCGATGACATGGTCGGTACCATCCGCCGACGTCACATGAATCTGGTCGTGCGGGTGGTCCGCCGTGTTCAGCGCCTGAACGTTGGCGGCGGGATTGTTGAGCGTATAGACCCAGTTGCCGCTGGCATCGATGGTCAGCGAGCCGTATGTGCCCGCGATCGGATTGATGCTGTTGTGCGCCAAGAACGAGCTCTGGCCGGCGTCAGGATCGGCGGCGGTCAGAGCGCCGTTTACGGTCAGCACGGCATCCTCGGTCACGGAACCGCTGCTCGTGCCGGTGATCGCCGCCGCGTCGTTGACGCCGTGGATGGTGAAGCTGACCTGCTTGGTGGTGCCGTCGAGGGCGGTGACGGTGA
>NZ_VFTH01000016.1:0-158528 GCF_006439375.1 Mesorhizobium sp. B4-1-1
GTCAGCGTCGGACTGGCGCTGTCCTCGGTCACATCGACCACCGTCGGGGTGCCGATCGCCGCCGCGTCGTTGACGCCGTGGATGGTGAAGCTGACCTGCTTGGTGGTGCCATCGAGGGCGGTGACGGTGAAGGTGTCGATCTTGGTGTCGTTCTCGCCCAGATACTGCACGGCCGCATTGGCCACCGAGTAGGTGTAGGAGCCGTTGGCGGCCAGCGTCAGGCTGCCCAGGTTGCCCGCATCGCCGCTGACCGTGGTCTGGAACGAGGACTGGTTCTGGTCGACATCGCTGATCGAGATGGCGCCGCTCGCCGTCAGCGTCGGACTGGCGCTGTCCTCGGTCACATCGACCACCGTCGGGGTGCCGATCGCCGCCGCGTCGTTGACGCCATTGATCACAACCGTCAGCGTTGCGACACTGAGCGTGCCGTTCGACATCTTGATCGTGTACTGAAACGTGTCAGTGAAGGTCTGGTTGGCGCCCAGCGCCTGGATTTCAGCGCTCAGGCTACTCGCGTCATAGTGAATCTTTCCGTCGGTCCCAATCCAGATTGTCGCACCCTTTTGGGTCGTTTCGGTCGCAGCGGCGACAGACGAAACAGATACATCCTGTATCAGGAGATCCTTGTTATAATCGGCGAAGGCCTTGTTGGTGACGATGATCCCAGCCCCTCCGTCGTCGTTCTTGGTGCCGTCATCCACCGAATAGATCGTCGTCTTGGTCCCGCCACCGCTTGCCGCAAGCACGTCGAACGTGAACTGAAGGCTGCCGTCCTCTGTGCCGGATTGCGTCAGATCGGCGGCTGCACCCGAATTCGAAAACGTGACGGTCGAACCTGAAACTGTCGTAGTCGCCATTGCCAATTTCCCCCTGTGATCCTTTTGCGAACAATGGAAATGTTCGCCCCAACGGTTACTGCTGATCCTGGCGCGCGCACTCCGCCGTCGCCACAGGCGCATGTTCTTGCCTGCGGCGGTTGGTCAGGACCAAGCCACTCTGATTGACCGAGAAGACTTCTCTCTTTGAGAGACAAAAACCCACCCCGAGCGCTTGCGCGCTCGCTCCCCAACACTCCTAGCTGGCGCGCCCCCCTCGGTCGCCGCAATCGCGGGACAGGCATACCTATAGTCAGGTATATTAGCTTTTTATGATTTGGAAACCATAACGGGATATATATTGCCGCGTAATATTAACGATTCATTAGACATTTAACAAATCTGCCACCCCACCGATTGATGCCTGTGTCTCCCAAAGTGGGCTGCGATTTGGAGCGAATGATATGCATCAAAACAACGACTTAAAGTGCGCGGGCCCGAGTCCGTTTCGGCGCGGCGTGATTTGATAGCGCAGCGTTGACTTCGCCATCGCTCGGTCGCTGGCACTTCTGTTGGAAATTTTATCGGAACATGTAGTGCCGCGTGCACCAGACAAATCGGGCTGGCCGTCAACCAATGGCAAAGGCCGCCAGAGCCTGGTCGCCAGCGTCTTCCGATGTCAGCCAGCCAGGCTGTCCTGCCCAGCGGCATTGGGATCGCCCGGCGCGGTCGCCCAGGCGAGTTCGACCAGCGTCACCGTGCGCCGGCCCACGCCGTCGACCTGGCAGACGATGAGACCTTGCTCCTCGATATAGTCGAGCAGCCGGCGCGCGCGGCGCAACGAATGCGAGCCGTAGGCCCGCGCGATCGCCGCGTCGCTCGGGCAGGGCCACCCTTCCTTGGCGGCGCGCGCGATCATCATGAACACGCCCTGCATGTCCTCGGGCAGCAACGAGGCGCGCACGGAAACGTCGCGCCAGGCGTCGTCCTCGGCCATATCGGAGCCGACGCCGGCGCGGGCGCGCGTCAGCATGCGGCGGAACTCCGGCAGATCGGGCACCACGGAGGCGAGCCCCTCGATGCGGCAGCGAACGACGAACTCCTGGTAGAGCACGCCGATGACGCGGAACCCGGCATCCGGCTCGGCCAGGATGGCGCGCAGGATGCGGTCCATCCGCTCGCGCCGCTCGGCGAGATCCTCGGCGCTGGGCTGCGGCTCCGCCGGCTCGGGGCGGATGTCCAGCGGCGCGGCCTTGGCCGCCATCAGTTGGTCGAGCAGATCGGGCGAAGGCCGGCGCTGCGGCCTGACCGTCTCCGGCGGCGGCGCGGCAAGAATGATCGCGCGCGCATCCTCGAGCGCGGCTCCCGGCATCGGCATCAGACGCGGCGTGCCGTTGCGCGGGCTGGTTTCGGTTTGGCCGATGCGCACGCCGAGCGGACGGCGCGACAAGGCAGGACCGAGCGCCATGAAGTGCCCGCGCTCCAGGTCGCGGAAAGCTTCGGCCTGGCGCCGCTCCATGCCGAGCAGGTCGGCGGCGCGCGCCATGTCGATATCTAGGAAGGTCCGGCCCATCAGGAAGTTGGAGGCTTCCGCCGCGACGTTCTTGGCGAGCTTCGCCAGCCGCTGCGTGGCGATGATGCCGGCAAGCCCGCGCTTGCGGCCGCGGCACATCAGATTGGTCATGGCGCCCAGCGAGAGCTTGCGCGCCTCGTCCGAAACCTCGCCGGCGGCGGCGGGCGCGAAGAGTTGCGCCTCGTCCACCACCACCAGCATCGGATACCAATGGTCGCGCGCGACCTCGAACAGCCCGCCGAGGAAGGCCGCGGCGCGCCGCATCTGGTTTTCGGCGTCGAGCCCTTCGAGGTTGAGCACCGTCGAGACGCGATGGATGCGCGCCCGCTCGCCCGCCGCCTGCAGGCCGCGCTCGGTATGCTCCTCCGCGTCGATCACCAGGTGGCCATAGCGTTCACCCAGAGACACGAAGTCGCCTTCGGGGTCGATGATCGTCTGCTGCACCCAGGGCGCGCTCTGTTCGAGCAGCCGGCGCAGCAGATGCGACTTGCCGGAGCCCGAATTGCCCTGCACCAGCAGGCGGGTCGCCAGCAACTCCTCCAGGTCGAGAGCCGCCGGCGCGCCCGCCGTCGTCTGCCCCATTTCGATTGCAACGGTCATGTCTCGACTCGGATCGTCTCCCTGCGCGCGACGGGCTTACCAACCTGAGCGCGGTGCGTCGAGCATGGGTCGCAGCCGTCGGCTCGGTGTTCCACACCTATGGGCGGGCGCCCCTGGCGCAAATGGCGGCAGGCTGTCGCCAGCCGCACTGGTCGGACCACCATTTCACTGGCGCAATCCAACCATTGGCGTATCATATTTTTTGGGAGGGTTCATGGCAGGAGGAGGCCAATGAACGTCGCTGCGGAAGTGCCCGTCATGGACCCGACGGGGCAAGATCTTGTTTCGTCTGCTCTTTCGAAATTTCGCGCCGGCGACACCGTCTCGACCCGGGCGATGCTCGACGTCATCCGCCGATCCGACCCGGCCTGCCAGAACAGCGACGACCATCTGATCGAACTGATCGTCATGGCTGCCGTTGGTAAGACCATGGGCGTCGTCTTCGATCACCGCTCCCCGGACGAACGCTCATCGCTTCTGTCATAGGCCGCCGATTGGCCCCAACGTCGTCATCTTGGTGCGTAGCGACGCGAAGCGGGAGCGAGGACCCAAGGATCCTGTGCCATTCAGCCTGCCGAAGAATGCCTGCGGTGCCAAAGCCTGCACCGCTGCGACGCCTCGAAGGTCACGGCATAGCATCCTCGGGTCTGCGCGGCCGTTCCGTCCTAGGATGACGAACTGACCGGCGCTTCGGCTAATCTCCACAATGGTCGATTTTACCAACGCCGGCGCCGTCCGACGGGCCGCTAGCTTCCCAGCGGATGCGGCATATAGCCGACAAAACCGGCGATCTTCCAGCGGCCGCCAACCTTGCGGCAGAAATAGAGCGTCTGCCATTTGAGCCGGTCGACGCCGCCGTCGGCCTTGGCGACCGAGCCGTCGAACTTCTTGTGCAGCACCGCGCGGTCGCCATCGACATCGATGTCGCGCATGTTGGTGACGCGGAACAGCGCCTCGCGCAGCGGTTCGGCGAATTTCGTCGCCGCGGTTTCCTTGGCCTGCCGCAGCCATTCGTCGCGATAGACCTCCAGCCTCGGGAATTGCAGCCTCCAGGCATCGGCATTGTTGAGGAAATGCGCGTGCATGCCGAAGAAGCTTTCGGCGATGAAATCGTCCTCGACCATCGACCAGTCCTGACCGAGGAAAGCATCGATATCGCGCCGCACCAGCATTTCCCAAAGCGCGTGGCGGTCGGCATCGCCCTCCGGAAACGGATTCTTGTCTAAGGTCATGCTGGATCTCCCTCCCCGCAAGCAATTCCAGGAAAAGTGCGTAGCGGTTTTCCGTCCGGAATTGCGTAAAAACAAAATAGAGCGCGCCAGCCGCCGGCGAGTCACCCACCTAGTGCCGCAGCGGCGTCGAGCGCAAGATGCTCAGGCTTCTGTAATAAAGCAACATGAGTTTCGAAAAAATGTTGCTTTCCGACATTGCCTCTAGGAGGATCGTGCCGACAAGCGTAGACGGCTATGTGGACGGTCCCGCTCGATCGCCAGGAGGAGGCTCACTTGCCCAAGCAATGCTTTGGAAAATCGCATGTTCCGCTCTCGCCCGCCGTGCGCGCCGGCGATTTCGTCTATGTCTCCGGCCAGGTACCGGTGGGCAGCGACGGGCTCGTGGTCAGGGGCGGCATCGCCGAGCAGACCGAGCAGGTGTTGCAGAACGTCAAGGCGGCGCTGGCGCTCGCCGGCTGCACAATGGACGATGTGGTGAAGACCACAGTCTGGCTGGAGGATGCGCGCGATTTCGGCACGTTCAACACCGTTTATGCAAAGCATTTCCCGCAGGATCCGCCGGCGCGTACCACCGTCGAATCCCGCCTGATGATCGACATCAAGATCGAGGTCGAGGCGGTCGCCTACCGGCCGCTCTGATCGCGAACACGCAGCAGCAGGGAGTGCCCCGATGCAGTTCGATCTCCTGATCAAGGGCGGGCGCGTCATCGATCCCGCATCGGGCCTGGACGCGCAACGCGACGTCGCCATCGCCGGTGGGCGTGTTGCGGCAATCGAGGCCGCCATCGATGCCGAACATGTCACGCAGGTGGTCGACGCCAGGGATTGTATCGTCGCGCCCGGCCTCGTCGATCTGCACAGCCACGTCTATTGGGGCGGAACCTCGCTCGGCGTCGATGCCGACCGGCTCGCCGCCAAGAGCGGCACCACCACCTTCATCGACGCCGGCAGCGCCGGCGCCGGCAATTTCCTCGGCTTTCGCCGCCATGTTATCGAGCGCTCGAAGGTCCGCATCCTCGCTTACGTCAACATCTCCTTCGCCGGCATTTTCGGATTCTCGAACACCGTGTCTGTCGGCGAATGCAGCGACCTCAGGCTTTGCGAGCCGCGCGAGACGGTTGCCGCGGTACGCGAGCACGCCGAAGTCGTCGTCGGCGTCAAGGTGCGTTCCGGCAAGCATGCCGGCGGTTCGAGCGGCATCGCTCCGGTGGACCTGGCGTTGGAGGCCGCCGACAAGGCCGGCCTGTCGCTGATGGCGCATATCGACGAGCCGCCGCCGGGACGCTCGGAAGTGCTGCCCAGGCTGCGCCGCGGCGACATCCTCACCCATTGCTTCCGCCCCTTCCCCAACGCGCCGGTCTTCGCCTCCGGCGCGGTGCGGCCGGACATGCGCCTCGCCCGCGAGCGCGGCGTCATCTTCGACATCGGCCACGGCATGGGCTCCTTCGACTTCGAGGTCGCCAGGGCGATGCTGGCCGAAGGCCTGGCTCCCGACGTCATCTCGAGCGACGTGCATCTCTACTGCGTCGACGGCCCGGCCTTCGACATCCTGGTCTGCATGTCGAAGCTCATGGCGCTCGGCATGCCGCTGGTCGAGGTACTGCGCGCGGCGACCATGAATCCCGCGCAAGCGATCGCCCGGCCCGAGCTCGGTGCGCTGAAGGTCGGCGGCATCGGCGATGTCGCGGTGCTGAAGTTGCAGCCGGGCCGCTTCACCTTCGTCGACGCTGTCGGAGCGTCACTGGTCGCGAACCAGCGTCTGGTCTCCAACGGCATCGCCATCGGCGGCAAATGGTGGCCGAACGAAGCGCCCGACGAGAATGAGACCGAGCGCTTCGAGGCGCCTGCGCACCACACGCATGTGGATGTGGCGGCGAGGTATTTTGGGCGGTGACTGGCTGATCTCCCCCTTGGGGGAGATGCCCGGCAGGTTTCGGCGGCTTCGCGTTGAGCAGCGCCTTCCCCCACTCCGTCGCTGCTTCGCAGCGCCACCTTTCCCCCCTCCGGATGGAGAGGAAGGAGCCAGCTGGAATAAGCGCGCGCCGTCCTCTCCCCCGTCGATCGGGGGAGAGGTGTCGAGCGAAGCTCGACGGAGTGGGGGTCGACCTTACCTCGCGTTGCTCGGCTCGCCGTAAACAGGCGTCGCAATCCCTTCCATCCGCGCCTTGAGCTGCAGCGCCACATATTTCGAATAGAAGCGCGACAGCGCCAGGTTGCCGCCGTGGAACCACAGCGCTTCCTGCGCCGTCGGCTTCCACATGTTGCGCAATTCGCCCTGCCATGGCCCCGGATCGCCCTTGACGCCGGAGCCGAGGCCCCAGCACGGGCCGACCTTGTCGGCGACCTCGCGCGAGACGATCCCCGCAACCGTCTCGTTCATCGACTGGTAGCCGGTGCAGCAGACGATCGTGTCGACGGCGAGCTCGCTGCCGTCCTCGAACAGGATGCCGTTTGGCGTCAGCGTCTTGATGCCGACGCCGCTCTTGACCTTGATCTCGCCGTTCAGGATCAGCTCGCAGGCGCCGACATCGATGTAATAGCCGGAGCCTGTCCGGTAGGCCTTCATCAACAGCCCGGTCTCGTCCTCGCCGAAATCGATGGCGAAGCCGCTGTCGCTGAGCCGTTTGTAGAAATCCGCGTCTCGCGCCCGGATCGCGTCGTAGAGCGCGCGCTGGCCCTTCGGCACCAGCGCGAAGGGCGTCGAGGCCACGATCATGTCGGCCTTGTCGGTGGTGATGCCCCGGGCCAGCGCCTTCTCCGAAAAGATCTCGAAGCCGACATCCATCAGCGTGTCGGATTTCACCACGGTCGTCGGCGAACGCTGGACCATGGTGACCTTGGCGCCCGCTTCCCAGAGATCGACGCTGACATCGTGCCCCGAACTTGCAGCGCCGATCACCGCGACGCGCTTGCCGCGGAATTTCTCGCCGCTGGAATACTGGCTGGAATGGAGGAGCTCGCCCTTGAAGCTGTCCGTGCCCGGCAATTCGATCGGCCGCGGCGGACCATAGGCGCCGGTGGCGAAGACGATGTGTTTCGGCTTCAGCGTGACGCGCTGGCCGACGCGGTCGACCACCACCGCCCACACCTTTTCGGCCTCGTCATAGGCGGCGCTGATGCATTTGGTGGCCACCCAATAGTTCAACTCCATGACGCGGGTATACATTTCCAGCCAGTCGCCCATCTTGTCCTTGGGCGTGAACACCGGCCAGTTTTCCGGGAACGGAACATAGGGCAGATGGTCGTACCAGACGGGGTCGTGCAGCACGAGTGAACGGTAGCGGTTGCGCCAGGAATCGCCGGCGCGCGCGTTCTTCTCGATGACAAGGGTCGGAACGCCCAGTTGCCGCAGCCGGGCGCCCAGCATGATGCCGCCCTGCCCGCCGCCGAGCACCAGGCAATAGGGCTGCTCGCGCACGCCGAGGTCGCGGGCCTCGCGCGCCCTGGCTTCCGCCCAGGTTTCGCGCTCGGGGTCGGCCTTGTGGCGGATGCCGAGCGGCCGGGCCGGGCCTTTCCGCTCCTCGAAACCCTTGAGTTCGCTCATCGCCGTGAACAGCGTGCGGCAGCGGCCGTCCTTGACCCGTACGATCCCCTCGCCGCGCGCCACCGTCGTCTCGAAGCTGAACCAGGCTTCGACGGTGCCCTCGTCGACGCCTGGCTCTCCGGTCAGGTGCCAGTGCGACGGCTGCGCCAGGTCGAGCGTGGCCTTCAGCATCGCGCGGATCTCGGCCTGCCCCTCCATGGTCTTGATGTTCCATGTGAAGGTCAAAAGATCGCGCCAGTAGCAATCCTCGACGAAGAGACCGGTCGCCGCCTCGATATCGCCGGCCTCGAGCGCCCGGCCGAACGAGCCGAGCCAGGTAGCCGCCTGTTGCGATGGTGCGATGTCGAGCATTTTTGTCCTTCCCTCCGAATATAATCGAACGACACGGCCGCCTTTGTCGACCTTGTCGAAACTCGCCTCGATGCGGTCGAGATTCAGGTCAGGCCGAGTCGAAAATGGTGGGTCCCGAGAACCGGAGCGGAGCGTACTTAGGTACGTGAGCACCGGAAGCGCAGGAAACCGCCATTTGCAGGCCGGCCTCACCTGAATATCGGTTGCCTCAATCCCCCAGCGGCTCCATCTCCTTGCCGGTCCGGTGGATCTGGGCGTTGTATTTGATCCGGCGCACCGTTTCGCGCGCAGGGCCGTCGATCCTGTAGGCGGTTGCCACCGCAAGCAGATCGATGGCCGCCAGGAAAGCATAGCGCGACGCCGTCGGCTTCAGCGTGTCGGGATACTCGGGAACAGCCATCGTCAGCCGCACATCGCAGACGCGCGTCAGTTCGGTATCCGGCGCCGTCACGCAGATCGCGTTGGCGCGGTAATGCTTGGCGAGTTCCACCGCTTCGATCACCTCGCGCGTGCGCCCCGTTGCCGAAATCGCGATCACCAGATCGCCAGGCCTCAATGTCGAGGCGGTCATGCGCATCAAATACGGATCGCATTGCGCGCTGATGGTGATGCCGTAGCGGAACAGGCGGTATTGCGTCTCCTGCGCCAGCGCCGACGAACTGCCGCCGAGGCCGAATACCGTCACCTGCCGCGCCTTGGCGATCAGTTCCGCCGCCTTCTGCAACTGTCCCGGATCGATTTGCCTTTCCGCCTCTTGCAGCGCGCGACGCGCCTCGCCGAACACCGCGTTCCAGAACGGCATGCCGCTGTCGCCGTTCGCGGGTTGCGGCTTGGTGGCGAGGTAGAGCGCGCCGACGACCAGACTCTGCGCCAGCTTCAGCTTGAAATCGCGCACGCCTTCGCAGCCGATGGCGCGGCAGAAGCGGGTGACCGTCGGCTCGCTGACCCCGGCGCGCTGGGCAAGCGCGGCGTTGGAAGCGTCGACCGCATATTTGACGTCGTCGAGCACGACGTCGGCGACGCGGCGCTCGGCCGGCCGCAGCTCCGCATAGCTGTCCTTCACCTGCGAGATGATATCGGGAATGCGCCGGAGGTGGTCGTGCCGCTCGTCGTCCTCGTCGGTCGCTCGCAACGCCTGGCTGTCAGCTTCGGTCATTAGCCAAGTCCTCCCCAGCCCGCTTCTGGAACTATCTTCGCGATTATCCGCCCGCTGGCCATAGGCCATCAACCGAGACAAGTATGTAGGAAAGTAACACGCACGGCAAGAGATCATAAAATTTATAAAAATCAGATGCTTATATAAAATATGATTGAACCTGATTGCTTCCGCCATCTGTCGCCGCTTGACAGTAAAGTAGGATAGTTACAGACTGATTTCGCGGACAGATGGGGCCTCCGGCAACGCATCGCGCAGTCTCCGAGGGGGAGCATGAGTACGGCAAGCGCAAGAACGCCGAAGCTCGGCGTGCAGGCAGCGACCAAGGTCTACCAAACGGCATCAGGCGATCTTCTGGCGCTGGATCGCTGCAGCCTTGATGTGCAATCCAACGAGATCGTTTCGATCGTCGGCCCCTCCGGCTGCGGCAAGACCACGCTGTTGTGGTCGATGTCGGGCCTGCATCGGCTGACAGGCGGCTCCATCCTGCTCGACGGCAAGGAGATCACCGGCCCTCGTCCCGAGATCGGCATCGTCTTCCAGGAAGCGAACCTCCTGCCCTGGCGCAATCTCGACGCCAACATCAACTTCCCTTTCGAGATCAAGGGCGAGAAACCCGATCGCGCCTGGATCGCGCATCTGTTGAACCGCGTCGGGCTCGACGGCTTCGGCGGCAAGTTCCCGCGTGAGCTTTCAGGCGGCATGCAGCAGCGCGCCGCGATCGTGCGCGCGCTGGCGCTGAAACCTTCGGTCCTGCTGATGGATGAGCCCTTCGGCGCCCTCGACAGTTTCACCCGCGAAGAGATGAACCGCCTCGTCGAGGAGATCTGGCTCGACACCAAGACCACCATCGTCTTCATCACCCACAGCATCGAGGAAGCGATCTTCCTCTCCGACCGCGTCGTGGTGCTGACGACGCGGCCCGGCCGCGTCGCCAAGGTCTACGACGTGCCGTTCCCGCGGCCGCGCTCGCCGGAAATCATGGCGACGAAGGAGGTTTTCGACCTCACCAACAAGATCAAGATGGATATCGTCGGCGAGCGCGTCCGGCCGAGCGCGCCGGGGCGGCCGTCGGCCGAAATCGTGAGGATCAGGCCGTGAGCGGGGGCGACGCCATTCCGGAATTCTCAAAGGCGAAGTCAGGCGGCGACGGCCAGGATGTCAGCCTGACCAATCTTTCGGCCTTCGCCAGCGGCCCCGGCATCAAGTCTGGCACCGAAGTGGCGGCGATCCTCGCCGTGGCGGTGGTGATCATCGGCGGCATAGAGCTGGCGCTGCGCATCTTCCACGTGCCGCAATACATCATGCCGCCGCCGAGCTCTATCGCCTACGCTTTGTTCGACGAGTTCCCGCTGATCGCGCCGCATCTCGGCTACACGCTGGTCGAGCTCGTCTCGGGCTTCGCCATCGGCGCCATGGTCGGCCTGGTGATGGCGGCGGTGATCACCCAGTTTCCCTTCGCCGAAAAAATCGTGGCGCCCTACATTCTGATCCTCGTCACCACGCCGATGCTGGCGCTGGTGCCGCTGCTCATCCTGCGCTTCGGCTTCGGCTATACGCCGCGCATCATCGCCGTGGCCTTGGCCGCCGGCCCGATGGTGATGATCAACGCCGCGACCGGCTTCCGCCGCGTCGACAGCGCCAAGATCGCCTTGGCCCGCTCCTATGGCGCCAGCACACTGCAGATCTTCTGGAAGATCCGCGCGCCGATGGCGCTGCCGATGATCCTGGTCGGGCTGATGATCGGCGCGATCTTCGGGTTGCTCACCGCCGTCGGCGCCGAGATGGTCGGCGGCGGCTTCGGCCTCGGCAACCGGCTGACCTCCTATTCGTCGATGATCCAGATGCCGCAATTCTTCGCGGTGGTGCTGATCCTGTCGACGCTCGGCATCCTGATCTACGTGCTGTTCTTCCTGATCGGCAAGAAATGGGCGAGCTGGGAAACATAAGCGCGAACGGACGAGGTCGCCCGGGAGGCGGGCGAAGGCAAGCGATCAACAAAAAGGGGAATGCCATGACCAACGAAAGCTCATTCGACACAGCGACAAGAGCCGGCATCAGCCGCCGCTACTTCCTGCAGGTGACGGCGGCCGGCGTCGTGACCGCCACCGCGCTCGGCGCGTCTGGCCTGAAGGCCAGGGCGGCGGCTTATGAGAAATTCACCTGGATCTCGCCGCGCGGCACGCTCGAGGTGCTGGACGACTATCCCTACTGGTCGGCCAAGAAGGCGGGCTATTTCGGCGACCTCGCCACCGACATGCAGCCGGGCCCGTCGGATGGCACCGCGACGGTGAAGTTCGTCGATGTCGGCCAGGCCGACATGGGCTTCCCCTCGCCCGGCGTCTTCTCCTTCGCCATCCAGAACGGCATGAAGCTGAAGTCCGTCTTCCACATGGGCGCACGCGACACTTTCAGCATCGCCTTCCGCAAGGGCGAGGGATCGAATGATCTGAAGAAGCTGGAAGGCAAGACCATCCTGCTCGGCTCCGCCGCCTGGCAGGCGATCGTCGATCCGTTGCTGGCGGCCCAGGGCGTCGACATCAAGAAGGTGAAATATGTCGAGGCCGGCTGGCCGACCTGGGGCACCGCGCTTGCCGGCGGCCAGGGCGATGCGGCGCTCTCCTGGGAGGGGCTGCGCGCCGAATGGATCGCAAAGGGCCTCGACTTCGAATACTGGCTCGGCGTGCAGAACTCGAAGCTGCCGGCCAACACCTTCGTCGTGCGCGCCGCCGATCTCGAGGACGCCGACAAGAAGGCCTTCCTGGAAAAATATCTGCGTGGCTGGGCGATGGGCCTCGAATTCGGCTACCAGAACCCGCGCGCCGCGGTCGAAGCCGTATTCGAGCAGTTCCCGACCTTGGCCAAGAACCTCGGTCCCGAACTCGGCACCACCTCGATCCTGCAGCAGATCAATGTCTTCCGCGGCGACATGGACAAGCGCGGCGGCTGGGGTTCGCACGACATGGCGAGTTGGCAGGGCTTCTTCGATGAGATCCTCAAGATCGGCCAGATCACCGCGCCGGTGAAGGCCGGGGACGTCTGCACCAACGACCTGATCCCGGCCGCCAACGACTTCGACAAGGCCAAGGTCAAGGCTGACGCCGACGGCGCAAAACTGTCGGAGGGCTTCGCCGCGCTCGACGTCGACAAGATCAAGGCGCATCTGTTCGATTCGGCGGTGAAGTGAAGGGGCTGGCTCCTTTCCTCTCCCTCCGGAGGGGGAGAGGAAGAGGTCGGTGATGAGCGCGGCGCTGATCTAAGGTGGATGTCCTGGATAGGCACACGAGCGGCGATCGATCGCCGCCCGTGATTGAGCAAGAAAGTAGGGAGGCTTCGATGGCCGACAAGGTGAGAATTCTGGTGGTGGGTCTGGGCAATATGGGCGCTTCGCATGCCAGCGCCTATCACCGCTCCGATGGCTTCGAGATCGTCGGCATCATGAGCCGCACCATCAAAAGCAACAAGAAGATCCCGAAGGAACTCGCCGGCTACCCGCTCTACGAGGATTTCGACCTGGCGCTGAAAGAAACCAGGCCCGATGCGGTCTCGATCAACAGCTGGCCGAACACGCATGCCGAATATGCGCTGAAGGCGATCGCCGCCAACTGCCATGTCTTCATGGAAAAGCCCCTGGCCACCAACATCGCGGATGCCGAGAAGGTCGTGGCCGCCGCGCGGGCGAAGAACCGCAAGCTGGTGCTGGGCTACATCCTGCGCGTCCATCCGTCCTGGATCAAGTTCATCGAGGTCGGCAAGACGCTCGGCAAGCCGCTGGTGATGCGCCTCAACCTCAACCAGCAGAGCAGCGGCTCCGCCTGGCACTGGCACAAGAACCTAATCGACTCGCTGATCCCGATCGTCGACTGCGGCGTGCACTATGTCGACGTCATGTGCCAGCTGACCGGCGCCAAGCCGGTGCGCGTGCACGGCATCGGCGCAAAACTCTGGGCCGAGGCCGACAAGCAGAATTACGGCCATCTGCACGTCACCTTCGATGACGGTTCGGTCGGCTGGTATGAGGCAGGCTGGGGCCCGATGATGAGCGAGACGGCCTATTTCGTGAAGGACGTGGTCGGCCCCAAGGGCGCGGTCTCGATCGTCGCCGGCCAATCGGGCAGCAGCGCCAAGGACACCGAGGAGGTGTCGGATTCCGCCGACATCGACCGCCACACCAAGACCGACGCGCTGAAGATCCATTATGCGCAGGTCGACGGCGACAAGAATTTTGCCAAGCCCGACGAGATCGTCAGCATGGAGGACGAGCCTGGCCACCAGGAGCTTTGCGACCGCGAGCAGGCCTTCTTCCTGCGCGCCATCCGCGAGGACCTCGATTTGACTGAGCAGATGGATGCCGCGGTGAACAGCCTGCGCATCGTGCTGGCGGCCGAGCAAAGCATCGCGGAGAAGCGGACCGTCGAGCTGGCCTAAAGACATCCGGTCGCCGGCTCTGGAGAAGAAGCCGGCGCCGCCACATCATTGTCGACGAGGACCGCAAGGCTTGGCCCAGCCACCCGCGGAAGCTTGAGAGGGGAGAGAGCGATGGCGGCGGTCACCGACAGCCTGTTGAAAACCTATGCCGAATCCGACGCGCTGTCGCTCGCCGGGCTGGTGAAGCGCGGCGAGGTTTCACCGGCTGAGCTGGTCGAAGCGGCGATCACCACGATCGAGCGCCTCAACCCGTCGCTCAATGCGGTCATCCATCGTCTCTACGACATGGCGCGCGCCCAGGCGCCGACGGTGGACAAAACCGCGCCCTTCGCCGGCGTGCCCTATCTGCTCAAGGAGCTCGCCTCGTCCTGGACCGGCGCGCCTCTCACCAATTCCTGCCGCTACCTCAAGGACTTCGTCGCCGATTCCGACAGCGAGGTGGTGCGACGCATCAAGGCGGCGGGCCTCATCCTCGTCGGGAAATCCAACGCGCCGGAGAATGGCTGGTCGATCACCACTGAGCCGAAACTCTACGGCACGACGAAGAACCCGTGGAAGGAAGGCATCACGCCGGGCGGCTCGAGCGGCGGCGCTGCTGCGGCGATCGCCTCGCGCATGGTGCCGATCGCCGAAGCGAGCGACGGGGCCGGCTCGATCCGCGTTCCGGCTTCCTGCTGCGGCATTGTCGGCCTGAAGCCATCGCGCGGCCGCGTCAGCCTGGCGCCCTTCGGCGACTATTGGTATGGCGGCGCCTATTTCCTCTGCTGCTCGCGAACGATCCGCGACACCGCCGCCTATCTCGACGCCGTGGCCGGCGCCCTGCCCGGCGACGCCTACACGCCGCCGGTGCCGGCGGACAGCTGGCTCAGCCTTTCCGCGCGAGCGCCGAAGAAACTGCGCATCGGCTTCACCGTCACGCCGCCCAACGGCACGGCGATTGATCCTGACGTCAAGGCAACCGTGCTCTCCACGGTCGCCGCGCTGGAACGTCTCGGCCACGACATCGAGGAGCACGACATGCCGCTCGACGCCGATGCCGTCTGGAAGACCTACACCGACATGACCTGCGTGCAGACGGCTGCCACTTTCGGCTTCCTGGAGACGCTGGTCGGCCGCCCCGTCACGCCGAACGATGTCGAACCGTTGACCTGGGCGATCATCCAGCGCGGCCGCGCGACCAGCGGCATCAAGCATATTTCGGATGTCGAGCAACTGAGGTTGATCGGCCGCGACATCGTCGGCGACCTCAACCCCTATGACATCTTCATCACCCCGACGCTGACGCAACTGCCGCGCCCGCTCGGCTATTACGACATGTCGGAAACCGATCTCGATCGCTACAACGCCAAATGGGGCGACGCGGTCTTCAACTTCCCCTTCAACATCTCCGGCCTGCCGGCGATCTCGCTGCCGCTCGGGCACTCGGCCGACGGCGTGCCGATCGGCGTCCAGCTCGTCGGCCGCTATGGCGACGAGGCGGCGGTGCTGGCGCTTTCCACGCAGTTGGAAGACGCCATGCCGTGGAAGGATCGGCGGCCGGGAACTGGATTATAATCCACCACCTGAGAGCGGCGGTTCTGACGACTGCTCGGGCTCACGACTTAACGCCTGGAGCCGATAGACGTTCAGGGTTTCGACCATCTGCTCGGCCGACAACGGCCATACACCGGGTAACAAGGCTTTAGCTCCCAGTTTTTTGCTGATCCGCGTAAGCGGTGAAGCGGTTTTAGCCCCCGGTCGAAAATTGTAAGCAACTGCGTGATTGCCTTTGGGTAAGTTATAGACAAAGAAGCCGTCAATGTCTTCCCAAAGAACTTGCTTCTGTGAACGGACTAATCCGCCGCATAGAGTAAATCCGCAGCTATTCAGCCGCAGCGATTGTGGACGGATTATCAGCCAGCCGAACAGAAGTAAGCATAACCCAAAGAGAACCAATCCAAGCTCGGTTAGGTCGCGTTCGAAATCGGTATCCGGCACAATCATTGCACCGGCCCAGAAGAGTGCCAGGCTTCCAACAAGATACAGCACGGCTTTGCCTCTGGATCCACTTATGATCTTGGGTTCAAAGATCTCGCTCACTTCCTCGCCTTCCGCTGCAGGTATTTCGATTGACCCGGTCTTCAGAATTTCACGGACTAAACCACCATATAAGTTTACGGCGCCTATTCAGCAGGTTGGATAACGCGGTCGCCCGCCCAAAACTCCTATAAAATTCCTATATCTTTCCCATCCCTCCCGTCTCGAACCTTTATGGCGATCGGGTCCATATTTCCATTCGAAGAAACGCTGTGAACCGCCGTCGCCGCCAAGGTGACGAGCGCGTACGTGCGGTTTTCAGCCCGCCTATGCGGTCTGTGGACACAAGTGGAAAACAAGGAACACCTGCAATGGACCTCATAGTTCTCGGCATCGGGGTTTTATTCTTCGCCCTGTCCCTAGCCTACGTCAAAGCCTGCGACAGAATCTGAGAAAGGGCCGTACCATGCTTTTCGACTACATCCTCGGCGGCGCGGTGACCTTGTTCCTGCTTGCCTACCTCACCTACGCGCTGATCCGCCCAGAGCGCTTCTGACCGGCACGCGGAGAGCCCATCATGACCATAAATGGCTGGATACAGATCCTTGTCTATTGCGGGATCCTGCTTTTGCTCGTGAAGCCGCTCGGCTTCTATATGTACCGCGTCTTCAGCGGCGATCGCACCTTGCTGTCGCCGGTGCTCGTCCCTATCGAGCGTGGCCTCTATCGCCTCGCCGGCACGAGCGACAGGGAAGAACAGCACTGGGCCGTCTACGCGACGGGCATGCTGCTCTTCAATCTCGCCGGCCTGCTGGTCCTTTACGCGCTGCAGCGGCTGCAGGGCGTGCTGCCCTACAATCCCGCGGGCATGACCGCGGTCGACCCGCAACTGGCCTTCAACACCGCCGCCAGCTTCATCACCAACACCAACTGGCAGAACTATGGCGGCGAGAGCACGATGTCCTACCTCGTGCAGATGGCCGGCCTCACTGTCCAGAACTTCGTCTCGGCCGCTACCGGTATTGCCATCGCGATCGCCTTGATCCGCGGCTTCGCCCGCGCCTCCGGCAAGTCGATCGGCAATTTCTGGGTCGACCTCACCCGCTGCACGCTCTACGTGCTCCTGCCGCTCTGCATCGTGCTGACGCTTGCCTATGTGTGGCTCGGCATCCCGCAGACCCTTGGGCCGTATGTCGATGCCACCACGCTGGAAGGCGCCAGGCAGACGATCGCGCTCGGGCCGGTCGCGTCGCAGGTCGCCATCAAGATGCTCGGCACCAATGGCGGCGGCTTCTTCAACGCCAACGCCGCGCATCCGTTCGAGAATCCGGACGCCATCTCCAACCTGATCCAGATGCTGTCGATCTTCGCGCTCGGCGCCGGCCTTACCAATGTCTTCGGCCGCATGGTCGGCAGTGAGCGCCAAGGCTGGGCGATCCTCGCCTCGATGGGCGTGCTGTTCCTCGTCGGCGTCGCCGTCTGCTACTGGGCCGAGGCCGCCGGCAACCCTCTGGTCCATGCGCTCGGCATCGACGGCGGCAACATGGAAGGCAAGGAGACGCGCTTCGGCATCGCCGCCTCGGCGCTGTTCGCGGTCATCACCACGGCCGCCTCCTGCGGCGCCGTCAACGCCATGCACGATAGTTTCACAGCGCTCGGCGGCATGATCCCGCTGATCAACATGCAGCTCGGCGAAGTCATTGTCGGCGGTGTCGGCGCCGGCTTCTACGGCATCCTGATGTTCGTCGTCGTCGCCGTCTTCGTTGCCGGCCTGATGGTCGGCCGCACGCCGGAATATCTCGGCAAGAAGATCGAGGCCAGGGAGGTCAAGATGGCGATGCTTGCCATCCTGTGCCTGCCGCTGGCGATGCTGGTCTTCACGGCCATCGCCGTTGTCCTGCCGAGCGCGGTGGCCTCGATGGCCAACGGCGGTCCGCACGGCTTCACCGAGGTGCTCTATGCCTATACCTCGGCCGCCGCGAACAACGGCTCGGCCTTCGGCGGCCTCTCCGGCAACACGCCCTGGTATAATCTGACCATGGCGGTCGGCATGCTGATGGGCCGCTTCCTGGTCATCATCCCGGCTTTGGCCATCGCCGGCTCGCTGGCCGCCAAGAAGACCGTGCCTGCCTCGGCCGGGACCTTCCCGACCGACGGCATGCTGTTCGTCGGCCTGCTGGTCGGCGTCATCGTCATCGTCGGCGGCCTCACCTTCTTCCCGTCGCTCGCCGTCGGTCCGATCGTCGAGCATCTGGCGATGATCCATGGACAGACCTTCTGAGATGACCATGCCCCGCTTCAACGACCGTCACCAGACCGGCGACGGAGCGCCCGACAACGGAAGGGACGAGAAGCCTCGTCCTTTCCCGACCCTTTCGACCTTTCTCGGCATGGCGGCCGTGCTGCTCGTGCTGTGGCTGCTGGCCATCGGCCTTCCGCGCCTTTTCCCGAAGACCGAACACCCGGCGCCGTCCAACATAACCGATACTGGAGCCCAAAAATGAGCCAGTCCAAATCCGCTGTTATCATGGATGCGCCCATCCTGGTGCCCGCGATCGGCGGCGCCTTCCGCAAGCTTGATCCGCGCACGCTGGTCAGGAATCCGGTGATGTTCGTCGTTGCGGTCGTCTCGCTGCTGACCACCGTGCTTTTCATCCGCGACCTGATCGCCGGCGGCGGCGATCTCGGTTTCACGCTGCAGATCATCATCTGGCTGTGGTTCACCGTGCTGTTCGCCAATTTCGCCGAGGCGGTGGCCGAGGGCCGCGGCAAGGCGCAAGCCGACTCGCTGCGCAAGGCGCGCACCGAAACCCAGGCCAAGCTGCTCACCGCCGGCGACCGCACCAAATTCAAGATTGTGCCGGGCACCAGCCTGAAGGTCGGCGATGTCGTGCTGGTCGAGGCCGGCGACATCATCCCATCCGACGGCGAGGTGATCGAAGGCGTGGCCTCGGTCAACGAAGCGGCGATCACCGGCGAATCCGCGCCCGTCATCCGCGAATCCGGCGGCGACCGTTCGGCCGTCACCGGCGGCACCCAGGTTCTGTCCGACTGGATCCGCGTGCGCATCTCAGCCGCTTCCGGCCAGACCTTCCTCGACCGCATGATCTCGCTGGTCGAGGGCGCCGAGCGCCAGAAGACGCCGAACGAGATCGCGCTCAACATCCTGCTTGTCGGCATGACGCTGATCTTCGTGCTGGCCACCGCGACCATCCCCAGCTTCGCCTCCTATTCGGGCGGCTATATCTCGGTGACGATCCTCGTTGCGCTCTTCGTGACGCTGATCCCGACCACGATCGGCGCGCTGCTGTCGGCCATCGGCATCGCCGGCATGGACCGCCTCGTGCGCTTCAATGTGCTTGCCATGTCCGGCCGCGCCGTCGAGGCCGCCGGCGACGTCGACACGCTGCTCCTCGACAAGACCGGCACCATCACGCTCGGCAACCGCCAGGCGACCGAGTTCCGCCCGGTCAAGGGCGTCACCGAGCAGGAGCTGGCCGATTCAGCACAGCTTGCCTCGCTGGCCGACGAGACGCCGGAAGGCCGCTCGATCGTCGTGCTCGCCAAGGAGAAATACGCCATCCGCGCCCGCGACATGGCAACCTTGCACGCGACCTTCGTGCCCTTCACCGCGCAGACCCGCATGAGCGGCGTCGACATCGACGGTTCGTCGGTGCGCAAGGGCGCGGTCGATGCTGTGCTCAATCACGTGAATCAGGCGACCGTCGCCGCCCATGGCACGCGCCCGACGACCGAAACGATCCGCGACCTGCAGGCGATCGCCGACGAGATCGCCAAGGCCGGCGGCACGCCGCTGGCGGTCGAGCGTGACGGCCGCCTGCTCGGCGTCGTCCACCTCAAGGACATCGTCAAGGGCGGCATCCGCGAGCGTTTCGCCGAGCTGCGCAAGATGGGCATCCGCACGGTGATGATCACCGGCGACAACCCGCTCACCGCGGCTGCCATCGCCGCCGAAGCCGGCGTCGACGACTTCCTCGCCCAGGCGACGCCCGAGAACAAGCTGTCGCTGATCCGCGAGGAGCAGGCCAAGGGCAAGCTGGTCGCCATGTGCGGCGACGGCACCAACGACGCGCCGGCGCTGGCCCAGGCCGATGTCGGCGTCGCCATGAACACCGGCACCGTCGCCGCGCGCGAGGCCGGCAACATGGTGGACTTGGACTCCGACCCGACCAAGCTGATCGAGATCGTCGAGATCGGCAAGGCGCTGTTGATGACGCGCGGCTCGCTCACGACCTTCTCCATCGCCAACGACGTGGCCAAGTACTTCGCCATCATCCCGGCGATGTTCGCGGTCTTCTACGTGGCGCCCGGCCAGTCCACCGGTCCGCTGCAGGCGCTCAACGTCATGCATCTGGCGACGCCGCAGAGCGCCATCCTGTCGGCCATCATCTTCAACGCGCTGATCATCATTGCGCTGATCCCGCTGTCGCTGAAGGGCGTCAAATATCGCGCCATCGGAGCGGGCTCGCTGCTCACCCGCAATCTGCTGATCTATGGCCTCGGCGGCATCGTCGTGCCGTTCGTCGGCATCAAGGCGATCGACCTGATCGTCACGGCCCTCGGCCTCGCATAAGGATTTGCCCCGATGTTCAAGCAACTCAGACCCGCTTTTGTCATGATCGTCTTCTTCACCGTGCTGACCGGCCTCGTCTATCCGATCGGCATGACCGGCATCGCCCAGGCGCTGTTTCCGAGCCAGGCCAATGGCAGCCTTATCGAAAAGGACGGCAAGGTCATCGGCTCCAGCCTGATCGGCCAGGTTTTCGCCAGCGACCGCTATTTCCACGGCCGGCCGTCGGCGGCCGGTGACGGTTACAACGCCGCCTCCTCCGGTGGCTCGAATCTCGGCCCGACCAATCCCAAGCTCATCGACCGCATCAAGGGTGACGCTGCGAAGCTGAAGGCCGAGAACCC
This sequence comes from Mesorhizobium sp. B4-1-1, assembly GCF_006439375.1. Taxonomy (NCBI): domain Bacteria; kingdom Pseudomonadati; phylum Pseudomonadota; class Alphaproteobacteria; order Hyphomicrobiales; family Phyllobacteriaceae; genus Mesorhizobium; species Mesorhizobium sp. B4-1-1. The sequence goes on from NZ_VFTH01000016.1 coordinate 20,651, forward strand.
GAACCAGCCGGTGCCCATGAACCTTGTCACCACCTCGGGCAGCGGCCTCGATCCCGACATCAGCCCGGAGGCCGCCTATTTCCAGGTGGCGCGCGTCGCCAAGGCCCGCGCCGTGGACGAGGCCAAGGTGAAGGCACTGGTCGACAGCCATGTCGAGGACCGCGAGCTTGGCGTCCTCGGGGAGCCGGTGGTCAACGTGCTGGCGCTGAACCTGGCGCTGGACGAGCTGAAGTAATCCGCCCGCGCCGGGGATCGACACGATCCCCGGCGCAATTCATGATTGGACCTGATGCCCGACGACAGGACCGACCCTGAGAACCGACCCTCCCCCGACGCGCTCCTCGAGCATGCCGAGCGCGAGGGCCGTGGCCGCCTGCGCATATTTCTCGGCGCTGCGCCCGGCGTCGGCAAGACCTACGAGATGCTGATGGCGGGCCGCGCCCGCCGCGCCGACGGCATCGATGTCGTGATCGGCATTGTCGAGACTCATGGCCGCAAGGAAACCCAGGCCCTGATCGACGGCTATGAGGTGATCCCACGCCGCCTGGTCGAGTATCGCGACCAGACGCTCGACGAGATGGACATCGACGCCATCCTGAAGCGGCGCCCTGCGCTGGTGCTGGTCGACGAGCTTGCCCACACCAACGCGCCCGGCAGCCGGCATCCCAAACGCTATCTCGATGTGCAGGAGATCCTGGCGCAAGGCATCGACGTCTACACCACGCTCAACATCCAGCATGTCGAAAGCCTGAACGACGTCGTCGCCCAGATCACCCGCGTCCGGGTGCGCGAGACGGTTCCCGATTCCGTCATCGACGAGGCCGATGACATCGAGATCATCGACCTCACACCCGACGACCTGATCAAACGCCTGCAGGACGGGAAGGTCTATTTCCCCAACACCGCGCAGCGCGCCATCGAGAATTATTTCTCGCCGGGCAATCTGACAGCGCTGCGCGAATTGGCCCTGCGCCGCACCGCCCAACGCGTCGACGAGCAGTTGCTCAACCACATGCAGTCGCACGCCATTCCAGGCCCGTGGGCGGCCGGCGAGCGGGTTCTCGTCTGCGTCGACTCGCAACCTGGCGGAGCGGCCCGCATCCGCTACGCGCGCCGGCTCGCCGACCGGCTGCGCGCGCCCTGGACGGCGCTGCATGTCGACACGCCGCGGCTCGCCGGCTTGTCCGAGGAGGACAAGGACCGCCTGGCCAGGAACCTGCGCCTTGCCGAACAGCTCGGCGCCGAGATCGCCACCATTCCCGGCCAGAACGTCGCCCAGGACATCGTGCGCCACGCGACGGCGAACAATTTCACCCATATCGTCGTCGGCAGGCCGACCCGCTCGCGCTGGCGCGAGCTGATCGAGGGCTCGCTCACCTATGACCTGATCCGCAATGCCGGCGACATCAGCGTCCATGTCATTTCAGGCGCCGAGCGCGATGGCGACACACCGCCGGCGCGGATCAAGGCCGCACCCGAGCTGAGGCCTTTCCAGGTCTGGCCCTATCTGTTCTCGACGGCCTATGTCACCGGCGCGCTGGCCGTCAGCTCGATCCTCGACCAGTTCCTCGACGTCCGCAATCTTGCCAGCGTCCTGCTTCTGGCGGTGCTGACCGCGGCCGTGACCTTCGGGCTCTGGCCGGCGCTCTATGCGTGTTTTCTCAGCGCGCTTGCCTTCAATTTCTTCTTCCTCGAGCCGCGCTACACGCTGACGATCAGGGATCCGGAAAGCATCGTCGCCTTCACGGTCTTCCTCGTCGTCGCCGTGATCGCCAGCAATCTGACGGCGCGCGTGCAGCGGCAGGCGGTTGCCGCCCGCTCGCGGGCACGCGCCACCGAGGACATCTACTCCTTCTCCAAGAAGCTCGCCGGCGCCGGCACGCTCGACGACGTGCTGTGGGCCACCGCCTTCCAGATCGCCTCGATGCTGAAGGTCCGCGTCGTGCTGCTTTTGCCGGAAAACGGCACCATCACCGTCAAGGCCGGCTATCCGCCGGACGACACCTTGGCCGAAGCCGATATCGCGGCCGCCCGCTGGGCCTGGGAGCACAACCGCGCCGCCGGCCGCGGCGCCGACACTTTGCCTGGCGCAAAACGCCTCTATCTCCCCCTGCGGACGGGGCGCACCGCGATCGGCGTGGTCGGCCTCGACAACGACAAGCAAGGGCCCCTGCTGACGCCCGAGCAGCAGCGGCTGCTCGACGCCCTGGCCGACCAGGCAGCGGTCGCCATCGAGCGCGTTCAGCTCGTCGCCGATGTCGACCGCGCCAGGCTGGCCGCCGAAGCGGACCGCTTGCGCTCGGCGCTGCTTACCTCCATCTCGCATGACCTTAAGACGCCGCTTGCCGCGATCATGGGCGCGGCCGGCACGCTGAAGGAATTCGCGCCGGCGCTGCCGGAAAACGATCGCGCCGAACTTCTGGCGACGGTTGTCAGCGAAGCGGAGCGGCTGAACCGCTTCATCGCCAATCTGCTCGACATGACCAGGATAGAGTCGGGCGCGATGGAGCCAAACCACGCATTCCACTATGTCGGCGACGTCGTCGGATCGGCGCTGAACCGGGCGCGGAAGATCACCGCCGAACACAAGATAGAAACCGACATTCCGGCCGATCTGCCGATGCTGCGGCTCGATCCCGTTCTGTTCGAGCAGGCATTGTTCAACCTCCTCGACAATGGCGCCAAATATGCCTCGCCGGGCTCGGCCATCCGGCTGCAGGCCTGGGTCGACAACGGCGCCGTCATCCTGCAGGTGATGGACGAGGGACCGGGCATTCCGCCCGACGACCTGGAGCGGATATTCGACACCTTCTACCGCGTGCGCAAGCGCGACCAGGTGCGCGCCGGCACGGGTCTCGGCCTGTCGATCAGCCGCGGCTTCATCGAGGCGATGGGCGGCACGATCGCGGCGGCCAACCGCACCGACCGGCCCGGAGCGATCTTCACCATCCGCATGCCGGTGCCGGCTGAGTTGCCGGCGCTCGGCGCTCCCCTTACGGACGACGCGGCATGACGAACCAGACCGTCTCCATCCTGGTCGTCGACGACGAACCGCCGATCCGCAAATTGCTGCGCGTCGGCCTCGGCAGCCAGGGCTACGCAGTCTCCGAGGCGCCTAACGCCAAGGCGGCGATCGAACTCATGCAGGCCGAACGGCCCGATCTTATCCTGCTCGATCTCGGTCTGCCCGGCATGACCGGCCTCGAGCTGCTCGGCAAATGGCGCGGCGACGGCCTCGACGTTCCGGTCGTCATCCTGTCCAGCCGCACCGACGAGGCCGGTATCGTCGCCGCGCTCGAGCTTGGCGCCGATGACTATGTGACCAAGCCTTTCGGCATGAACGAGCTGGTCGCGCGCATTCGCGTGGCGCTGCGCCACAAATTCCAGCAGCAGGGCGAGAAGCCGGTGTTCCACACCGGAGACCTTTCCGTCGACCTGGTGAAGCGCATCGTCAAGGTCGAGGACAAGGAAGTGAGACTGTCGCCCAAGGAATACGACATCCTGCGCATGCTCGTGCAATATGCCGGCAAGGTGCTGACGCACCAGTTCCTGATGAAGCAGATCTGGAACGACTCCACCGACGTCCAGTATCTGAGAGTCTATGTGCGCCAGCTGCGGCAGAAGATCGAGAAGACGCCGGACCAGCCGCGCTACATCATCACCGAGACCGGCGTCGGCTACCGTCTGCGCGAGGTGGAGTAGCGAGGCAAACCGTGGTGGTTGGCCGAAGCCTTCCAACCTCGTCATCCCTGGGCGGAACAGCCGCGAAGCGGCGTCGCGGAGACCCTGGGATCCATTCCGTAACCTGGATTGTAGAGCGCAGCGGTGCAGAATTCTGCACCGTGAGCGGCGCTCCTATGTCACGGAATGGATCCTCGGGTCTGCGCCGCGTCGCTTCGCTCCTTGCTTCGCCCGTGGATGACGAAGCGTTCAGCCGGCCGGTCTCCGACAAACTAGTCCGCCGACAGGTCCGCCGTCCGCGCCAGCGCGCTGCCGAAGCCGTTGAGCGAGATGGTGAAGGAGATCGGCTGCGTCGTGTCGGCCGCCGTGGCGTTGATCTTCAGCGTGGTCCCGTTCTGCAAGAGCGGCGTGGTATCGGCATCGAACGTTACCGGCACCAGGCAGCCGACCGCCTGGCAGGTGTTGAACTGCAGCGTCCCGTCCAGCTTCTTGTCGTCGATCTCGAGCGAAATGCCGTTGGCCAGGGCGAGCCCAAAGGGCAGCGCCAGCGTGCCGGAGGCGTCCTGGCCCGTCTTGGTCGTCAATTCGATCGCCAGCAGCCGCTGGCCGCTCTGCTTGTTGAACTGCTGATGCGACAGGCTGCAGCCCTTGTTCGTGCCGCTGACCTGGCAGTTGACCGTCCAGTCGCCATGCGTTTCCGACAGCGCCGAGGCGCCGCCCGGCAGTTGCGGCTTGGCCGCTGCGTCGGCGGGCTGGGCCCCAGGCGCCACCTTATCGCCCTTGTTCTGCGCGGCAAATCCCGCCGCCGGCACACCGGCAATGCAGGCGGCTGCCAGCATCGCCGCGAGATACGCGTACTTCGTCCTCATGACATCCCTTCTTGGCCGCCGCCCCGCGTCAGCTAGAAGCTGACCTTGAGAGACGCGCTGACCGCGTTCTGCTTGACCGTTTCCCCGAAGGCGCCGTTGTACCTGACCGCCAACCCGACTCCATTGACGCCATTGAGCTCCAGCCCGGCGCCGACCCGATAGAGCGGCGAATCGATGGCTTCCGTCAAGTGCAATGCCGGGTTGCCGGGCAGATTCTCGGCGGCGGCGAAACGCCCCTCGATCTCCCATTGCTTGGTGGAGAATTCGACGCCGGCCTTTCCGTAGATGCGGAAGCTGGCGATGTCGCTGATCGGGATGTCGGCCCCGACCTCCAGTGCCGGCGTCACGGCATAGAACATGTTGTCGCTGCCGTCGAAGCTGAAGGCGGCGACCGATCCCTCCTCCTTGCCGGAGACGTCGAGCCAGCGCGCGTCGAACTGGATCGTCGGCTGCAGGTAGAAGGCGCCCATCTGGTGCGTCATGCCGACCCGCGCCGAACCGCCGAACTGGGACGTATCCTGCTTGTAGGTGACGCTGTTGCCGATGCCGTCGAGCAACTCCTCGGGCAGATAGACGCCGTCCAGCGTCTCGCCGGGAATGAAGCCGACCTGATCGATATGGGTGTCGCGCTCGCCCTTGAAGGAGCCGGTGCCGCCGCCGAGCGCGAAATCGACGAAGTAGTTGTTGTTCTCGTATTTCGCCAGCGCGTAGGCCTGCCAGGATTCGCCTTTTGTGTCCGACAGCTCGTCGCCGTTGAAGGCGATCTTGGAATCGTACTCGGTGCGGCCGATTGTGGCGCCGAGCGACCAATTGTGCCCGACCTCGGCGATGCCGCCCAGCGACATGGTCTTCAGCGTATCGTCCCGGCTGGTGGTGCCGGCGCCGGCATCCCGGCTGTATTCGGCCTGCGGGGTGATCGTGCCCCAGATGCAGCGGCCGTCGATATTCTTGTAGGCAGCGACGCCGGTGCATTCATGCGCCTGGTCGAGCATGGTGTCGGTCGAGCGGTTGATCATGTCGAAGGTGTGCACCGCATAGTGCGGGGTCAGCCTCGCCAGCGCCGCACCAAGCTCCGCCTCGGTCGGTGAGAAGCGCAGCATGTTGATCAGCCGCGCCATCGGATTGTCCGGGCTCGAGGCGGCCTCGACGTCGTCGAGATACTGCGCCATCTGGAACACGCCCGGATCCGTCGTGCCCGAGCCCGGATCCTGTGCCAGTTCGAGGAAGGTCGGGTTGTCGGCGTAGAGCACCAGATCGGTGCCGTTGTCGACACGGACCAGGAAGTTGAAGCCGACCGCCGGATGCAATGTCTGCGGCGTCAGGCCGGAATCCGTCATCGCCGAGCCCGACGCCAGCGTGTACTGGGTGAACAGCTTGTCGATCGACAGGAAGTTGAGCGGCGCCGTGCCGTCGAAGTCGCCGGCTTCGGTCAAGGCGAGCTTGTCGGTGATCTGGTTGTTGAGGTCGATATCGGTGACGAAGGAACCGGTACCGCCCTGGGTCCAGCCGCCGGTGACGTCGACCATCGCCACCACGCCGATACCCTGATTGGTCATCAGGCCCTGGTTCTTGAACAGTCCGCCGGCGCCGAGATTGATCGATTTCAGACCGACGAACGAGGAATCGGCGAAATTGTCGAACTCGTTGATGCCGCCGCCGAGATCGACATTGCCGATAACCCGGCCAAGCCCGGCCGTGCTCTTCTGGTTCTTGAAAGTCTCGTTGCCCGAGGTGCCGGTGACCGCGAGCGGGCTGAACTGGTCGAGCAGCGATTCCAGGATCGCATCGTCCGGCACGACCGGCCCGGGCGCAAGCAGCGAGGCGCTGAAGGCCGCCAGTTTCGACTGCATGATCGAGAAGGTGGGCGTCGCGCCCATCGCGTAAAGCAGGCTGTTGTTGTTGACGGTGTTGTCCTGTCCGCCCACCACCATGACGGCGACGCCGGTGTTGGAGCCGCCGATCGTGTACTGGCCCTTCAGGTCCATGGCGATGTTGCCCTTGGTACCCTGCGCCGTGCTCTCGCCATAGGCCGCCACCGAGTCGGCGCCCTGCGCGAACAGACTCCCGCCCGCGGTCAAGTGCACGAGCTTGGAGTTGCCCTGGCCGGTCGCGCTCTGGCCGAACATCGCATAGGAGCTTGCGCCTTTGACCCAGACCTGGCTGTCGGTGCCGGCTATTGCCGCCGCCGCGTCGCCGATGCCGCCTTGCGAGCCGGCGGCCGACTGATTCATGTCGAGCGAGGAATTGCCGCCGGCGCCGCCGCCGCCGCCGACCGCCTGGGCGACGATGCCGTGCGCGCGGTCGCCATCGGTCTCGATCGCACCCGACTGGATGATGGTGACCGTGCCGCCGGTGCCCTTGGTGCCGCCCGGCGTGTTGAAGCCGATGGCATTCGGGCCGCCGCCATCGTCATTGGCGCCGAAGCGGCCGAAGCCCGCGCCGCCGAAGCCGCCGCCGCCGCCGACCGACTGCGCGATGATGGCGATGGAATCCTTGCCGTGGGTGATGATCTCGCCGGTGCGGGTCACGATCACGTCGCCGCCGTCGCCGCCATTGCCGCCGAGGCCGCCGATGGCCAGCGCATTCGAGGCCTTGCCGCTGGCGTCGCCGCCATAGCCGCCGCCGCCGCCGATCGATTGCGCCACCACGCCATGGGCGCGCGCGCCGAACGTCTCGATCTTGCCGGAGACGTCCACCTCGACCTTGCCGCCATTGCCGCCGCGGCCGCCGAAGCCGCCGATCTGCAGCGCCACCGAGCTGTCGCCCGCGGTGTCGGCCGTTACGGTTCCGCCATAGCCGCCGCCGCCGCCGATCGATTGGGCGAAGATGCCGATCGCGCCGTCCTTGTTGGTGGTGATCACGCCGTCATTGTTGACGATGACATGACCGCCATTGGCGCCGTCGCCGGCGGGCAGGGAAACCGCGCCGCCGATGCTCATATCGGCCGTCGAGGCGCCGGCCGCCGCGCCCGAGGCGCCGCCGCCGCCGCCGACCGACTGCGCGAAGATACCGTGCGAGAGATAGCCGTAGGTCGTGATCTCGCCGTGGTTGTCGACGGTGACGTCGCCGCCACCGCTGCCCGAGCCGCCGATACCGCCGATCGACAGGTTGACCGCAACGTCCTTGGCCTTCCCGGTCTCGGTCGAGCCGCTGCCGGCAGACCCGCCGCCGCCGCCGATCGACTGGGCGAAGACGCCGTAGGAATTGTCGCCGTTGGTGAGGATCCGGCCGCTCGCATTGTTGATCACATGGACGAACTTGCCGATGCCGCCGTTGCCGCCGAGACCGCCGAGCGACGCCGCGATCGAAACCTTGGCGTCCGCGGATGTCGAGGCGGCCGCGCCGCCGACGCCGCCGCTGCCGCCGATCGACTGCGCCATGATGCCATGCGAGTTGGCCATGTCGGTTTCGATGATGCCGCTGTTGGTGACATGCACCTCGCCGCCGTCGCCGCCGCCGGCGCCCAGCCCGCCCATCGAGAATTTGACGTCGACCGTGCCGCCGTCGCTGCCGGTGCTCTTGCCCGCGCCGCCCGAACCGCCGCCGCCGCCGATCGACTGAGCGAAGACGCCGATCGAGTTCTCCCGCTTGGTCCAGATGAAGCCGTTCGAATTGTTGGTGACTTCGACCAGGGCGCCGTTGCCGGCGCTGCCGCCACCGCCGGCAACGGCACCGCCGATGGCATATTTCGCCGACGCTCCGGCCGAAGCCGAACCACCGACGCCGCCGCCTCCACCGATCGAGCTGGCGCTGATGCCGAACGAAAAGGCGCCGTCGGTGATGATCCAATTGTTATTGGTGACGGAGACTTCGCCGCCATTGCCGGCGGTGCCACCCGGAAGGGCGAGAGCCACGCCGATCGAAACCGAGGTCGAGCCTTCATCGCCGGCGCCGATATCGCCGCCGATATCCTCGTCGGACGCCGAGGCCGCGCCCGCCGCGCCGCCGCCGCCGCCAACCGACATCGCCATGATCCCGGTGGAGCCGAAGCCCGACGTGAGGATGATGCCTGTGTTGTTGACCGTGACCTTCATGGCGTCGGCGGCGCCGCCGCCCGAGCCGGCGAGACCCATGTTGACGCTGACGCTGGTCTGGCTGGTGCCGCCGATATTGTAGGACTTGGCCGTGCTGGAGCCGCCGATGCCGCCGCCGCCGCCGATCGACTGCGCCATGATGCCGGACGAGAACGCGCCGGTCGTGGTCAAATTGCCGGAATTGATGATGTCGACCGTGTTGCCGTAACCACCTTTGCCACCGCTGCCGCCCATGGCGAAATTGGCGGCCACGTTGACGCCCTCGCCGCCACCGAGACTGGCCGAGCCGCCGGTGCTGGTGCCGCCATTGCCGCCGCCGCCGCCGATCGACTGCGCCACGATCGCGCTGGAGGAATCGCCCTCGGTCGAAATCGTCATCGCATTGGAGACGTGGACGTCGCCGGCGTTGTTGCACTTGGTCGGGTCATTGCCGATGCACCCGCCGCCCGTGCCGCCGATATTGACGGTCGCCGTCACCGACACGCTGTTGCCGTAGCCGCCTGCGCCGCCGAACGTGTCGCCGCCATTGCCGCCGCCGCCGCCGATCGACTGCGCCAGGATGCCGACGGCCTGGAAACCATGCGTAATGATCTGCCCGCCGCCGACCAGGCCGGACTCGACCGTGACCTTGTTGCCCTGGCCGCCATTGCCGCCGCTGCCGCCGATGGCGACGCCGACATTGATCGCGACCTCGTCGCTGACCGCGCCGGCGATCGAAGTGGCGCGGCCGCCATTGCCGCCACCGCCGCCGACCGACTGGGCCACGATGCCGCCGGAGCCGTCCGCGTCCGTCAGCGATTCGATCTTGCCGTTGGCCTTGACGAAGACCTCGCCGCCCGAACCGCCGTCGCCGCCGCTGCCGCCGACGGTCACCGCCACGGCCGCGGACGCATAGAGCCCGGCGCTGAAGGCGCCGGCGACGGCCTTGCCGCCATTGCCGCCGCCGCCGCCGATCGCCTGCGCGATGATGCCCTTGGCGCCCATGCCGCTGACGGTGATGTCGCCGGTATGGTCGACCGTGACCTTCATGGCGTCGCGGCCGGCGCCGCCGTCGCCGCCGACGGCAACGCCGACGCCGACGAAAGCGCCGACGGAGACCGCGCCGGCATTGCCGCCATTGCCGCCGCCGCCGCCGACCGATTGCGCCATGATGCCGTGGGCGAGGTCGCCCTTGGTCGTGATGTTGGCGGTGTTGGTGACCTCGACCTCAGCGCCGTTGCCGCCGCCGCCGCCCTTGCCGCCGACGCCGACCGCGGTGAACAGGCCGCCGGCGCCCGCCAGGCCGCCGTCGCCGCCGCCGCCGCCGATGGCCTGGGCCAGGATCCCGACCGACAGGTCCTCATTGGTCTTGATCACGCCCGAATTGGTCACCGTGACCTTCATCGCGCTGCCGCCGTCCGCGGCCGCGCCGCCGACCGCGAGCGAAGGCCCGCCGACGGCGATCGAGAAGCCGCCCGAGCCGCCGCCGCCGCCGATCGACTGCGCCTGGATGCCATGCGACTGGATGCCGTCCGTTGTGATGTCGGCGCCGTTGGTGACATCGACGGTGTTGCCGTTGCCGCCGCCGGCTCCGTTGCCCGCGATGCCGACATTGAGCGAAAGGCTGCCGGCTATGCTGCCGCCGCCCGTGCCGCCGCCGCCGCCGACCGACTGGGCGAGGATGCCGGTCGAATGGTCCTTCTCCGTGTGGATGGTGCCGTCATCGATGTCGACGGTGACGGTGTTCGACGCGCCCGCCGCGCCGCCCTTGCCGCCGACCCCAACCGAGGCGCCGGCCGCCAGGTTGAACGAGAAGCCGCCATTACCGCCGCCGCCGCCGATCGACTGCACGACGAGGCCGGCCGAATTCACTTCATGCGTGGTGATGGTCGTGCTCGCGGAATGGTATTCGACGGCGCCGGCGCCGCCGCCGCCCGCGCCGCTCCCGCCGACGCCGACGGTGATGCCAGCGCTGAGGCCGATGACGCCACCGCCATTGCCGCCGCCGCCGCCGATCGACTGCACGATGATGCCGGCCGAGCGCTCGCCAAAGGTCTCGACGGAGCCGTTATAAGTGGTGTGGACGTCGACACCGGCCCCTGCGGCGCCGGCGCCGCCGCCGATGCCCACGGTTGCAGCAACCGCAAACGTTCCGGTGAACCCTCCATTGCCGCCGCCGCCGCCGATCGACTGAACGATCAGGCCCGCCGAGTCGGCGCCATGCGTGATGATGGTTTGATTGCCCCCGTCGGGCGTCCGGAAAAACACCTGGCCGCCGTCGCCACCTTTGCTGCCAGACCCGCCGACACCAACGCTGGCGCCCAAACTGCCCGCTGCCGAGAACCCGCCATTGCCGCCGCCGCCGCCGATCGACTGCGCGATGATGCCGGCAGAACGCTGCTGCTGGGTTTCGACTTTGCCGCCACTGGTGACATCGACTTTTTTGCCAGCGCCTCCGGCTGCGCCCTTTCCACCGACACCGACCGCGGCGAGACCCGCGCCGCTGAGCGCGAATCCGCCGTTGCCGCCGCCACCGCCCACGGATTGAGCCAGAATGCCGATGGAATCGCTGCCGTTCGTGTTCACCGTCGCATTGGCGATATTGTAAGTGACCTCGCCGCCATCGCCGCCTGCCGCGCCGCTACCGCCGACGGCCACGGAAACGAAGGCTCCGGCTGCTATGCTTCCTCCGCCGTTGCCGCCGCCGCCGCCGACCGACTGGGCCAGGATGCCGACAGCCGAACTGCCATGGGTGGAGACGCTTGCGCCGGCGCCTGCTTGGTTGACGTTTACGGAACCGCCATTGCCGCCGGTGCCCCCGCCACCGCCTATGGCTACCGCTATGTTCGAAAGCGCCGCGACCCCATAGCCGCCATTGCCCCCGCCGCCGCCAACCGATTGCGCAAGCACACCATGAGCGCCATCGCCGCTGCCGTCGGCGCCTGTTGTGATGATACCGCCGACATTGGCTGCAACCGTGCCGCCGATGCCGCCGCCGCCGGCCGTCCCGCCGATCGAAACGATGCCGGCCGCGCCACCTCCGTCGCCGCCGCCGCCGCCAACCGATTCCACCAGCATGCCGACGGCGCCGGTGCCATTGGTTTCGATCTTGCCCTCATTCGTTCCTGTCGCCGAGCCGCCATTGTTGCCGGCTGCGCCCGCACCGCCGCCGCCGAACAGGCCGAATGCGCCGCCGCCGCCGCCACCGCCGCCGCCGACCGACTGGACGACCATGCCGCTGGCGAAATCGCCCCTGGTGGTGATGCTGCCGGTGCTGGCATTGGTGCCCTCTGCCGTCCCTCCGATCGTCGCGGCGCCGCCATTGCCGCCCTCGGATATGATGCCGACGCCGCCTTTGCCGTTGCCGCCGTTGCCGCCGGCGGAGCGCACCAGCATGCCGTAGGAGAACGTCCCCGACGTGTCGATCAAACCTGCGTTGCTGGCGGAAGCGCTGCCGCCCGAGGCGCCGTTGCCGCCATTGCCGCCGGCACCGATAGCTGCAGCATCGAAGTCGCCGCCTTGCCCGCCATTGCCACCGCTCGCATCGACATAGATGCCGTAGGACGAGTTGCCTGTGGTGGTGACCGAACTGGTGGCCGACGCGGTGGCGCTGGCTGTGCCGCCGGCGCCGCCATTCCCCGCGTCACCCGATTCGGCGGTCGTCGACGGCGCTGCCCCACCGCCGTCGCCGCCCCGGCCGCCGATGGCCGTCGCGACTATTCCGCTGTGATTGTCGCCGTTCGTGGAAAGGTCCGCATTGTTGGTGATGTCGACAGTGCCGCCGTGGCCACCATTTCCGCCTTCGCCACCGTTGGTATGAATGGGAGTGCCGAAACCGCCATATCCGCCATTGCCACCCTTGCCGCCATTGGCGGTTCCGACATAGGCCGACGCGCCCACATTGAGCTGGTCGGCATTGTTGGTGTCGTTGACGGCACCGCCGTCGCCGCCATTGGCGCCGTCATCGTCATAGCCGCCAGGGCCGCGGTTGGGTGCGTCGGCCCCATTCTGATTGATCACCACCTGCGCCTGAGCGGAACCACAAACGGTGAGCCCGGTCAGAGCGGTCGCGCCGAGCAGAAAAGCAAGACGGCCAGCGAAAATTGCGGTGCGCCCGGCACTCAAGTCGCCGGCTTCGGTAGGCGCCCCGATTGGCCGACCGAACGCAGCCCGATGATCCGCAATGCACAACGCGCATTGCGCGCGCCGATTCGAAAACAGCGACATGTCCCACCCCGTCGTGATCGCGCTTACCACCCTTAAGTCAGCGCCACGTCCCTTGCGGCTTGCAGGCCGCGTCATGTCCGTCCAAGTCGATGCACCGTCTGGTTGCTGAGCGGTGCCTTTTTTAGGATATCCTAACTTTTCGGTTGTGGAACCCTAAAACTTACGTAAGGGACACTGACCAGATCGCAGGGCGTTTGCCAGTCGTCATATGACGGCAATCGCGAAGCCTCCGTGAGCCGCATCACATTTGGCAGTTAGCCATGGCGTTACGGGCCGCCCGCACTATATGAAACGCATGGTTTTTCGTATGGGGCCCGTGCGGATGCTTCGTCACACTCAGGCTGTTCTGGCAGGCGCCGTGCTGGTGGCCGCGATTTCTCAGGTTGCGTCGTCTTATGCGCAGGTCGTCATCCCGACGAACCGCAACGCATTGGTGCAGCAGAATCAGCTGCAGCAGTTGCAGAACCGGTTGCAGCGGCAGCAATACCAGCAGCAGCAGCAATTGTACCGCGAGCTTGACCGGCAGAGCGCGCCCAAGCCCCGGCCCGATGTGCCGGTGTATGACAAGACCTGTCGGATGGAAGCGGTCGGCAACACGATTTCACGGGTTTGCCGCTGACATTTCGTTTTTTTCAGTTTATTAGCCGACTTACTTGCTGGCAAAATGCCGGATTGCAAGGGCGGTGGTTCTGGAGCAACTCCAGGAAAAGTGTGACACGGTTTTCCGTCGGGAATTGCGTCAAAACTAAAGAGGTAGAGCGGTTCGCCGTTTCCGTGACACGGTGAAACGCTCTAGGGTTTGCAGAGGGAGGGTTTTTGCCCGCGCGGATAGCGTATGGCAGGGATGCTGCTCTCACCGGAATTTGGGATGGCAACAACCAAGAAGAAAGCAGTTCGCAGAGCCAAGAAAGGCCAACGGATCCGCCAGGTGGCGGCCATTCCGTATCGCTTGCGGGAAGACGGCAACCTGGAAGTATTGCTGGTCACCTCACGCACCACACGGCGCTTCATTGTGCCAAAGGGTTGGCCGATGAAGGGCAAGAGCGGGCGCAAGGCGGCAACGATCGAAGCCCAGGAAGAAGCAGGCGTTCTCGGCAGGACGCTGAAGCAGCCTGCCGGCACCTATTCCTATTGGAAACGCATGACCAATGGCTTCATTCGCGTGGACGTTACGGTCTATCTGCTCGAGGTCACCGAGGAGCTTGCCGACTGGCAGGAAGCCGCGAACCGGCAGCGTGCATGGCTTCCGGCAGCCGACGCCGCCCTGCTGATCGACGAACCGGAGCTTTCGACGCTGCTCAGGGATCTGACCGTTCCGGCGGTCGATCCGGCATAAGCAACCACCCTGTTCGGGAAAGGTCGTGCCGGTGTGCCGGTATGGGCCCATAGCCATTCCCTGGGCAGCGGCCCCTGGTTGCGGTCGCTTTGCTGCGGCTGGCGATTCGCTGCTTGACTCATACATATCCCAGTGGTTATACATCAATCAATAGCCAACGGGTTATTGATTGCGATGACCACCGCGCACGACATGCTGTTCAGGACGCTTGCCGATCCGACACGGCGCGCCATCTTCGAACGTCTCTGCCGCCAGGGCGAGCAGACGGTCGGTGCCCTGACCGCGCAGGCCGGCGTATCGCAGCCGGCGGTGTCGAAGCATCTGGGCGTCCTCAAGGAGGCGGGGCTGGTGCGCGACCGCCATGAAGGGCGCCAGACCCATTACAGCGCCCAACTCAAGGCGCTGGCGCCGTTGATGGACTGGACGCGCGACATGGCGGGGTTTTGGGAAAGCCGGTTCGACGATCTGGAGGAGCTGCTCAAAAGGATGGATCAATGAATGGAATGCCGGCCGCAACGCGCTCCGTCATCGTCGAGCGCGAGATACCTTTTCCGCCGGAAAAGATCTGGCGCGCGCTCACCCAACCGCATCTCATCGAGGAGTGGCTGATGAAGAACAGCTTCAAGCCGGTTGTGGATCATCGCTTCAATATGAGCGCCGAATGGGGAGGCGTCGACTGCCAGGTGCGGATGGTCGAGCCCAACAGGACCCTGTCCTACAGTTGGGACACCAAGGACCTCGAAAGCGTCGTCACCTGGACGCTGACCCCGGCTGGCACGGGCACGCATCTGCGCATGGAACAGGTCGGCTTCCGCACCGATCAGGAGCCGTACTACCGCGGCGCCACGGTGGGCTGGAAGCGCAACATCGCGGCCCTGGAGCAACTGCTTTCGCGGATCGATTGAGTCCGCCGAAGCGTCAAAAGACAGACACACGTCCTGGCGGGGCCGCAAACCGCAGGCGCAAGCAATGGAGACACGAAATGAAGATCAAGCTGACCAGCATTTATGTCGACGACCAGGAAAAGGCTCTTGGCTTCTACACCGACGTTCTGGGTTTCACCAAGAAGGCCGACTTCACCAACGGGCCGTTTCGCTGGCTGACCGTCACCTCGCCCGACGACCCGGACGGCACTGAACTGCAGCTGGCCCTCAACGACAATCCGGCGGCAAAGACTTACCAGCAGGCCATCTTCAAGCAGGGCCAGCCGGCGCTGATGCTATTCACCGACGACATCAAGAGCGACCATGAGCGCATCAAGGCCAATGGCGGCAGCTTTGCCATGGCGCCGACCGCGGTGACCGGCGCGACCATCGCACAGCTCAACGACACCTGCGGCAACCTCATTCAGCTTTCGCAGCTGGCGCGCTGGTAGGCAGCTCGATCCGTATCGTCATTTGCAAGGGAGGTTAGATTGAACTGGAGCAAGTGGATCAGGCAGCTTCACCGCTGGCTGTCGATCATCTTCACCGTGACCGTCATTGCCAATTTCGCCGCAATGGCGATGGGCCCGCCGCCCGCCTGGATCGTTTATTCGCCGTTGATCCCGCTTTTCCTGCTGCTGTTCAGCGGGCTCTACATGTTTGTGCTGCCCTATGCCGTCAGGTTGCGCGGCGAGCAGACGAGCGAGCGAACGGGATCGGCCTGATGGCGAAGGCGAAAGCAAAGGTTGCGCGATCCGTGGACGTGGAACCCGTCCTGCTTTCAGGCGGCAACCCGCAGATCGCCAAGGGCTATGGCGACGCGCCCGTCCAGGCCTATATCGCGGCGATGCCGGGCTGGAAGAGCAAGGTCGGGCGCCGGCTCGACCAGCTCATCGTTGAGGCCGTTCCCAACGTGCAGAAGGCCGTCAAATGGAACTCTCCATTCTATGGAATGGAAGGCGAAGGCTGGTTCCTCGGCGTCCATTGCTTCGCCAGATACATCAAGGTGGCCTTCTTCCGCGGCCTGTCGCTCACGCCCGTGCCGCCTGTCGAATCCAAGAGCAAGGACACGCGCTATTTCCACATCCATGCGAGCGACCGGCTCGACGAGGAGCAATTCGTTTCCTGGGTGAAGCAGGCGAGCCGCCTGCCCGGCGAACGGATGTAATCGCACGGAAGATCAAGCGTCTCCTCCCTGAAAAGGCTATGGTGGCGATCTCTTATCCAGCCCCGAAGGAGAACCGGATATGCAAGAAGGCAGCACGCAGGGCGACAAGTCTGCATCCGAGCTGATCGACGGAAGGATCAAGGAACTCGGCGACTGGCGCGGCGAGACGCTTGCCCGGCTCCGCGCACTGATCAGGCAAGCCGCGCCGGAAGCCGTCGAGACCTGGAAATGGCGCGGCGTGCCGGTCTGGGAGGATGCCGGCATCATCTGCACCGGCGAGACCTACAAGGCTGTCGTCAAGTTGACCTTCGCCAGGGGCGCGGCGTTGCCCGATCCCAAGAAGCTCTTCAACTCCAGCCTCGAAGGCAACACCAGGCGCGCCATCGATTTCAAGGAAGGCGATGGGGTCGACGCCGCCGCCCTGAAGGCGCTCGTTCGCGAAGCCGTGGCCCTCAACAGATCCAAGACCAAACGCTGAGACAGCTGGGGCGCTATCGGGTTGATGTTGCCGGCTTTTTCTTCCGCGCCCACGCGCTGCAGATCGATACTATGCACCAAATATCGCCATCACGCCGCGTAAGCGTCCTTCTGTTGCTGAGCAATAACTTATGAAACAAATACTGGACAAATTTATCGGCTGTTAAGCCAGGCACGCTATCTGGATTGATGTCGCCAGTAACCGGACGACATGTGGGGAAAAACCATCGTCTCAACCGGCGGATGAGCCAGTCGGACAGACACCGGGGGAGCCAGCGCGCGCTCCATGGGAATGGGATGAAGCTCTCATCGACAGATGCCGCCCCGCGCCTCATCGGGCTGGTCTGGCCTTTCGTCGCGGTCGTCCTGATCCAGGCCCTGGTTGCGACGCTTAGCCTCCACACGCTGTCAGCCGTCCGCGCCTATGTCGGCGGCGAAAGCCAATGGTCGAAGGGGCAGAAGCACGCCATCTATTTCCTCAGCCTTTATGCCGACACCGGCCGGGAAGAGTATTTCAGCGAATATCGTCAAGCCATCGCCGTGCCGTTGGCCGATCGCGCCGCGCGGCTTGCGCTCGAACAGGCCGAGCCCGACACGAATGCGGCTAGGCTTGGCTTTCTTGGCGGCAACAATCATCCCGACGATGTCGCCGGTCTGATCTGGCTGTTCCGGAATTTCCGTGGCGTCAGCTATCTCGATACCGCGATCCGCCACTGGACGGCGGCCGACGAGATGGTCCTCGCCATTGAAAGACTTGGCGACGACATGCATCGAAGTCTCGAAAAGGGGCCGGCATCCGCGGCCGAGATCGGTCTCTGGAAGGCGCAAATCCACAAGCTCGACTACCGGATCGGGCCGCTCTCCAAGGCCTTTTCCGACAGTCTCGGCGAGGGGTCGCGCTTCATCAAGATGGCGCTGACGGCGGCCAATCTCGCTACTGCCGCCCTGCTTATCCTGCTTGCCGTCTGGCGCACGCGCAAGCTGATGAAGCAGCGCCAGGCCTTCCAGAACGCCCTCAACGCCGAGCGCGAACGTGCCCAGATCACCTTGGCCTCGATCGGCCAGGCCGTCATCAGCACCGATGCCGAGGGGCGGCTGGACTATATGAATGCCGGAGCGGAAAGGCTGCTTGCCTGTTCGCTGGCCGCCGCCAAGGGCAGGCCGGTCGCCTCATTGTTCCGGCTCGTCGACAAGGACAGCGGCGTCGAGGAGACCGATCTGGTCCCGCGCCTGCTGGCGGGCGAGCCGCGCCGCTCCAATGTGCGCCCGCAGCTTCTGGAGCGTCCCGACGGCTCGGTCGTGCCGGTGGCGCTGAACGGTGCTCCGCTGATCGTCTCCGGTACGATCCTGGGGTGCGTCCTGGCCCTGCACGACATGACCCGTGAGCAGGACTATATCGAGCGGCTTTCGTGGCAGGCATCCCATGATGCGCTGACCGGTCTCGTCAACCGCCGCGACTTCGAGAACCGTCTGGCAAGCGCGATCTCCGAGGCGCCGGAAAGGCCGCGCCGGCACGCGCTGATGTATCTCGACCTCGATCAGTTCAAGCTGGTCAACGATACGTGCGGCCATGCCGCCGGCGACCAGCTGCTGCGCCAGGTCTCGGTGCTGCTCGCCAACGAGCTGCCGTCCGGCGATATCCTGGCGAGACTGGGCGGCGACGAGTTCGGCGTGCTGCTTTTCGATTGCGATACCGACTGTGCCGCCGCCACGGCCGAGCGGTTGCGCGCCACGGTCCAGGATCTCCATTTCTCCTGGGAAGGGCGTCCGTTCAACACCAGCGTCAGCATCGGCATGGTCGAAGTCGCCAATGTCGGCATGACGCTGGAGGAGGTGCTGCGCGCCGCCGATGTCGCCTGCTACATGGCCAAGGAAAAGGGCCGCAACCGCGTTCAGATCCACAGCGACGGCGACACGGCGTTGCGCGAGCGCTTCGGCGAGATGGCCTGGGTGCAGCGCCTGCATGCCGCCCTGGACGAGAACCGCTTCAGGCTGCATACGCAGGAGATCGCGCCGCTGCGGGACGATATTGCCGAGCCAGGGGCACATATCGAAATCCTGCTCAGGCTGACCGACGAGGAAGGCAGCTTCGTCACCCCGCAGAGCTTCATTCCGGCGGCGGAGCGCTACGGATTGATGCCGGCGATCGATCGCTGGGTGGTGCGCAACGCTTTCGCCACATTGGCGGCCAGACGCACCGATCCGTGCGCGACGCCGATATCCACCTGCGCGATCAATCTCTCCGGCGCCACGTTCGGCGACGAGACGTTTCTCGGCTTCATGCGCGAGCAGTTCGCCGCGCACGCCATTGCGCCTGAAACGATCTGCCTGGAGATCACCGAGACCAGCGCCATCGCCAATCTGACCGAGGCCATGCGTTTCATCGCCGACCTGCGCGGGCTGGGCTGCCGCTTCGCGCTCGACGATTTCGGCTCCGGCATGTCGTCCTTCGCCTATCTGAAGCATTTGCCGGTCGATTACCTCAAGATCGACGGCAGCTTCGTCAAGGACATGCTCGACGACCGCATCGATCGCGCGATGGTCGAGATGATCCATCATATCGGCAAGGTGACGGGAAAACGCACCATCGCCGAATTCGTCGAAAGCGACGGCATCGTCGAAGCCTTGAAAGCGATCGGCGTCGATTACGCGCAGGGCTATGCGATCGCGCGACCCCAGCCATTCGACGCGGCCACGGTCCTGCACGGCGGGCACACGGCACAGGGTGCGGTGACGGATGCCTGGGACGCGCTGGCCAAGACCCTGCGCCGCAAAGCTGGTTAGGCCTTGGCGCCGCTCGATCCGGCCGGCCTTTCCAACAGGATCGTCGGCTTTTCGTGATAGGTGGTGCGCAGGATTTCGCGATAGCCGTTCTTCTCGGCCACCTTGAGCGAAGCGCCGTTTTCCGGATCGATGATGCAGACGGTTATCGCCTGCCCCAACGCCTCGTCGCTCCAGGCGACGATCCGCCCGACGATCTCGCTCGCAAGCCCCTGGCCATGCGCCTCCGAGGCCAGCGCCCAGCCTGCCTCCGGCACGCCTTCGATCGACGGCTCGATCTCGCGCTTCAGATCGTGGAACCCGGCCTCACCGATGAAGCGCTTGGTCTCCTTGTCCTCGATCGCCCAGAAACCGTAGCCGATCAGCGACCACAGGCCGGCATGGCGCAGGAAGCGCATCCAGCTCTCTTCGCGCGTGCGCGGCTTGCCGCCGATGAACCGGGTGACGGCGGGCTCTGCCCACATGGCGGCATAGGTCTCGAAATCGCCGAGCCGATGCGGCCGCAGGACGGTCCGCGCCGTCTCAAGGATCGGCACGCCGTCTTCCGTTTTGACGCTCATGGCATTCCCCTCCATTGAGGCGGCAGCGCTTAGCAAACCAGCGCGCTCGAACAAGAGCCACGATAATGCGGTGGCTCTTCCAGCCATAATGGCCATGGCACGGCTGCATCGCTATGGGCTTTTCGCCTGGCGATGCTAGTTTGCGCGCGAAACCGACCCAGAAACGCAAGTCGACCGGAGACGCACCATGGACACCACGGACCTGTTGCTGGCGATCGCGCATCACCTTCTGGTGTTCTCGCTGGCCGGTATCATCGGCGCGGAGTTCGTGCTGGTGCGCGGCGATCTGGCAGCGGCGACGCTGAAGCGCCTTGCCGGCATCGACCGCCACTACGGCATCGTCGCCGCGCTCATCGTCATCGTCGGCGTCTGCCGTGTGTTCTTTGGCCTGAAAGGCTGGGAATTCTACATCTACAATTGGGTGTTCTGGGCAAAGATGGTGGCCTTCGCCATCGTCGGCCTGCTGTCGATCGTGCCGACCATGCGCTTCATCTCCTGGAACAGGCAGGCGAGCGGCAACCCGTCTTTCGCGGTGCCGGCGGCGGAATTGGCCTCGGTGAAGAACTATGTCCGCGCCGAGGGCTTTGTCTTCCTGCTGATCCCCGTCTTCGCCGCGGCGATGGCGCGCGGCTACGGCTACTAGGCCTCGGCCGGAAACGTCTCGTCCAGTGGCGCGATCGGCACCAGCGGGGCCGGCACGTCGGTGGTCTTTTCCTTCGACTTGCAGATGTCGGCGATGACGCAGGCCGGGCAGTCGGGCTTGCGCGCCTTGCAGACATAGCGGCCATGCAGGATCAGCCAGTGATGCGCATGGCGCATATATTCGGCGGGAATGACCTTGAGCAGCCCTTCTTCGACCTGTTCCGGCGTCTTGCCGGGCGCCAGCCCGATCCGGTTGCCGATACGGAAGATATGCGTGTCGACCGCCATCGTGTGCTGGCCGAAGGCGACGTTGAGCACGACATTGGCGGTCTTGCGCCCGACGCCCGGCAGCTTCACCAGCTCGTCGCGATCCTGAGGCACCTGGCCCGCATAATCGTCGATCAGCGCTTTCGACAGCGCGATCACGTTCTTCGCCTTGTTGCGCCACAGACCGATGGTGCGGATGTAATCGCCGACCTTGGTCTCGCCCAATGCCAGCATCTTGGCCGGCGTGTCGGCCGCCGCGAACAGCGCCTTCGTCGCCTTGTTGACGCCGGCGTCGGTCGCTTGTGCGGACAGCACCACCGCGACCAGCAGGGTGAAGGCGTTGACATAGTCGAGCTCGCCTTTCGGCTCAGGCCGCTGCACCGAAAAACGCCGGAATATCTCATGCACCTCGGCGGGGCTATAGAGCGACCGCGAGGCGGCCTTTCGCGGCCGCCGGCCAGGCGCCCGGCTGCCACCGACCGCGGAGGGTTGAGACTTTTTGACAGCTACGGATTTTTTCGACTTGGGAGGCGCCATATCCCTTCCTATAATATTCCCTCATGAGCGACACAAACGCCTCGTTCCAGGCCGACGAGCCATTTTTCCAGGCCTTGCTGACGCCGCACCGCTCGCTCGGCCGCACCGGCTTCCTGATCCTGATGGGAGCGCTTCTGTTCGGCTGGGCGGTCACCGGCGCCTTCTTCCTCGCGCACGGCGCCTGGCCGGTGTTCGGCTTCTTCGGCCTCGACGTGATCGCCGTCTACATCGCGTTCCGCGCCAATTACCGGGCCGCGCGCGCCCGCGAGGAAATCTCGGTCTCGCGCACCAGTCTCGACATTCGCAAGACAGCGCCGTCCGGTCGTTCGGAAGCGCATCATTTCAATCCGTTCTGGACGCGGTTTTCGATCGCCCGCCACAGCGAGATCGGCATCACCAAGATGGCCGTCGAAGCGCAGGGCAAGAGCGTGGCGATCGGCGGTTTCCTCAATCCCGACGATCGCGAGAGTTTTGCCACCGCCTTCTCGCGCGCGCTGGCGACCGCCAAGACACGCTGAGCACGATCCCGAACCGAAGGTCCGCGTCAGCGAAAAGTGGACGCCGGTTTTCGGACAAGATCATGCTTGGAGCAAACAAGCCTCTCAGAACCGGTAGCGCAACAGCCTGCCGACCTTGCGCATCGCTGGGATGAGCTTCCAGAGACCGACGAACAGACGCGCTGACCAGCCCAGGCGCGTCCCTTGCTCCGGCTTGTAGGATGGGATCTCGCCGATGAAGCGAAGTTTGGGCACCGCCCGCTCCAATTCGCGCGGATCCTCTATGGCCCAATGAACTTCGGCGCCGGTCGCCTTGATCGCCGGATTGAGGCGCATCAGCTTCAGGCCGAACCGGCTATAGGCGTCGAACATCAGCTCGCCGCCGGCAAGATGCGAGACAAGCCGCGCAAGCAGCCGCGGTCCCTCCTCGGCTGGAAGATAGGGCGTCAGCCCCTCGGCCGCCACGATCGCCGGGCGATTGCGGGGCACCGCGGCCAGCCAGCCCGGTTCGGTCACCGAGGAAGCGATCAGATGGTAACAGTCCCTGGACGGATAGAGCCTGCGCCTGAGCTCGACGACGTCCGGATAATCGACGTCGAACCAGTCGACGTCTTGCGGCGGGTCGACGCGAAATATCCGCGTATCGAGCCCGCATCCCAGATGCAGCACGATCGCGTCCGGATATCTTGCGAGGAAATCCGCTATGCAGACGTCCAGTGTCTTCGCCCTGATTGCAAATCCCAGCCCGAGATTGCCGTCGACCTTGAGCCTTGCGAAATCATAGTCGATCTTGCGCACCGCCTCGTCGGCGAAGCGATCCTGAAGCAATGAATTGGGCAGCCGGCTCTCCAGCGCCTTGCCGTAGAGCGTCATCAGCAAGGTCTCCCTTGCCCCGGTCAGATCAACCTTTTCGCCGGCCATCATTGTCCTCTTCGGCCCGAAGCTCACTCTATCTGGGTGTGGATGGCGGGAAGGCAAGTTTCGGGTGGAGGCAAAGTTCTGGAAGACCGATATTCGGGACCAAGGAGATATTGCCATGAACGCTCGGATGACCATGAATACCCGCATGAAACCAACCGCTATCCTCCAGAACGACATCACCCCGGAAGGCAGCGACTACGACGTCGTGCGCCGCGCCATCGAGAAGATCAGCCTCGATTATCGCGACCAGCCCTCGCTCGAGGTCTTGGCCGAAGAGGTCGGCGAGACGCCCACCGGCCTGCAGAAACTCTTCACCCGCTGGGCCGGCCTGTCGCCCAAGGCCTTCCTGCAGGCAGTGACGCTCGACCATGCGCGCAGGCTGCTCGATTCCGGCATGCCGCTGCTGGAGACCTCGTTCGAGCTCGGCATGTCGGGTCCCGGCCGGCTGCACGACCTCTTCGTCACCCATGAGGCGATGTCGCCCGGCGACTACAAGACCCGGGGCGCGGGTCTCACCATCCGCTACGGCTACCACATCTCGCCTTTCGGCATTGCGCTGATCATGGTCACCGATCGGGGTCTCGCCGGCCTGGCCTTCTGTGACGCCGGCGGCGAGCGGTCGGCCTTCGCCGATATGTCCGGCCGCTGGCCGAACGCGACTTACGTCGAGGACATGTCGGCCACCCAGGCTTACGCCGCGCGGGTCTTCGACCCGACGCAATGGCGCGCCGACCAGCCGCTGCGCGTGGTGATGATCGGCACCGATTTCCAGCTTCGCGTCTGGGAAGCGTTGCTGCGCATCCCGATGGGCAGGGCCTGCACCTATTCCTCGATCGCGGCAAGCATCGGCCATCCCAGCGCCAGCCGGGCCGTCGGCGCGGCCGTGGGCGCCAACCCGATGTCGTTCGTAGTGCCCTGCCACCGGGCGCTGGGCAAATCCGGCGCGCTCACCGGCTATCACTGGGGCCTGACGCGCAAGCGCGCCATCCTCGGCTGGGAAGCGGGACAAGTGACGTCCTGAAACAATCGATTTTTTCGCACCCCATTGCGAAAAACCGTGTATCGAAGTATAAATCGGCACAAACTGAATAAATACATTGTTTTATGCATGAGATGCAACCGGCGACAATCTCTGGTTATCGCCGGTTTTCTTTTAAGTTGTTTTCCGGCGTTATTTCATTTAACGCTAAATTAACCACGATAAAGGGAAGATAACCCCGATGTCGAGCTGCATCATCCGGCTCGAAAGAGGGGTCTCAATGAAGTTCTTCCGCGCCGCCATGGCTGCGAGCGTGCTCGCCGCCGGCGCCGGCCAGGCAGCATCGGCCGCCACCACCGGAAATGTGCTGTTCAATGGTACGATCACCGCGACCTGCACGGTCACGATCAACTCCAACGGCACGATGACCGTCAGCAGCAATCTCCAGTCGCTGAGCTCGCACAATATCGGCGGTTCGGCCGGCAGCGCTCAGGTCGACACCACGGGCGGCGTCTCGCTCAGCGTCGACCCAGTCACCACGACGACGGTACCGGCCTCGGACACCACGGCGACGACATGGACGCCGACCTTCGCCACCTCCGGCGCGCAGACGATTGCCGAAACCGGCACCGCGACCGCGCTGACGGTGCCAGGCACGTCGACGGTCGCGGTCAATCTTGCCGGCACCAAGAGCGGCACAAACCGCTTCTCCGCCGGCAACTACCAGGCAACGGTGACGCTGCGCTGCGAATAGTCTTGTCGCGAAAGGAGCGGTCCTTGAGAACGATTGCGATTCTGGCGGCGGGCTTGACTGCCGTGCTGTCTCCCATCGCCGCGACGGGCCAGTCGATGACGCCGATGCGCGGCGAGGTGCGATCCTTCACGGATGCCTTCGCCGTCCGCGTCTTCCCGGGCAACCCGTACAACCAGCGCATACGTGTCGAAGTCCATGTCTACGACCAGGATTTCCAGCCGGTCGACGCCAGGATCACCCCGAGCGCCTTCCTTTTGGCCGGCCAGGCATCGCGCCCTGTACTGGTGGTCGTCCCGTTCGGCGGCGCGAAAGAGCGTAAAGTGCGTATCTGTACCGAGAGTATCCCCTTTCCAAGCGAGCGGACCCAGATAAGGGCACAGATATGCGGAAAGTTTTTCGGGCATCGCAGGTTCTGACCTTGTCCCTGCTGTCCGCCTTGGCTGTCGTAAGTCGGGGGCTTGCCGAGGACATCCTGAATCTGAATCAGAACCAGACCGGTTTCAGCCTGCCCGGCGTCAGCCTGCCTCAGGGCCAGGACGAGGTTCATGCCAGCGACGGCACGACCTGCCGCTCGGCCGTTTCCGGCAGCGGCGCCTATTTCGACCTCGGCGTCATCCGCGGCAACAACAGCAGCAACCAGGCCAACAGCGACATCGCCACATACGGCCGCGTGGTGATCCCGATCGGGCGGACGCCGAAACGTGTCGATTGCAGCCGCCTCTACGAGTTGGAAGTCGAGCGCCTGCAGCTTGAATTGAAGCTTCTTAAAATGGGCCTCGGCGCCGACGGTCAGACGACAGGAAGTGTGGCCGCCCCAGCACCCCAGGGTCCCGCGCCCCAGGCCAGCGCGGCCCAGGTCAAATCAGCAGGATGGGCCAACGAAGGCTGGAGCATCAGAGGCACGACCGGCAGTGAAAAGAAGAAGCGGAAATAGCCGCGCGCTGTTCGCGCTGGCGGCGCTTGCCGGCCTCTGTCTCCCGGCGCAGGCGGCGATCATCGGCACCTGCACGATCATGATCGGCGCGTCGGGAGCGATGAAACCGAACCCCGCCATCAACATCTTTGGTTCCAAGCAGGCGGGCGGGTCGAGCGCCGGCGCCACCATCACCGCGAACTCGACGCTGTGTTCGATCCTCAACCTGTTGGACTGCTACTCCGTCTCCGCGCCGGCGCCGATCGCCTTCACCTCCGCTCCGAGCGGCGGCGACACCAACGTCACTTTCGCCACGGTCTTTCGGCTCGACGGATCCGGGGTGGACATACCAGGCAGCACGCCGCAGCCGGTGACCAACGGCACCCACACCATCCAGGTCGATCTAACCGCCACGAAGTCGCCCGGCATCTTCCCGGCGGGTAATTATCAGGGCATGGTCACGGTGCGCTGCGAATGATGCCTGTGGGCCACGGGCGCGCACAACCGACATGATCTGGCGACAGGCGGTCTTTGCCGCTAGCCTCCCGCGCAATCAATTGTGTAAAAGCAGGCACTTGGGGTGGCTCGACCTTCAATCGGGGGGCAGCGCGTCCCGGCAGGAGGCACTTCTTGATTATCGTTGTCGGTTCGATCAACCTCGACCTCATCGCCAATGTCGACCGCTTGCCGGACCCCGGCGAGACGGTGCGCGGCTCCGGCTTCGCCACCGCGCCTGGCGGCAAGGGCGCCAACCAGGCCCTGGCCGCGGCGCGCGCCGGCGCCGAGGTACGCATGGTGGGCGCGGTCGGCAAGGATAGCTTTGCCGCCGAGGCGCTTGCCCTTCTCAAGGCCGGCAATGTCGATCTGTCCGGTGTCGGCCAGAGCTTCGCTTCCACCGGCACGGCGTTGATCCTGGTCGGCGCTGATGGAGAGAACGTCATCGCCGTCGTGCCGGGCGCCAATGATTCGGTGGTGCCGGGCGATGTCGCCAAGGCCTTCCTCAAGAAGGGCGACGTCGTGCTCTTGCAGCATGAGATCCCGCTGCAGACGGTCGACGCCACACTCGACGCGGCGCGCGCGGCGGACGCCGTCAGCGTGCTCAACACCGCCCCTTTCCGTGCCGAGGCCGCCGGCTTCGTCGGCAAGGCCGATTATGCCGTCGCCAACGAAACCGAGTTCGATCTCTATGGCGAGGCGCTGGCGCTTTCGGGACGCGATCGCCCTGCCCGCATGCGCGACTATGCCAAGAAGACAGGCCGCGCCATCGTCGTCACGCTCGGTGGCGACGGCGTGCTGGCCGCCACGCCGGACGATTTCCTCACCGTTCCGGCGCTGAAGATCACGCCGGTCGACACGGTCGGCGCGGGCGACACCTTCTGCGGTTATTTCGGCGCCGGCCTGTCGTCCGGCCTGCCGCTTCAGGAGGCGCTCACCCGCGCCGCCGCGGCCGGTTCGCTCGCCTGCCTGAAACCCGGCGCGCAGCCGGCAATTCCACCGGCAAAGGATGTCGACGCGGCCCTGGCGGCGGCGCGGTAATGGCCATGCGTCCCGTCACCAAGCACGTAGCGCCGCCGGCCGGCGATATCTGCCGCCTCTCCGCCGTCGAGCTTGCCCAGAAGATCAGGCAGCGCCATTTGTCGGCGCGCGAGGTAGCCGGCGCTTTCCTCGACCGCATCGAGGCGGTGAACCCGCTGGTCAACGCCGTCGTTTCGCTGCGCGAGCGCGCCGATATCCTGGCCGAGGCCGACAGGGCGGATGCCCATCTGGCACGCGGCGGCGAGGCCGGATCGCTCTTCGGCCTGCCGATCGCCATCAAGGACCTCGCCCTGACCAGGGAGCTCAGAACCACCTTCGGCTCGCCGATCTTCGCCGATTTCATCCCCGACGTGGACGATTTCTTCGTCGAGCGCGTCCGCAAGGCCGGCGCCATCATCATCGGCAAGACCAATGTCCCGGAATTCGGGCTGGGCTCCAACACCTACAATCCGGTCTTCGGGCCGACGCTCAACGCCTTCGACCCCGCGCTGACCGCCGGCGGCTCGAGCGGCGGCGCGGCCGTGGCGCTGGCGCTCGATATGGTGCCGGTCGCCGATGGCAGCGACTTCGGCGGCTCGCTGCGCAATCCGGCAGCCTACAACAATGTCTACGGCTTCCGTCCCTCGCAGGGCCTTGTGCCTGCAGGCCCGGACTTCGATGTCTTTCATTCGCAGATGGGCGTCGAAGGGCCGATGGGCCGCAACATTCGCGACATCGCGCTTTTGCTCGACGAACAGGCCGGCTATCACCCGCACGCGCCGTTGTCATATGCCAAGGAGGGTTCGTTCCTCGACGGTTTGGGCGCGAAAGTGGCCGGCGGCCGCATCGCCTGGCTGGGCGATCTCGGCGGCCGCCTGCCGACGGAACCGGGCGTGCTCGACCTTTGCGAGGCCGCGCTTACCCGCTTCGCCGCAGCATCCTTCCGCACCGAGGCCCTGGTACCGGATGTCGATTTCGAGGCGCTCTGGCAGGCCTTTGTCACCTTGCGCCAGGCGAGCAGCGGTTGCGGGCTGAAGGCGCACTACGACGACCCGGCTAAACGCAAACTTCTGAAGCCCGAGGCTGTCTGGGAAGTGGAGCAGGCGATGGGCCTGACCGCGCCGCAGGTCCATGCCGCCAGCGTCCGGCGCACCTCGTGGCACCGAACGCTGCTTTCGCTGTTCGAGCGTTTCGACCTGATCGCGCTGCCGACCGCGCAAGTCTTCCCATTCGACGTCTCGACCCACTGGCCGCGCGAGGTCGCGGGACGACCCATGGACAGCTATCACCGCTGGATGCAGGTCTCCGCCTTCGCCACCCTGGGCGGCTGCCCGGCGCTCAGCGTCCCGGCGGGGTTCGACGGGAAGGGCCGACCCATGGGCATGCAGTTGATCGGCCGCCCACGCGGCGACCTCGCCGTGCTCAAGGCCGGCGCCGCCTATGAGGCGATATTGCCGTGGACGGCGGGCGCCTGCTGAGCAGCCTCTGAATCGGGCAAGTCGGCATCGCTTGCGCCGACAGTGAAGCCGTGCATTGATCCGGCGGCCACCGCTGCACCACCTCTGTCCGTCCGAGGAAAGCCATGTCGCTGGAACTTTACGCAACCTATGTCGTTGCCTGCATCGTCATCATCCTGGTGCCCGGTCCGACGGTGACGCTGATCATCGCCAACAGCATCCGCCACGGCTCGCGCGCGGGCCTGGCCAACGTCGCCGGCACCCAGGCCGGGCTCGCCATCATGATCGCCATCGTCGGCATCGGCCTCAACACGCTGATCGCCGGCATGGGCCACTGGTTCGAGTGGGTGCGGCTGATCGGCGCCGCCTATCTGATCTGGATGGGCGTGCAGATGTTCCGCTCCAAGGGCACGCTCAATCCCGACGGAACGGCAAGAAAACCGCGCGGCGGCTTTTTCCTGCAGGGTTTTCTGGTGGCGATCAGCAATCCGAAGACCTTGGTCTTCTTCGGCGCCTTCTTCCCGCAGTTCATCGCGCCGCAGGGCAATTACACGCTACAGATCGTCGTGATGGGCCTGACCGCGATGATCTTCGCCGCCATGTCGGATTCGACCTACGCGCTTGCCGCCGGCCGCGCCGGCCGGCTGCTGTCGGCCAGCCGCGTCAGGCTGATGTCCAGGATCAGCGGCAGCTTCCTGGTCGGCGGCGGGCTATGGCTGGCGTTTTCGAAGGCGAAGTGAGCGACGGACCCGCCGTCCCCCAATTATTTTTGCAAGCATATTGAAGAGCTGTGAGCGCCCCCACAACTCTTAGTCATGAACAAGTCAAACGTTTCCTTCCGGAATCGCTTGCTTATTTGGCGATACGAGTACAGCGACGCCGTCCTCGGCGTCGCTTTCTTCTGCGCCTTGGCACTGACGGTTGGGGCTTCCGTCTTAAGGCTGCAGAACGATCCTGTCGTTGCAACGCAACGTGTGACGGGCGTAGTTGAGCATGTCAGCTTGGCACCTATTAATCCCAAAGCCGCAGTTGGTCGCGGGATCTACTATATCTACGACGTCCGTCTTCAAGACGACAATGCGCTGGTCTTGGTCGATGGCGATGTGGGGACTCCTCACTCTATCGGCTCGATCATCCCCATCGAGCGGCAGCACCACAAGCGGGGCGTCGACACCTACCGATTGTTCGACGGGTGACGGCGCACGCCTTGTAATCCTCGACGGTCAGTTGAGTCGCCCCAGCCTCTCCACCAGCAGCGCGAAGAAGCCGTCATGGTCGATGTCGCGCATCACGGTGGCGTTCTTTTTCCGCTTGGTGACACCCCACCAGTCGATCACCGTCATGCCCATGGTGAGCTCCGACGCGGTCTCGACGCTGACATTGCAATGGCGGCCCTTGAACAGCTCCGGCTTGATCAGATAGGCGATCACGCACGGATCGTGCAGCGGCCCGCCATCGGTGCCGTATTTTTCCTCGTCATAGCGCTCGAAAAACTCCAGCATCTCGGCAGTCGCGGTGCCGACCTTGGTGCCGAGCTGGCGGAAAGCCTGCGTGCGCTTGGACGTGGTCAGCGCCTTGTGGGTGACGTCGAGCGGCATCATCACGATCGGAATGCCCGACTTGAACACCAGATCGGCGGCCTGCGGGTCGACATAGATGTTGAATTCGGCGGCCGGCGTGACGTTGCCGCCCTCGAAGAAGCCGCCGCCCATCAAGACGATTTCCTTGATGCGGGGCGCGATCCTCGGCTCGCGGATCAGCGCCAGCGCGATGTTGGTGAGCGGTCCGAGCGGGCAGAGCGTGATCGTGCCGCTTTCCTCGCGCATCAGCGTCTCGACAATGAAATCGACGGCGTATTGTTCCTGCAACGGCATGGTCGGCTCGGGCAGTTGCGGGCCGTTCAGGCCTGTCTTGCCGTGCACTTCCTCGGCGGTGACGAGTTCGCGCGCCAGCGGGCGAATGGCGCCGGCATAGACCTTGACGTCCGGCCTGCCGGCCAGCTCGCAGATCTTGCGGGCGTTGTTCTGGGTCAGCTTCAGCGGCACATTGCCGGCAACCGCGGTGATACCGACGATCTCCAGCTCCGAACTGCCGAGCGCCAGCAATATGGCGACGGCATCGTCCTGGCCGGGATCGGTGTCGATGATGATCTTTCTGGACTGGGGCATTTCAATTCCTTTTGGGGGAGTCTTTTTGGGCGGGATTTAGAGCATGATCCCGAAAAGTGGGAACCGGCTTTCGGACAGGATCATGCTCCAACGAAGAGCTGAGTCAGGATGGCGGTTCAACGAAACGTCATCCTGATTTCAGTGGCTTGAACTTGATCGCGCGGCGGACCATATCAAGACCATCGGGAAAAATGCCATCCGGGTTTTTCCAGTTTGTGTCGCTCTTCAGAGGACAATGTAACAATGAGTCGAATGACGCCCTTCTCCAGCCCGCTTCTTCTGGGCTTCGATGCCATGGAAAAGACGCTTGAGCGTCTGGCGAAGTCCGGCGACAGCTATCCCCCGTACAATATCGAGCGCCTCGGCGCAGCCGACGGCAACGCCGAAAGGCTGCGCATCACGCTGGCCGTTGCCGGTTTTGCCGAGAGCGACCTCGATGTCACCACGGAGGAAAACCAGCTAATCGTGCGCGGACGTCAGACTGACGACACCGAGCGCGAATTCCTCCACCGCGGAATCGCCGCGCGCCAGTTCCAGCGCTGTTTTGTGCTGGCCGACGGCATGCGGGTGATTGCGGCGGAACTGAAGAACGGCCTGTTGTCGGTCGACCTGGACCGGCCGGAGGCCGAGCGGCTGGTACGGAAAATAAACATATCGGTGAAAGACTGATCTTTGCCGATGGCTCTATGCGAGGCGGCCAATCCTGGCGTCCTCGCGCCAAGGAGGCTTGAAATGACCAGAACTGACGAAACCACCACCATGACCAGCGGCGAACTCGCCCATCTCGGCGAAGGTTCGGTCGCCTATCTCAGGAAAGTGTCGAGCGACGACCTCCGCGGTCGCTTCCCCGGCCTCGACGAAATCGCTCCCGGTATGGAGCTGTGGGCGCTGTTTGCCGCCAACGGCCAGCCGATCCTGCTTTCCGATGCCCGTGACCGGGCGCTCGCGGGTGCGCTGGAGAACGACCTGACCACAGTCGCGATCCACTAACGCGACTCCACCTTCGAAATGAAAAGGGCCGCTCACGGCGACCCTCCGAAGATTTTAATCCTAAGATTTCAGGCCGCGTGCGAGGCCTGTGTGTCCGACAGCAAGGCGTGGATCGCCACGGCGTCGCGCGTCCCCCTGATCTTGGCCACGGTGTCGGCGTCGCGCAGCACGCGCGCGATGCGCGACAGCGCCTTGAGATGGTCGGCGCCGGCGCCTTCCGGAGCAAGCAGCAGGAACACCAGGTCGACCGGCTGGTCGTCGAGCGCCTCGAAATCGACCGGCGTTTCCAGTCGGGCGAAGACGCCGGCGATCCTCTTCACGCCGGCGAGCTTGCCGTGCGGAATGGCGATGCCGTTGCCGACGCCGGTCGAGCCTAGCCGCTCGCGCTGCAGAATGGTGTCGAACACCTCCCGTTCCGGAATCCCCGAAATCGCCGACGCCCTCTCCGACAGCAATTGCAGAAGCTGCTTTTTGGAATTCGCTTTCAACGTCGGCATGATCGCCGGAACGCTGATGAGATCACTGAGATCCATGCTTGAAAAATCCCTTGCTCGCCTGCCGCGCCAGTCGTCGCCCCCTTGCGCGGCTGGCTTTTTATCCCTGCGCGACTTTGGTCGTCGACGGATCGATCCAGCCGATATTGCCATCCGGCCGGCGGTAGACGATGTTGAGATGGTCGTTTCCGGCATTGCGAAAGACGAAAACCGGGCTGTCGCTGGTATCGAGCTCAATGACGGCCGACGCCACCGACATGGTCCGCAGCGTCATGCTTGATTCGGCGACGATGACCGGAGCGAAGTCCTCCGGAATATCTTCCTCATCGTCGGTGAGAGGAGCCATCACGGTGTAGGCGATGTCGGTCGGCTCTTCGCCATTGCCGTTGCCCGTATTGCGCGACTTCAGCCGGCGCTTGTAGCGCCGCAGCCGTGTTTCCAGGCGGTCGGCGGCGGCCTCGAAGGCCAGCGTCGGATCCTGGGCGTCGCCGGTCGCCTGCAGCGAAGCGCCGGAATCGAGCCGGACCATGCAGTCGGCGGAGAAACGCGACCCCGATTTGATGACCGTGACATGTCCTGAAAAACCCCGATCGAAATATTTCTCGATCGCCTCGCCGACCCGGTCGTTGATGCGCGTACGGAACGCATCGCCGATGTCCATGTGTTTTCCCGAAATGCGTAGATTCATCTGAAAACTGACCTTCCTTGCTCAGGCTTCAAACTGTTCCCGAGTTTATACCCGTGGTGCGCGCGCACAAGCTTTGCAGCGGCCTGCGCGCCGATTTTAGACCCGAACTTTCCGGTTGATCACAAGTCGCCTTCTTGGCCGTCCGTGGCCTTGTCTGACGGACCCATTCGCAAGCTGGCATTACCGCCCTGCTCATGCGGGCGGGCTTCTAGCCACTTCATTGCAGCTTGTCAATCAAGCTTGGGAGTTGTGGGGAACTGTCGGGATTCGGGGGTGGCCTAGCGGCCGGCGTTCGCCAGCGCTCGCTTCTCCCGCCGCCGCTGCACCGACGATGGAATGTTCATGCCTTCGCGGTATTTCGCGACGGTACGGCGCGCGATATCGACGCCGCTTTCCTTGAGCATGTCGACGATGGCGTCGTCGGAAAGCACGTCGGCGGGCTTTTCCTCGTCGATCATCTGCTTGATGCGGTCGCGCACGGCCTCGGACGAATGCGCTTCGCCGCCTTCGGCCGAGGCGATCGACGCGGTGAAGAAATAGCGCAGCTCGAAGACGCCGCGCGGCGTCAGCATGTATTTGTTGGCGGTGACGCGGCTGACGGTCGATTCATGCATGCCGATGGCGTCGGCCACCGTGCGCAGGTTGAGCGGCTTGAGGTGGCGCACGCCGTGGACGAGGAAGGCATCCTGCTGCCGCACGATTTCGGACGCCACCTTGAGGATGGTCTTGGCTCGTTGGTCGAGACTGCGCGTCAGCCAGTTGGCGTTCTGCAGGCATTCGGCGAGAAAGTCCTTTTCCGCCTTGTCCTTGGCGTGGCTCGAAATGCGGGCGAAGTAGACATTGTCCACCAGCACGCGCGGCAGCGTATCGGCGTTGAGCTCCACCGCCCAGCTGCCGTCATTGGCGGCGCGGACCTCGACATCGGCGACGATCGCATCGCTCGCGCCGCCCGAAAACGCCAGGCCGGGGCGCGGGTCGAGCGCGCGGATCTCGGCCAGCATGTCGAGCAGATCCTCCTCGTCGACGCCGCAGATGCGTTTCAGCGTCTGGAAATCCCGCCGCGCCAGAAGCTCCAGGTTGGCGACCAGCGCCTTCATCGCCGGATCGAGCCGGTCGCGCGCAGCAAGCTGCAGCGACAGGCACTCGGCAAGGTGGCGCGCGAAAAGTCCCACCGGCTCGAAGGTCTGGCAGATGCCAAGCACACGCGCCACCGCCGCCTCATCCACGCCGAGCCGGACCGCGATCTCATCGAGTTCGGAGCGCAAATAACCGGCCTCGTCGAGCCCGTCGGCCAGCTCACCCGCGATCAGCCGCCCGCCGGGGCTGAGCGAAGCAAGCGCGATCTGCTCGCCGACATGCTCGCGCAGCGTAATGGCGGCCGCCGCCATGTCGCCGACGTCGAACCCCTCGGACGATGCTGGGCCCGCGCCGCCCCCAGCGGCCGACTTCCATTGCGCCGTGAGATCCGGCCCCAGCCCCTCGCTGGTGCCTGGATCGTCGGGAAACAGGTTCTCCAGGGAAGTATCGAGCTTTTGCGAGATCGCTTCCGCGCTCCACTCCGTCTCGCCCTCGAACCAATCGCCTTCGGTATCCTCTTCCGGCGACGCCTCGCTTTTCTGGGATAGATCGCCGGCGGCATCGTCCTGCGGTTCGGCCCGTTCCAGCAGCGGGTTGCGCTCGATCTCCTCGTCGATGAAGCGCTCGAGCTCGACATGGGTGAGCTGCAGCAGCCGGATCGATTGCATCAGCTGCGGCGTCATCACCAGCGACTGGGACTGTCTGAGCTGCAGTTTGGCTGCCAGCGCCATGGTGTGAATCAAACGCCTCGTCTACGCATCGGACTGTGCCGAAGCAGATTTTCCCGGCCAGGCATAGAAACTGGCCCGGCTTTTGCTTGTCAAGGAAAACGCTAGCAGTTGCGGCTTACCGGAGCGTTATCGAGCGCTAAAATGACCGAAAGCCGTGACGCGGCCATCGAAACCGCGTCGGAACCCGCGGGTCAGAGCGTGAAGCCCTCGCCGAGATAGAGGCGCCGCACATCGGCGTTGGCGACGATCTCGTCGGCGCGGCCATGCGTCAGCACCTGGCCGGCATGGATGATGTAGGCGCGGTCGATCAGGCCGAGCGTCTCGCGCACATTGTGGTCGGTGATCAAGACGCCGATGCCGCGCGCCGTGAGATGGCGAACGAGCTGCTGGATATCGGCGACGGCGATCGGATCGATGCCGGCGAAGGGCTCGTCGAGCAGCATATAGGCCGGCCGCGTCGCCAGCGCCCGCGCGATTTCAAGGCGACGCCGTTCGCCGCCCGACAGCGACATGGACGGCGCCTTGCGCAGATGGCTGATGTGAAACTCCTCGAGCAGCTCGTCAAGCGTGCGCTCGCGTTCCTTGCGGCTCTTTTCCACCACCTCCAGCACGGCGCGAATGTTCTGCTCGACATTCAGGCCGCGAAAGATCGACGCTTCCTGCGGCAGGTAGCCGATGCCGAGGCGGGCACGCCGGTACATCGGCATCGAGGTGACATCGAAGCCGTCGATCTCGATCGAACCTTCGTCGACGGGAACAAGGCCGGTGACCATGTAGAAACAGGTGGTCTTGCCTGCGCCGTTGGGGCCGAGCAGGCCTACGGCCTCGCCGGCGCGCACGCCAAGCGTCACCCCGCTCACCACCTTGCGGCCCTTGTAGCTCTTGGTCAGCCCCTTGGCGATCAGGGTGCCCTTGAACTTCGCCTTGTCGGTGCCGACCGTCGCCGGCGCAGCGGGTTGTGCGGCCGCCCGTCCCGGAAGACGGGCCAGCAGCGAAGTCACGCCGGCCATTACTTGCTCGACGCTCCCTGCTGCTGCGCGTCCTGTTTCTGCGGCTTGAACATCATGATGACACGCGGACAGCCCTCGACGTTGCCGAGGCCGCTCTTCATCTGCACGGTGAGCTTGCAGCCCTTGAGCACATTGTCGCCCTGCGACAGCACCACTTCCTTGCCGGAAAGCACCAGCACCTGCGTCTTCATGTCGAATTTGCCGGTGTCGCCGGTGGCGATCTGGTCGTTCGATTTGATGTAGACTTTGTTCTCGACCTCGAGGTGGTCGATATTGGCGGCGCCTGTCATCGCCGATGCGCCGGCCGCCGCGCTTTTGTCAGCTTTTGGGTCCTTGACGTAGTAGACCGTCATCTTGCCGGCCTTGAGCAGGGTCGGCCCCTGATTGACGGTGACATTGCCGCTGAATATGGCCATGCTGTCGGCCTGGCGGACCTCAAGCTTATCGCTTTCGATCTGGATCGGCTGGTCGCCTGACAGCTTCAACCCAGGGATCTGGCTGGTCGCGCTCGATTGCGCGAACGAATGCGCGGTTGCCAAAAGCAGCAATGCGGAAGCAGCGCCCGGAAGCCATGCGGATTTACTGCGACGCATTCTGTTCTCCACCGTTTACCCCCGCTGCCTTCAGCGCAGTTGGATCTATGTTGACGCGAACCCGGTTCTCGAAGACCACGAGCCTGCCATTGTCCTCGACCGACATCGCGTCCGCGGTGATGCGCGACCCGCCACGGCTGACGTCGACCGGATTGCTCGTCTTCATAGAGCCTTTGCCCATGTCTAGGAAGATCGATTTGAACTTCGCCACCAGGCCGTCCGTCGTCGTCACGCTGACCTCGCTGGTCAGGTCCATCGTATTGGCGTCGCGATTGTAGATACCGTGCGCGGCGTCGACTGACACGATGTTGTCGGTGGCGACGGGCAGTTTGGCATTGATGCCGTCGAGGTCGATGACGGCTTGCTGCCCGACATCCTGCGTCGCCCTGGTCGCCGTCAGCGAATAGGGCAGCTTCTGCTTGGTGAAGCCGTTGAGCTTCGGATTGGCCATCACCAGCTTGCCGTCGGAGAACGCCGTGCCATCGGCCTGCACCGAGACGGACAGGGGCGCCTTGAGGTAGGAGTAGACCGGAAAGGCGACGGCGATCGCGACCGCGAGCAGCGGCACGGCGAATTTCAGCACGCGGACGCGGCGCGAGTGCCGTTGCGCGCGGTTGAAGGCATCGCCACGCGTGCCGTCTTGGCTCGCGGGAGCCGATGCCTCACCGGCATCGCTCGTTTCGTCAGATCGCGCCAACATGACTTTTCTAATGGACCTTTGCCCGGCCAAACACCGCCTATAGGTGGTATGCCGGCACCTACAAGCAAGCACAAGCGGAGGAAAACTGCAAAAATGTGACAACTGCCGCCCGCAAAATCGAGAGAAATCCGGCGAGACGGCTTGTACTTCATAGCAGATACGGACTGCTTGCGTTAATTTTTCGTGAGGCCGGCGTCAACGCCGAAGTCCGAAACCGGCCTTTCAAGGCGATTCCAGGACAAGTGCGGGCGGTTTTCCGACGGGAATTGCATCAGGACAAGAAATAGAGCGTGTGACCGTTCCGTGAAGCGGTGACCGCTCCAGGAAACGGTAGCCGTGCGCCGAGGCTTGCTTTAAAAGCGTGCTTCCACCCATCCATGAGGCTGACGATGGCAATGAGAGCCGACGACCTGATCGACCGCCGCCGCTTGCGCCGCAAGCTGGCGTTCTGGCGCGTCGCCGCGTTTCTGGTTCTGGCGGCAGCAATTATCGCCTTCTCGGCCTGGGTCTATGACGACAATTTTACCGGCCAGGCAGTGCCTCATATTGCCAAGGTCAAGATTGAAGGCACCATCACCGAGGACGAGGAACTACTCAAAAGGCTGGAAGCTATCCGCACGTCGCCGGAGGTGAAGGGCGTCATTCTCTCGGTCGATTCGCCCGGAGGCACCACGGTCGGCGGAGAGTCGATCTTCGAGCAGGTGCGCAAGCTTGCCGGCGACAAGCCGGTGGTGGCCGAAGTCGGCACGCTGGCGGCATCCGCCGGCTATATGATCGCCAGCGCTACCGACCACATCGTCGCCCGCAAGACCTCCATCGTCGGCTCTATCGGTGTGCTGATCCAGTATCCGGACGTCAGCGGCCTCATGGATAAGCTCGGCATCAAGCTTGAGGAAGTGAAATCGTCGCCGCTCAAGGCTTCGCCCTCGCCCTTCAAGCCGACCAATGACGACGAGCGCGCCATGGTGCGCAAGCTGATCCTCGACAGTTACGACTGGTTCGTCGGCATCGTCGCCGACCGCCGCAAGATGACGCGTGATCAGGCGCTGGCGCTGGCCGACGGTTCGATCTTCACCGGCCGCCAGGCTTTGGCCAACCATCTGGTCGACGCCGTCGGCGGCGAGCAGGAGGCGATCGATTGGCTGGCGACGAAGGGCGTGGACGGCAAGCTCAAGGTCGTCGAGTGGAAGGACAAGGACAGGCGCGGCGGTTTCCTGTTTTCCCAGTCGATGGCAAAAATGGCGGCCAAGGCGCTTGGCCTGCCCGATGCCGGCGGCGATGTCATTCACGAGCTCGGTGCCGACCGCTTGTTTCTTGACGGTCTCGTTTCGGTCTGGCACCCTTGAGGCGCCGTTGGTACCAGCCAAAAAAGCAATAAAATCATCCTGATAATCGATCGCTTGGTTTTACGGGGAACGTTGTATGATCAAATCCGAGCTTGTGCAGATCATTGCTGCACGCAACCCGCACCTTTTTCTGCGCGATGTCGAAAACATCGTCGGCGCGATCTTTGACGAGATCACCGATGCGCTTGCCGAGGGCAACCGGGTCGAGTTGCGCGGTTTCGGCGCCTTTTCGGTGAAAAACCGTCCCGCCCGTACCGGCCGCAACCCGCGCACCGGCGAATCCGTCGAAGTCGAGGAAAAGTGGGTGCCGTTCTTCAAGACCGGCAAGGAGTTGCGCGAAAGGCTGAACGGCGGCAAATAGGCGCCGCGCCGGCGGGTTGAAACGGGATCTTGGCGCAAAGCCGCTTCACCATGGAGATCTGATGTTCAATCGCTTCATCCTCGTCGTGGTCTTCGTGCCGCTGGCCATCATCCTGATCGCGCTTGCCGTCGCCAACCGCGGCCCGGTTGCCTTCACGGTCGACCCATTCCACCCCGGCAACCCGGCGCTGACGCTGAGCCTGCCGCTTTTCATCTTCCTGTTTCTGGCTTTGGCCGTCGGCATGGTCGTCGGCAGCCTGGCCACCTGGGTGAAACAGGGTCGCTATCGCAAGCTTGCGCGCCAGCGCGGTCTCGAGGCGGAGAACCTGCGCCAGGCGGTCAGCCGCGCGCCCGTGGCGCCCAACGGACCGGCGCTGCCCAAGCCGACGAACTAGAGCATGATGCCGAAAACTGCCAGGCGGCTTTCGGGCGACATCATGCTCAGTCCAAGTAACGTCTCACGGAGCCTCCGATGCTGACCATTTCGGCCGCCGAGGTCGACCGCGCGCTGACCTTTCCGGGCCTTGTCGAGACATTGCGCACCGCCTTCCGCGAAGGCGCTGTGCAGCCGGTTCGCCATCATCATGGCGTGGAGCGCCCGGATGGCGCCGCCTCGACCCTGCTTTTGATGCCTGCCTGGACCGACTTCAACGCCGCGGGCACCTCCGCGGGAGGCCATATCGGCGTCAAGATCGTCACCGTGTCGCCGGACAACAACACAAAAGGCAAGCCGGCGGTGATGGGCCTCTACCTTTTGCTCGACGGCGTCACCGGCGAGCCGCAGGCGTTGATCGACGGCCAGCGGCTGACCCAGTGGCGCACGACCTGTGCCTCGGCGCTCGCCGCCTCCTATCTCGCCCGCAACGACGCCTCGCGGCTTCTGGTGATCGGCGCCGGCGCGCTGTCGCCATTCCTTGCCAAGGCGCATTCGGCGGTCAGGCCGATCACATCCATCCGCATCTGGAACCGCACGCCGGCCAATGCCGAAAAGGTGGCGGCCGCCTTGCGCGCCGAAGGCCTTCCGGCGAGTGCCGCCGGCGATCTCGACGCCGAGCTTGCCGAGGCCGACATCGTCGCCTCGGCGACGATCTCGAACACGCCGCTGGTCAAGGGCGCGCTGCTGAAACCGGGCGCCCATGTCGATCTCGTCGGCGGCTTCACGCCCGACATGCGCGAGGCCGATGACGACGCCATTTCCCGTGCCCGCGTCTATGTCGACACCCGCGCCGGCGCCACCAAGGAGGCCGGCGACATTGTCCAGCCGCTGGCCTCGGGCGTGCTGAAGCCGGAAGCGATCGTCGCCGATCTGCACGAGCTCGCGCGCGGCGAGAAACAAGGCCGGCAAGACGACAGCGAGATCACGCTGTTCAAGTCGGTCGGCGCGGCGCTCGAGGATCTCGCCGCCGGCATCGCCGTCTACAAGGCGCTCAAGTAACCGCTAATGCATGTCGCGCAAAAGTGACCTCGGTTTTGCGACAACGACATGCATCAAGCAACGACCTAATTTAGGTCAGGTTGGCTCCCATCGCTTCGCCGATCAGCCGGAAATCACGCTCGCTGATCTCGAACAGGCCGAAGCGCAACTGGTAGCCCCAGTTCGGCTTGCCGGCGGTAAAATCCAGCCTGTCGAGCAACGGCTTGATCGGCGCTTCCTTGGCCTCGCGCCAGTCGACGTCGCGCCGCGCGGGCGTGAAACCGCCGCCCATGACGCCCTCATAGACTTCCCCTTGCCGCACCGTGCCTATCGCCGTGAAGGATTGCAGCCGGTCTTTCTCGCCGAGCAGGGTGCTCGGCGAGTAGTAAACGATGCCGTCGCCCGGCTTGATGCGGCGCAACGGGGCCGCCTTGCCGTGGTTGACCTGCATGAAGCCATCTTTGCGGCCGATCCGCACATGCTCGGCCGATGCGACCGCGACCCAGAAGGCGCTCATCCTTGCGCTCTCTCGAATGGCCAGTAGACGCGCAGACGATGATTGTCCGGATCGAGCGCGACGAAGGTACGGCCGAAATCGAGATCGGTTGGGGCCTGCAGCACGTCGAGGCCTCTGCCAGTCCAATCCGCGTGGGTGGCATCGACCGCCGCCGCGTTCTCGACGGCAAGCACAAGCTCGCCACCACCGCCTGTGGCCGTCGCAGCCGGCTCCACCGTGTGGCGTGACCAGAGGCCGAGCTTGAAACCCTTGTCGAGCACGAACATCGCGAAGGTCGGCGAGGATTCGACCGGCTCGCGTCCAAACAACGAAGCGTAGAACGCACCGCTCCTTTCCGGGCTGTCGACATAAAGGATGACGAAATTCGGCGTGGTCATGTCTGATCTCCAAAGTGTCTGAACCTTGGGAACCATACGCGGGCCTGCTGTCAGATTCTGGCAGCAGCGATCAGTCGGAAGCGTCTTTCGCTCCATTCTGGCCCCGCGCATCGAGCGTCGCCCGCCATTCTTTCAGCATCGCCTGGCGGCGGCGTGGATAGCGGATGTCGGTCGCTGTCAGGTCGGATATCCGGTCGGCGCGGAAATGCCGGAAATCCTGGCGCGTCTCGCACCACGCCGCCATCACCCGCACCTTGTCGAAGAAGGCGAGCGCGAATGGCCAGACCACGCGCTTCGATGTCGAACCGCCGGCATCGCGATAAAGGAAGCCGAGCTTGCGCTCCTCGCGGATCGCCTGCCGCACGACACCGAGGTCGATCGTTTCGACGCTTTCCGATCGCGGTCCGACAAGCAGCGTTGTTGCGTCGAGGTCCTCGCGCAAATCGTCCGGCAGCACCGCCGCGATCTTTGCCAGCGCATCGGCCGCGGCGGCGGCCAACCTTTTATCCGGCTGCTTCGCCACCCAGCGCGACCCGAGCACGATCGCCTCGATCTCCTCGTCGCTGAACATCAAAGGCGGCAGCATGAAGCCGGGCTTCAGCACATAGCCAAGCCCGGCCTCGCCTTCGATCGGCGCGCCCTGCCCCTGCAGCGTCGCGATATCGCGATAGAGCGTGCGGATCGAGACGCCCATCTCGTCCGCAAGCATGCGGCCACTCACCGGCCGGCGGTGGCGGCGCAGGATCTGGACGAGGTCGAGCAGGCGGGCTGAACGGGACATGATTGGCTAACCGGTGTGTTGGACAATAGGGCTGGCCCGCACATAACGGCAAGCAGACCGATGCCGCGGAACGCCCGCGTCCCGCTCCCGTTGTGTCCGCAATGGAGATGCGCGGATTCCTGCTGTTCTGGTCGGTGCTGACCGCTTTCGTCGCGGCGCTCAGCCTTGGGCCCTCCTTCGCCCATGTGCTGGAATCGCTGCCCAGGTTGACCAGATGGTCGCCGGCGCTCTGGCGTGAGGCGACGGTCTTCAATGCGCAGTTCCAGCTCTTTGCCGTGATCGGAGCGCCGTTGGACGTCGTGGCGATCCTCTGTCCGGTGTTGCTTGCCTGGATGCTGCGCGGTCAAGCGGCGGCCTTCTGGTTCGTGCTCATCGCTACGTTGCTCTATGCGGTCTCGCTGGCGCTCTGGTTCGGCCTGGTCAAACCGGCCAACGACATTCTGGCGACCTGGGCGCCCGGACCGATCCCGGACGATTTCGAGATCGTCCGGCTCCGTTGGGAGACCGGCCACATGGCGGTGACCGTGGCGAAGGCGCTTGGCTTCGTTTCGCTTTGTTTCGGCCTGCTCGGTGTCCGGCAAGGCTGATGATCCCACCATTGAATGAGGCGCGCTTTGTTGCGCCGGTGGGCTGAGCTGTGGCAGAAGCGGGCCGAACCGCCGGAGAGGATCCTTCTTGAAATCTTTTCGCGACAAACGCCGCGATGGCCGCCCGCATCCCGCAAGGGCGGAACAGCCCGGCCCGCGTGATGCGTTCCCGACCGGACGTCAGCAGGCCGCACCCGCCGAGCGACGTGAAACGAGACCGGCGGACCGGCAGGACGCCAAACCGGCGCCGCGCGTGCTCGCGCGCCGCGAGGGCGTGCTGCCCGCCGAACGCCTGCCGCTGATCCTCGAAGTCGCGCCCAACGCCGATTACGCGCTGCTGGATAGCGGCGCCGGCGAGAAGCTCGAGCAATACGGCCCCTACCGCATCGTGCGCCCCGAGGGCCAGGCGATCTGGCAGAGGGCCCTTCCGGCGAAGGAATGGCAGCGCGCCGACGCCGTCTTCACCGGCGACACCGACGAGGAAGGCATTGGCCGCTGGCGCTTTCCGAAAGCGCCGCTTGGCGAAACCTGGCCGATGAAGCATGACGGCATCGACTATCTCGGCCGTTTCACCTCGTTTCGTCACGTCGGCGTCTTTCCGGAACAGGCTTCGCATTGGGACCATATGGCGGGGCTGATCGCGGCGGCGAAGCGACCGGTCAAGGTGCTGAACCTATTCGGCTATACCGGTCTCGCCTCGCTGGTGGCGGCTCGCGCGGGCGCCGAGGTCACCCATGTCGATGCCTCGAAGAAGGCGATCGGCTGGGCGCGCGAGAACCAGGAAATGGCCGGCCTTGCCGATAAGCCGATCCGTTGGATCGTGGAGGACGCGGTGAAGTTCGCGGAGCGCGAGGAGCGCCGCGGCAGCCGCTACGACATCGTGCTGTTCGACCCGCCGGCCTACGGCCGCGGTCCCAAGGGCGAGGTCTGGCAATTGTTCGAGGACCTGCCGGGCCTCACCGACCTCTGCCGCTCGATCCTGACGCCGAAGCCGCTCGCCGTCGTTCTCACCGCCTATTCGATCCGCGCCTCCTTCTTCGCCATCCATGCGCTGATGCGCGATACCTTCGCCGGCATGGGCGGCGCGATCGAATCCGGCGAACTGATCATTCGCGAGAAATCGGCCGGCCGCGCGCTGTCGACCTCGCTGTTCTCGCGCTGGGTGGCTTGAATGACGGCACATGACGGCGCGCGCCCTGTCGGGCAGGTCAAGGACGTCACCAGCCTTGCCAATCCCCTGGTCAAGGACATCAAGGCGCTCGCGCTCAGGAAATTTCGCGACCAGCAGAGCGCCTTCATGGCCGAGGGCCTGAAGCTGGTCATCGACGCGCTGGACCTCGGCTGGTCGATCAGGACCTTGGTCTTCGCCAAGGCCGGACGCGGCAACGCGGCCATCGAAAAGACCGCTGCGCGGACCGTTGCCGCCGGCGGCACGGTGCTCGAAGTATCGGAAAAGGTGCTCGCGGCCATCACCCGCCGTGAAAACCCGCAAATGGTTGTCGGTGTCTTTGCGCAGCAGACCGTGCCGCTGAAGGACGTCCGCGCCAGGGACGGCGATGTCTGGGTGGCACTCGACCGGGTGCGCGACCCCGGCAATCTCGGCACCGTGATCCGCACCGTCGACGCCGTCGGCGCCAAGGGCGTCATCCTGGTGGGCGACACCACCGACCCGTTCTCGCTGGAGACGGTGCGCGCCACCATGGGCTCGATCTTCGCCGTGCCGGTCGCCAGGGCGACCGAGCAGGCCTTCCTTGCCTGGCGGCGCGATTTTTCCGGCCTGGTCGCCGGAACGCACCTCAAGGGCGCGGTCGACTATCGCTCCGTCGATTTCTCCAGGGGGCCGGTCTTGCTGCTGATGGGCAACGAGCAGCAGGGCCTGCCGGACAGCCTCGCCGAAAGCTGCGACCGGCTGCTTAGAATCCCCCAGGCAGGCCGGGCCGATTCGCTCAATCTGGCGGTCGCCACCGGCGTGATGTTGTTCGAGATCCGGCGCGGCGCGTTGAAGCTCGAGCCTGCCAACGACAGCCGATGAGGACTGCTAAGTGAAATCCTGGTCCCCTTACGTCGTGCTGGTCGTCATCGCCATTGCGCTCGACCAGTGGATCAAGCAACTGGTCGAGAACGGTCTCGCCTTTCAGGAGAAGGTCGATCTCCTGCCGTTCCTGGCGCTGTTCCGCACCTACAACACCGGCATTGCCTTCTCGATGTTCCAGTCCTTCGGCGATACCGGCCTGGTGG
The DNA here is from genome assembly GCF_006439375.1 of Mesorhizobium sp. B4-1-1. Lineage (NCBI taxonomy): Bacteria > Pseudomonadati > Pseudomonadota > Alphaproteobacteria > Hyphomicrobiales > Phyllobacteriaceae > Mesorhizobium > Mesorhizobium sp. B4-1-1. Next base: position 65,239 of record NZ_VFTH01000016.1, read on the forward strand.
TCATCGCCGTGCTGGTCGTCGCCTTCGTGCTCTACCTCGCCGCGCGCACGCCTGCCGGTCATGTCGTCGCCCGCATCGGCTTTGCGCTCATCATCGGCGGCGCGCTCGGCAACCTCATCGACCGCGCCGTCTACGGCCACGTCATCGACTACATCCTGTTCCATACGCCCGTCTGGTCCTTCGCGGTGTTCAATCTCGCCGATGCCTTCATCTCGGTCGGCGCCGCGCTTGTCGTCTTCGACGAGCTGATCGGCTGGGGCCGCGAGGCCAAGCCGCAGGATCCAGGCAATTGACCTCACGCGGTTGAAACCGCAGACTTCTCAACAGCCAGAACCGAGGAGAAAAAAATGTCGGATACCTTCAAAGCCATCCTCGTTTCGCGCGATGCGGAGAAGAAGCAGTCCGTCGATGTCGTCGACCTCACCGAGGCCGACCTGATGGAAGGCGATGTCACCGTCGCCGTCGAGGCGACGACGGTGAACTACAAGGACGGGCTCGCCATCACCGGCAAGGCGCCTGTCGTGCGCCGCTGGCCGCTGGTTCCGGGCATTGATTTCGCCGGCACCGTGATCTCCTCCTCGCATGCCGACTGGCGCAAGGGTGACAAGGTGATCCTTAACGGCTGGGGTGTCGGCGAGACGCATTACGGCGCCTATGCCGGCCGCGCGCGCGTCAAGGGCGACTGGCTGGTGCCGCTGCCCGAGGTCATGAGCGCGCATGATGCGATGGCCGTCGGCACGGCGGGCTACACGGCAATGCTCTCCGTCATGGCGCTGGAACGGCACGGCATCGTGCCGGACCGCGGCCCGGTGGTGGTGACGGGCGCCGCCGGCGGCGTCGGCTCGGTCGCCATCTCGATCCTGTCGAGCCTCGGCTACCATGTCATCGCCTCGACCGGCCGCAACGCCGAGAGCCCCTATCTGATCGACCTCGGCGCAGCCGAGGTGATCTCGCGCGAGGAGCTCAGCCAGCCGGCGAAGCCGCTCGCCAAGGAGCGCTGGGCGGGCGGCGTCGACTCGGTCGGCAGCCATACCTTGGCCAATGCGCTGTCGATGACCTCCTATGGCGGCGCGATCGCCGCTTGCGGTCTGGCCGGCGGCATGGACCTGCCGGGAAGCGTCGCGCCCTTCATCCTGCGTGGCGTCTCGCTGCTGGGCATCGATTCGGTGATGGCGCCGAAAGCGGTCCGCCTGGAGGCATGGCGCCGCATCGGCACCGATCTCGACTTGAAGAAGCTGTCGACATTGTCGCGCACGATCGGTTTCGACGGCATTGTCGCCGCCGCGCGCGACATCGTCGAAGGCAAGATAAGGGGCCGCGTCGTCGTCGATATGTAGCTGGAGATGGCGGTTTCGCCCGCGCATGCGGTGGTTCGAATCCGCGCAATCGCTAAAATTCGAACGATCCGTCCCAGTCTTCCATAATTTCTGTCTGGCATGATCTGCGCATGGTCGCGGACTCCGACATCAGACAGAACAGCAAAGCCGCGGACGCTGGAAGGCTCATACCCGATGCGCCGAAGCGGCAGGTGCTCGTCGCGCCGCCGCTGGCCCCTGAATTGCCTGCGGCCAGACACGAAGGCTTGCCGTTCCTGACGATCGTCGCCATCGCCGTCATGGCGGGGCTGGCGCATCTTACCGGCGCGCCGCTCATCGTCACAATCGGGCTTGCCGCCGCCGCGCTTGCCGGCCTTGCCATGCATCTGCGCAGCCGTCGCGACGAGCGGCGCACCGCAGCGCTTCTCGACGAGACCGCCGCCCGCAGCCGCGCCGAGATCGAGACTCTCGCCGATCGCATGTGGGAGATGCAGGAGAGCGAGGAACGCTTCCGCGGCCTGATCGACGCGCTTGGCGACCTCGTCGTCCACCGCGATCGCGACGGCCATATCGTCTATGCCAACAGCGTCTTTGCCTCGCTTGTCGAGACCGACCCGCGCGATCTCGCCGGCAAGACCTTGTCCGAGCTTGGCATCGATGTCGGCATCGTCCCCGATGCCGCCTTCTCCGATCATGAATGCTTGAGTTCCACCGATGTCGCGATCCGCACCCCGAACGGACCGCGCTGGTTCTCCTGGATCGAATTGTCGGTGCGCGACAAGGACACGGGCGCGGTCTCGCACCGCGCGATCGCCCGCGACATCACGGCCCGCAAGCGCGCCGAATCCTCACTGATCACCGCGCGCGAACGGGCCGAATATGCCAGCCAGGCCAAATCGCGCTTCCTGGCCACCGTCAGCCATGAAATTCGCACGCCGATGAACGGCATCATGGGTATGGCGAAGCTGCTTGCCGACACCGACCTCTCGCCCGAGCAGCGCACCTATGTCGGCGCCGTTTCCACCTCGGCCAGCGCGCTGCTCGCGCTCATCGAGGACCTGCTCGACTATTCCAAGATCGAGGCGGGCCGCTTCGAGCCCGAGCCGCAGCCGACCTCGCTGCGCGAGATCGCCGACAACATCATCGAGCTTCTGGCCGCGAAGGCCTTCGCCAAGAACATCGGCCTCGGCTGCCATGTCGAGCCCGACGTGCCGCAGATGATCACCGCCGATCCCGGCCGCGTGCGCCAGGTGCTGCTCAACCTCATCGGCAATGCGGTGAAGTTCACCGACACAGGCGGCGTGCTGCTCACCGTGGCACGCGCCCGCACCGAAACCACGGACCGCATCTGCTTCACCGTCGCCGACAGCGGCCCGGGCCTGCGCGAAGAGGACATGGAGCGCATCTTTGAGGAATTCGAGCAGTCCGACGGCACCTCGACCAGGGTGCATGGCGGCGCGGGTCTCGGTCTTGCCATCTCGAAGCGCCTGGCGACGGCGATGGGCGGCGCGATCTCGGTTTCGAGCCGGCTCGGTGAAGGGTCCGAATTCGTCCTCGAGCTTCCGGCAGTCGCCGCGACCGAGCCGCCGCCGCATCGCCACAACATCCTTGCCGACCGGCGGGCGGTGATCGTGTCGAAAAACGCCATCGAGGCCGATGCCATCGCCCGCACGATCATGGCCCATGGCGGCATCGTCGAGATCGCGGCGACACCAAGCCAGGCCGCCCCCTTCGCTGCCGGCTGCAACGTGCTCCTGATCGACGCCGCGCTCGAAAACAGCGACGGCAGGTTGCTCAAGCGGTTGCGCGACTCGGGCTTCGCCGACTGCGAGGCCGTCACCCTGATCGCGCCGACCGATCGCGGCATGCTCGGCGAATTCCGCGCCAGCGGCTACGCCACCTTCCTCGCCAGGCCGGTGCGCGGCGAGACCCTGCTGCGCGTGCTGTTGACCAGCCATGGCTCCACGCTCGCCCAGCCGCGGCCGGAGCCGCGCGGGGCGCCCTCGGTGCGCAAGCGCGACCAGGGCCTGTCGGTGCTGATCGCGGAAGACAATGACATCAACGCCATGCTCGCCCGTGCCACGTTGCTGAAGGCCGGGCATCGCGTCAAGATCGTCGGCAACGGCAAGGCCGCGGTCGATGCCGTTACCGATGCCGGCCTCAAGTTCCGCTTCGATGTGGTGCTGATGGACCTGCATATGCCTGTCATGGACGGGCTGGACGCGATCGCCGCCATCCGCCGTCATGAAGAGTCCCTGGCAATGCCGCCGATCCCGATCATGGTGCTTTCGGCCGACAGCCAGGAAAAGACCCGGCATGCCGTGCTCGCCCATGGCGCCAGCGGGTTCGTGACCAAGCCGCTCGACCCGGACGCGCTCGTCCAGGCAGTCGAGGGCCAGGTTGCCGCCTGAGGAAATTTTTAACCCTTGAACGCCTTGGCTTGCCTGGCTTTCGCGATCACAAGATAGCCGGTTGAGGGTATTGCCCAGCCGACAAAGTATTGCCCGCCACGTCGTATCACGGTACTGTCACAATCCTGTTGCACCTACACCGTATCCCCGTGCCAAGAGGGATGGCTCGAAGGAGAATCACTCGTGCATACAGTCGTGCCTGAATGTGACACTCGGCCGAATGCCGGCGGCGCCCTGCTCGCCGCCCGTACCGCCGACGCCGTCGCAAGCGGTGCTCCGCTGGGCCGCATCGGCAATCTCGAAGTGCGGCTCGCCCGCAACGAGGCCGAAATCGCCGCCGCCCAGGAAGTGCGCTATCGGGTATTCTATGACGAGCTTGGCGCGAGGAAGGACCTGTTCCAGGCGCAGGACCGGCGCGACGCCGACCGTTTCGACCCGCTCTGCGATCACCTTCTTGTGTCCGATACCTCCCTGCCCGGTCCCGAGCATCGCCGCATCGTCGGCACCTACCGCTTGCTGCGGCAGGAGATCGCCACGGCCGCCGGCGGCTTCTATTCCGAGGGCGAGTTTGAGCTCACCAAGCTGATCGCGCGGCATCCCGGCCAGCGCTTCCTCGAGCTCGGCCGTTCCTGCGTTCTGCCGGAATACCGCTCAAAGCGCACCATCGAGGCGCTCTGGCAAGGCATCTGGGCCTATATCAACCATTACGGCATCGGCGTGATGACCGGCTGCGCCTCCTTCCATGGCATCGTGCCGGCGGCGCATGCCGAGGCGCTGACCTATCTCGCTCATCATTGCCGCACCGACTCCGCCTGGGATGTCCGCGCGGTTCCGGGACGCTACTGCTCCATGGACCTGATGCCGATCGAGGCGGTGAACACCAAGGCGGCGATCGCCGCCATGCCGCCGCTGGTCAAGGGCTACCTGCGCGTCGGCGCCCGCATCGGCGACGGCTGCGTCATCGACCACGAATTCTCGACCGTCGACGTCTTCGTCGTCATGCCGGTCAAGGAGATCGGCGCCCGCTACGTCAACTACTATGGCGGCGAAGGCCAGCGCTTCGCGGCGTGATTCCAGTGAGTAGTGAGTAGTGAGTAGTGATGGACACCATCACTCGAGCTTTGTGACTACTGACTACTGACTACTCACTAACCCCTACTCCCTCACGGAATATCCTCCGGCCTTCGCCCCGGCCGGCTCTTATAGGCCGGAAACGACCAGCCGAATTTAAGCGCCCCGCCGCGCACCATGAATGCGCCCGCGAAGCCGAGCAGGCTGGACGCCAGCGCAGGCAGGCCGGCAAGATCGCCAAGGGTGAAGATGGTGGCGCCGGCAAGGGCGGCCGTGACATAGATCTCGGGCCTGAGCAGAACCGAGGGCTCGCCGGCCAGCAGGTCGCGCAAAATGCCGCCGAAGGTCGCTGTCAGCACGCCCGTGATGACCGACACGACGGGCGAGCCGGTGATCGCCAGCCCCTTGGCCGCGCCCATCACCGAAAAAGCGGCAAGTCCGATGGCATCGAGCCAGAGCAGCAATTTGTAGCGGGATTCTAACCGGTGGGCGCTGAAGAAGACCAGCACCGCGACCACGGCGCAGACCAGCACATAGCCGCTGTTGGCGACCCAGAACACCGGCAGGTTGAGGATGACGTCGCGCAGCGTCCCGCCGCCGATGCCGGTGACGCTGGCCAGGAACAGGAAGCCGATGATGTCGAGCTCTTTCCGCGACGCCGCAAGTGCGCCCGTCGCCGCGAAGACGGCGACACCGGCATAGTCGAGCAACGCGATGGGGTTCATAGAGTGAGTAGTGAAGTAGTAAGTAGTGAATGGCAACTGCGCCACTTGGCCGGCGTGACGCGCAAAGATCCCTGCTACTCACTACTCACTACTCACTACTCACCACTCACTATTCAAGCATCCTTCTCGGCCTGCTCGTTCACCGGACCCGGCTCGACCTTGGCCTCGGCGGCGGTCTTCGGGCCGCCCTTGGCGACACCGACCATCGCCGGCCGCAGCACGCGCTCGCCGATCGAATAGCCCGGCTGAACCACCTGGACGACGGTGCCGGCCGGAACCTCCGGATTGGGCACCTCGAACATCGCCTGATGGAAGTTCGGATCGAACTTCTCGCCTTCGGGCGCGAGTTTCTTCACGCCATGGCGTTCCAGTGCCGAAAGCATGGCGCGCTCGGTAAGGTCGACGCCTTCGATCAGTGACTTGAAGCCGGCGTCGCCGCCAGCCTTCGCCTCGGCGGGGATCGCATCCAGCGCGCGGCGCAGATTGTCGGATACCGACAGCATGTCGCGCGCGAAATTGGCGACGGCGTAGGTGCGGGCGTCCTGCACGTCGCGCGCGGTGCGCCGCCGCAAATTCTCCATTTCGGCCGCCGTGCGCAGCGCGCGGTCCTTCAGTTCCTCGTTTTCCTTCAGCAGCCGCACCAGCGCTTCGTAGTCGCCGTCGACGCCACCTTCCGCGCGCTCGCCGGAAGCCTGGGTGGCTTCCATATCTTCGGGCGTGCGTTCGTCTTTTGCCTGGTCGCTCATCGCGTTTCCCGTCATTCGGATTGGTCAGGATTTGCGCCCGATATCGAGGTTTGGAAGCGAAAAATCAAGGGGTAAGCGCTGGCGGCCGATGTCGGGCCGTCATTCCAAATTAATTCAAATTTTACCGTATCACGCGGCTTTGCTTGCCCTCAAATGCCGTTGCGGGAACCATAAGCGGGCTGGAGGAGTTTCGAAGCCAACACAGGATTTTGGGGCTATGAACCGCAACAAAGGCAACAGGCGCGCCGAATTGGCCAACGATATCAGGCGGCAGGCGGGCAGCGAAGCGACCAAGCGTTTTCTGCGCACCTTGCCCGTATTTCGCCTGGAAAAGGAAATGCCCCGGCAACTGAGCGACCTGCTTGACCGCCTCGGCGGCGCAGAGGCTGGGAATGCAGGCGGCGGGCGGCGTCAGTAGCCGCGCGCCGCGACTGACGATTCAGGCCGCCTTCCGGTCGTCACGCATCAGCGCTTCGCCATGGCGGATCTCGGTGCCGAGCACTTTCAGGCATTCCCGCATGAAGGCGGCAAGGCCCGGCCAGCCCTTGGCTGAAACCAGATTGCCGTCGACATGCGCGCCGGTCGGCGCGACATCGATATAGATGCCGCCGGCAAGCGTCACTTCCGGCTCGCAATAATGCAGCGCCGCCACTTCCTTGCCGCGCACCACGCCGTCGACCGCGATCAGGATCTGCGCGCCATGGCAGATGGTGAAGATCGGCTTGCCGGTCTCATGGAAATGCCTGACCAGCGCCTGCACGCGCTTGTCGATACGGATATATTCCGGCCCGCGCCCGCCCGCCGCGTAGACCGCGTCGTAGTCGGCGGGGTTCACCTCGGCGAAGGTCTTGTTGAGGATGTAGTCGTGGCCGAGTTTTTCGGTATAGGTCTGGTGGCCCTCGAAATCGTGCAATGAGGTCTTGAGCACGTCGCCGGCCTTCTTGTCCGGGCACACGACATGGACGGTATGGCCGACCGCGTGCATGGCCTGTTCGAAGACGAAAATCTCGTACTCCTCGCTGAACTCGCCAACGAGCATCAATATTTTCTTGCCTGCCATGTTGCTTCCTCCCTTAGCTGACTATTATTTCGCGGCTCGAAATAATAGAACCTATCCTAAGGGCAGGCCAGCCAAAGAGGAAGCCTGAATCGCCAATGTGGTCTGACCAGAATGATACAGGTCGCGTTCCAGGCCTGCCTTGAGCAGATTTGGCCGACAAAATACGCAACGGTGGTCGGACCAGGCTGATCAGCTTGCCTGCACAAGTCTCGATCAGCTGGGCCGCCTGCGCCGCCAAGAATATTTCGGCCCTTTGGGCTCCTGTTCTACGGCCGGCTGATAGTACACCGGCAGGCCACCGGTCCGGCCTTCCTCAAGACGCTTCAACAGCACCGGATTGGAGACCTCGAACTCGTCGAAGCCGAGCCGCAGCATGTGCGGCAACTGGTCGACCAGAACTTGCCCAGTGGCGCGCACCGCGCCCTTGAAGTTATGCCGGGCCCGCAGCAATTCGCCCTTGGAAAAGGAGCGGCCGTCATTGAAGGCCGGGAAGGCAAGCGCCACCAGCGACAACTGGTCCAGCAGGCCGGTGATCTTGTCGAGCTCGTCGCCCGGCTGCAGCAGGACGCCGATGCGCTCGCGCGCCGACTTGCGGACCTCGTCGTCGAGCCCGAGAAAGGCCTGCAGCGGCAGGATGAAGCGGCCATTGCCGGCAAGTGCCTCGGCGCCTTCGGCGTGGGTCCATTCGTCCTCGCGAAAACCGTCCGGGGTCCAGAGGCGGATCCCCGCTTTCGTCGATCCAGTCATCAAAAATCCTAAAGTTCCAAATTGTCCCAGCGAGCCGGCAGGCCGCCAGCAACCGGAAGCCCGTCGCTTGCGAACCGGCATCACGTGATAGCGATATACCCTAAAGTGAGGCGTCGGTCAGCGACTTCTCCAAACCGGAGAGGTGGATGCCGCACTCGGTCTTGGCGTGGCCTGCCCAGCGGCCGCTGCGCGTATCCTCGCCCGGTTGCACCGGCTGCGTGCATGGGAAGCAGCCGATCGAGAGATAGCCATAGGCGACCAGCGGATTTTCGCGCAGCGCATGCGCGCGCATGTAGTCGGCCTGGTCGGCGGTCGTCCAATGCGCCAGCGGATTGATGCGGATGCGCGAGCCGACCGCCTCGAAGACGGGCAGTGCCGCGCGCGTCGAAGCCTGGAAGCGCTTGCGCCCGGTGAACCAGGCGCGGAACGGCTCGACGCCCCGCGCCAGCGGCTCGACCTTGCGCACATTGCAGCAGGCGTCGGTGTTGGTCTCATGCAGCCTGCCGGTCGGATCGACCTGTTCGAGCGCGGCCTCCTGCGGCTTGATCGCCCTGATATCGGTCAGGCCGAAATCGGCGACCAGCGCGTCGCGATAGCCGAGCGTCTCCTCGAAATGCTTTCCGGTATCGAGGAAGATCACCGGCAAGGTTCGGTCGATCTCCGAGATCATGTGCAGAAGCACGGCGGAGTCCGCACCGAAAGACGACACCGCGGCGACCTCGCCGCGGAAAGCTTCGCGCACCGAGCGCTCGATGATCTCGATCGGCTTCAGATGGCCGAGCAGCGCGTCCAGCCCGGCCGCTTCCGCGGCAACCCCGGCCTCGACGCCGCCTACCCTGTCAAGCGGCCTTGGTTTCGCCAGCATAGAGCGCCTCCTTGAACGGCGCGGGACCGACACGGCGGTAGGCGTCGATAAAACGTTCGTCGGGGTTGAGCCGAAGGCCGAGATAGGTATCGACGATCTGCTCGATGGCATCGGTGATCTCTTCCGAGGAGAAGCCGCGGCCGATGATCTCGCCGACCGAGGTGTTCTCGTCGGCCGAGCCGCCGAGTGTCACCTGGTAGAGCTCGGAGCCCTTCTTCTCCACCCCCAGGATGCCGATATGGCCGACATGGTGGTGACCGCAGGCGTTGATGCAGCCGGAGATCTTCAGCTTCAACTCGCCGATCTCGCGCTGCCGCTCCAGCGAGGCGAAGCGGCGCGAGATTTCCTGAGCCACGGGAATGGAACGCGCCGTGGCCAGTGCGCAATAGTCGAGGCCGGGGCAGGAGATGATGTCGCTGATCAGGTTGGAATTGGCGGTCGCCAGGTCGATCTCGACCAGCGCGTCATAGACAGCCTTGAGATCGGCGCGCGCCACATGCGGCAGGATCAGGTTCTGCTCGTGGCTGACGCGCAATTCGTCGAAAGCATATTTCTCGGCAATGTCGGCCACCGCTTCCATCTGGCTGTCGGTGGCGTCGCCGGGCGCCTCGCCGATGCCCTTGAGCGAAATCGTCACCGCCGCATAGTCGGGATGGCGATGCGTCACGACATTCTGGTCGAGCCATTCCGAAAAGCTCCTGGAATCGAGCCTGGCCTGTTTCACCAGCGCATCGCCTTCGGACCGATCCGTCAGTGCGGGCGGCGCGAAATAGGCGTTGATGGCCTGAATGTCGGCCTCCGGCAGCTTGAGTTCGGCATCCTTGAGCTCCTGCCATTCGGCCTCGATCTGGCGGGTGATCTCCTCCACGCCGGTCTCGTGCACCAGGATCTTGATGCGCGCCTTGTACTTGTTGTCGCGGCGGCCATAGAGGTTGTAAACGCGCAGGATCGCCGTGCAGTAGGAGAGGAGGTCGGCTTCCGGCAGGAAGTCGCGGATTTTTCTCGCCACCATCGGCGTGCGGCCCTGGCCGCCGCCGACATAGACGGCAAAGCCAAGTTCGCCGGCGGCGTTCTTCTTCAAATGCAAGCCGATGTCATGCGTCTGGATGGCGGCGCGGTCGCGCTCGGCGCCAGTCACGGCGATCTTGAACTTGCGCGGCAGGAATGAGAACTCCGGATGCACAGAAGACCATTGGCGCAGGATTTCCGCATAGGGACGCGGATCGGCGACCTCGTCGGCGGCGGCACCGGCGAAATGATCGGCGGTGACGTTGCGGATGCAGTTGCCGCTGGTCTGGATGGCATGCATCTCGACGCTCGCCAGATCGGCCAGGATCGCCGGGATGTCCGACAGCGCCGGCCAGTTGAACTGGATGTTCTGGCGCGTGGTGAAATGGCCGTAGCCCTTGTCGTATTTGCGCGCAATGTGGCCGAGCATGCGCAACTGCCGGCTGTTCAGCGTGCCGTAGGGCACGGCGATGCGCAACATATAGGCGTGCAGCTGCAGATAGACGCCGTTCATCAGCCTGAGCGGCCGGAACTGGTCCTCGGTGATCTCGCCGGCAAGCCGGCGCTGCACCTGATCGCTGAACTCGGCGACGCGGGCGTGAACGAAATCTTGGTCGAACTCGTCGTAACGGTACATGCTTCGTCTTTCCGGGCGCGTCCGCCCGCTGTTTCCTAAAACTCTACGCCCTGATTGCTTCCGGGACCGCCTGCTTGCCAAGATCGGTACGGATGGTCGGGCCCGCGGCGCGGATCTTTTCGCGCAGCCGCACCGGCTCGACCAGACCGTCGACCACAGTGACATCGATCAGGTTGACGTCGACCACCTCATTGTTGGCGGCGGCAGCGGCGCCGATCGCTTCGAGCCGATCCTCCGCCGCCTTGTCATGCGCGACATCGGCATGACCGACAGTCTCCGCCCAGCCGCCATCGGCGTACCAGACGGCGATGCCGTCGGAGAGCCTGTTCGCGGTCAGAACCTTCATTGCTTAACTCCTTCGGCGACGGCGAAAGCCGCGCCCTCACGCTTATGTGCCGCGAGCGGCTCGGATTGTTCAAAATTGGCGCCGGCGACCGCGTCGCCGATGATGGTCATCACCGGGCCGGTAAGGTCGACGCGCTCCTCCAGCGACGGCAGATCGGCCAGCGTGCCGTGGAAACGGCGGCGCTCGCCAAGGCTGGCGTTCTCGACGACGGCGACGGCGGTGTCCGGCGACAGCCCCGCTTCGATCAGTCGGCCGGCAACCTCGGCCGCGACCGAACGCCCCATATAGACGGCGACGGTCGCACCCGAGATGGCGAGCTTGGCCCAGTCGGGCAGCGAGTTGCCCTTGAGATCGTGGCCGGTGGTGAACACCATCGATGACGAAACGCCGCGCAGCGTCAGCGGCAGCTCGAAATCCGCGGCGGCGGCGAAGGCGGCGGTGACGCCCGGAACCACTTCATAGGCGATACCGGCCTCGCGAAGTGCTGCCATTTCCTCGCCGGCGCGTCCGAACACCAGCGGATCGCCGGACTTCAGCCGCACCACGCGCTTGCCGGCGCGGCCAAGCTCGATGAGCAGCGCATTGATTTCAGCCTGGCTCTTGGAATGGCAGCCCTTGCGCTTGCCGACCGGCAGGCGCTCGGCGTCGCGGCGGCCCATGGCCACGATCGGCTCCGGCACCAGCGCGTCGTAGACGATGGCATCGGCTTCCATCAGCAGGCGATGCGCACGCAAGGTCAAAAGGTCCTCCGCGCCCGGACCTGCGCCGACCAGCGCGATATGTCCCTGGACCGGAGCATCCTGGGCCAAAAGCTCGAGCGTCGCGCCATGCGCCTGAGCGAATTCGCCGGCTTCGATGGCCTTGGCCGGCGCGCCGGCGAAGAAATCGCTCCAGAAACGGCGGCGGCGATTGCCCTTCGGCAGCTTCTCGGCGGCGGCGCGGAACGACGCGGCAAGCGCCGCCAGCCGGCCGAGCGACGGCGACAGCGTGCGGTCGATACGCCCGCGCAACATCTGCGCCAGGACCGGCCCAGCGCCTTCGGTGCCGATGGCGATGGCGACCGGCGCCCGGTTGACCAGCGCCGGTGTGAAGAAATCGCAAAGCTCCGGACGATCGACGGCGTTGACCGCGATGCCCAGCCGGCGCGCATCCTCGACGACGCGGCGGTCGACCGCTTCATGGCCGCTGGCCGCGAACACCAGGACAGCACCTTGGAGATGCACGGCCTCATAGGCCGTTTTGATATGAACGGCGCCGGTCGAGGCGATGAAATCCAGCAGGCCGCTACTGGCATTGTCGGCAACGATGCGCAGCACCGCGCTCGATTGCGAAAGCAGCCGCGCCTTGGCGAGCGCCTCCTCGCCATTGCCGACGATGGCTACGGCTTCGCCGTCGACCCGCATGAAGACGGGAAAGGCATTGAGCTTGGCGTTGGTTGGCGACATGGCGATGAGCAATACTGGAACAGTTTGGCAGTTTTACGCGGCCACGCCAAAAACCAGAAGGCAAGCACTCGCGCGCCGCCGAACGGCAGGCAATCGCTTTTTCGCAACCGCGAAGGGCAAGAGAAAAAAATTCTACTTTGAGAATGAAGCAATCAGAACGGCATGAGAAACTGCCTTGATCCGACGCAATTTTTAGCGCCTTGGCTGGAAAGCCGCAAAACAGTTTTTTCTAAATTCTACTAAGTTAGTAGATTAAAGCCGACCCTTGGCTGTTCGGCGCCAGCCTCATCGGCTGAGAGTGATCGAAGCGCCATCGCCAGATCGGAACAATCATGCTTCGCGGCTCGTTTGCTTAGCAGTCCATTTGTCGATCCGAAGCTCCATCGATCGGCAATCGTGCAAGCAAGGAGGAACGCGATGAGCATCAAGCTGAAGCACGGATTATGGGTCGTCGTGGCCGATGGCGAGAAGGCACTCTTCCTGCGCAACCAGGGCGACAGCAAGTTCCCGAATTTGGAAGTGATGCAGGAGATGGAGCAGGAGAATCCGGCCACGCGCGAGCAAGGCAGCGACAAGCCGGGCCGCCAGAGCAACGAGGGTCCCCGCAGCGCCGTCGAAGAAACCGACTGGCACCGTCTCGGCAAGGAGCGCTTCGCCGTCGAGATTGCCGACCGGCTCTACAAGCTCGCGCATCGTGGCGCGTTCGACGCGGTCGTGCTGATCGCACCGCCGCAGGTGCTTGGCGAGATGCGCCAGAAACTGCACAAGGAGGTCGGTGAGAAGGTACAGGCGGAAATCCCGAAGACGCTCACCAACCACACCATTTCCGACATCGAGAACCTGCTTCAGGCGGCATGAAGCGGCGGAACGAACGCAGCTTCGAAGCCTGATTGGTCTAAGAGCCGTCTCTTTGGCGGCGCGGTGCTGATTTTCCGGCGCGCGCCGTTACGATTCTGCGTGGCGGTGGTTGCATCATCGCCGCTCCGTCCACCATATTGCCGAAGGCGACGGCCTCGGCGCCCATCCGACATCGCGATTTTTCGAAAGGCGCTCCATAGACAATGCCGCATGACACGCCTCTTATCGCCACCATCGTCGCCGGTCTGGGGCTTGCTTTTGTCTTCGGTGCTTTAGCCAACCGGCTCCGCATCCCGCCGCTTGTCGGCTATCTTGTTGCCGGCGTCCTGGTCGGTCCGAACACGCCCGGCTTCGTGGCCGATGCCAGCTTGGCCAACGAGTTGGCCGAAATCGGCGTCATCCTTCTGATGTTCGGCGTCGGCTTGCATTTTTCGCTGAAGGACCTTCTGTCCGTCCGCGCCATTGCGGTGCCGGGCGCCATCGTGCAGATCGGTTTTGCCACCTTGCTTGGCGCCGGGCTTGCCTGGCTGCTCGGTTGGTCGCTGGGCGCCGGCCTGGTCTTCGGCCTCGCGCTTTCGGTCGCCTCGACCGTGGTGCTTTTGCGCGCACTTCAGGAGCGACGGCTGATCGAGACCGAACGCGGCCGCATCGCCGTCGGCTGGCTGATCGTCGAGGATCTCGCCATGGTGCTGGCGCTGGTGCTTTTGCCGGCACTCGCCGGCGTGCTTGGCGGCCAGCCGCAGGCCGATGACCATGCGAGCCTGCTCTCGCTGCCCGCCAGCTATGGCATATGGGGCGTGGTCGGCATCACGCTCGCCAAGGTCGCCGCCTTCGTCGTCGTCATGCTGGTGGTCGGCCGCAGGGTGATTCCCTGGATCCTGCACTACGTCGCCCATACCGGCTCGCGCGAACTGTTCCGGCTCGCCGTGCTGGCCATGGCGCTCGGCGTCGCCTTCGGCGCTGCGAAGCTGTTCGGCGTCTCACTGGCGCTCGGCGCCTTCTTCGCCGGCATGATCATGAGCGAATCCGAGCTCAGCCACCGCGCGGCGGAAGAATCGCTGCCGCTGCGCGACGCCTTCTCGGTGCTGTTCTTCGTCTCGGTCGGCATGCTGTTCGACCCGTTCAGCCTGATCAGCAACGGCCTGCCCATCCTCGCCACCTTGGCCATCATCGTCATCGGCAAGTCGATCGCTGCTTTCGTCATCGTCATTGTCTTCCGCTACCCGATCGCCACCGCGCTGATGATTTCGGCGAGCCTTGCCCAGATCGGCGAATTTTCCTTCATTCTGGCCGAGCTTGGTGTCGGCCTGAAACTGTTGCCAGAGCAGGGCCGCGACCTGATCCTGGCCGGCGCCATCCTGTCGATCCTGCTCAATCCGCTGATGTTCCTGATCGTGGACTGGATGAAACCCTGGCTGGAAAAGCGTGCCGGCAAGGATGCCGCGCCGGCCGTGGAGCAGCGACCCATCGGCCCGGCGACCGAGCCCGGCCAGGTCGCTTCGGTGTCGGCCCCGGGCAAGGAAGACGGCCCGCCGCCGAAAACGGCGCTTGCCGGCCATTCCATCCTGATCGGCTATGGCCGCGTCGGCAGCCTGGTGGGCGCGGCGCTGAAGGAAGCCGCCCTGCCCTTCCTGGTCATCGAGGATGCCGACAAGACGCTGGCGAAGCTGCGGGACGACGGCGTCGAAACCGTCGCCGGCAACGCCGCCAATGCGGACGTCTTCTCGGCCGCCAATCCGGAAGGCGCAAAGCGGCTGATCCTCGCCATCCCCAACGCCTTCGAGGCGGGGCAGGTCGTGCTTCGGGCGCGGGCCGCCAATCCGGCGATCAACGTCATTGCCCGCGCTCATTCCGACGCCGAGGTCGAGCATCTGAAAGGCCTCGGCGCCGACACCGTCATCATGGGCGAACGCGAGATCGCCCGCGGCATCGTCGAGGTGGTGACCGGCAAGACCGTCGATCGGGCCGGGCCTGCCATGGAGATCAACCCGCAGCCCGCTTGATTGGCATCACGCCACGAACGCAGAGCCGCCGTTTTGCGCGATATCGCTGAGATATTTGGCCGGCGGCTTGCCCAGCGCCTTCTTGAACATGGTGATGAAGGCGGTGACGGATTCGTAGCCGAGATCGCCCGACACCTGCTGCACACTGGCGCCGGCGGACAGTTCCCTGAGCGCCACGATCAGATGCAGCTGCTGGCGCCAGCGCCCGAAACTCAAGCCGGTCTCCTTCACCACGAGACGCGCCAGGCTGCTTTCGCTGAGCGCAACACGGTCTGCCCAATCGGCCAAGGTGCTGCGATCGGCGGGGTCGTCCGCCAACGCTTCGGCGATCCGTCGCAACCGGGGCTCCGCCGAGATCGGCAGGTGCAACTGCTGAACCGGCATAAGCGGCAGCTCGGCAAGCAGGACCTTTCCCAGGAAATCGCATCTCGGCTCGTCCGGCGCGCACTCCGACAGTTCGATGATCAGCTCGCGCAGCAGCGGCGAGATCGAAAGCGTGCAGCACCGATCCGGCAGGTCGGCGGCGCCCGGCTCGATATAGACGAAGAAAATCCGCGCATTCGCCGTCGCGATGTTGCTGTGTTCCATGCGGCTCGGCACCCACACCCCGCAATGCGGCGGCACCATCCAAAGCCCGCTCGGAACGCGGCAGGTGACGCCGCCGCCGAGCGCGAAGACGAGCTGCCCTTTGCGATGCCAATGCGCCGGCACCTCGGCCTTGGTCCCCGTGACATCGACGCCAATGGCGATCGCCGGCGCGGCCACGTCGTCGACGTCGAAATCCAGCCATGGCCAGCGGAGCGGCTGTCTCATATCTGACGGCTTTTAGAGATCATCTGGTTTTATCTCTAAATTATTCGAGCGCGAAAGTCGATAGGCTCCAGCCAATTCGCCAATCGATAGCGACTCCCAAGCGCTAATTTCAAAGGAGGGGCCCATGCTCGCTCTCGCCATTTCTTCCGGCAGCCCCAACAGGCTGAAGCTCACCGAGGTCGACCACCCAAACTGCAATGGAAATGAAGCATTGGTGGCTGTTCATGCAACATCATTGAATCGTGGTGAGCTGCGCCTGCTCGGCATACGTCCCGACGGCTGGATACCTGGCCAGGACATCGTCGGCATTGTCGAGCGCGCGGCGGCCGATGGTTCAGGCCCGGCCGCAGGCACGCGCGTTGCCGCCTTGGTCGACCAGGCCGGCTGGGCCGAGCGCGTCGCCGTTCCGACCGACCGTCTTGCCGTCGTGCCGGACGCGGTCAGCTTCGCCGACGCAGCCACGCTCCCGGTGGCGGGCACGACGGCGCTGCGGACTTTGCGCCATGGCGGCGACCTCGCCGGCCAGCGGGTCCTGATCACCGGCGCGAGCGGCGCGGTCGGCCGCTTCCAGATCCAGATCGCCCGCGAGCAAGGCGCTTCGGTGACAGCGGTCGCTTCGGCCCGGCACCACGATGATCTTCGCGATCTGGGCGCCGGGCAGGTCGTCGAGTCGATCGAACTGGCCGGGGGCCTATTTTCATTGATCACCGAGTCGGTCAGCGGCAAAAGCCTCGCCGACGCGATCGAGCGTGTCGCGCCCGGCGGGACCATCGTCATGTTCGGCTCGAGCAGCGGCGAGCTCACGCCGATCGGATTCCGGCAGTTCGTTCCGGGCCACGAGGGCGCGAGGCTCCAGACTTTCGCCTATTACACATCCGGTTCAGCCATCGGCGCTGACATCGCCACGCTGCTCGATCTCGTCGCGGCCGGCCGGCTGGAGACCCGCGTGGCGATGACCGTGCCATGGACGGACATCGGCCAGGCCCTGGACGCGCTGCGGCAGCGCAGCTTCAGCGGCAAGGCCGTTCTCACCATGGCCAGATGAGCCGACTGCGGTCTATCGCTTCACAACAGTAAGATCGGCTTCTATCAGCCGCTTCCTGATACTTTGAACGTCGGGCGACGGAACGTTCCATTGCCATGTTACAGCCGAAACCTTCCGTAAGACGCCAAATGAATTTTCTTCAATCCAGTTTTCCAAGTATTTGCCATCGATCTGGCGGTTCAGGTGGCCTTCTGACAGCAGATTGAAGGGAAACAGATCGCGAATTTTTTGGTCCAACTGCCGCCGAGCGCTTTCAGCTCGGAAAATTGGGCCGAAGGCGAAAGACTGCTCTTTCATTTCAGGTGGAGGGCCATAAACCGTCTTGTCCACGGTAGCGAAACGGGAAGATGCCGACCCTCGCGCAAATGCCCTCGGCCCCCAAAAGTACGGCATCGACAAACCGATCCCGTAAACAGGTTGCAACTCCTCGCAAACCAATCTGGTGATCCTCTGGAATGTACCGTTGAAATCCGTGACCGCCGCCTTGTCGATATGGATTTCGAAGCATCGGAAACTCTCGGGAGAGCAGGCAATTTCTATTGCAAAATCCGAGAGTGTATCGACACCCCTCTTCCAGAGATAACTCAGCGCTTGCCATTCCTGCTTTCGGAGCACATCGCGCTTTACGAAGTTGCGAAAGAGATAGTCCTTGCTGGTTTTCGCGCCGACGACGGTTGCGATATCTGGTGCTAAGCCGATAATTCCGGCGATCTTATCCAGTATGTCGCGCGCTCGGCGTATATCGAGCTCTGCGGCCCACTCATAGATGACGAGCGACCCAACGATGTTGGTTTCTGTGTAACGCTCGAAACCCTGACTCACACGTGCTGGCCGCCATTGATGTGTATTTCCGAGCCGGTGACGTAGGACGCCTGGCCTGAGCACAGGAAGAAGATGATGTCGGCGACTTCCGAGGTGGCACCAAGCCTTCTCAGCGGGATCGTCTCGACGATCTTGTCGGTGCCGGGCGACAGGATCGCGGTGTCGATCTCGCCCGGCGCGATCGCGTTGACGCGGATGCCGTGCGGACCGAAATCATGCGCCATCTCGCGCGTTAGCGAGCCGAGCGCCGCTTTCGATGTGGCATAGGCCGTGCCGGCGAAAGGATGCACGCGGGTGCCTGCGATCGAGGTGACGTTGACGATCGAGCCTTTGGCGGCGGCGAGCTCCTTGAACAGGCCTCTGGCCAGCATGATCGGCGCAAAGAAATTGACCTGGAACACGTCGCGCCAGACATGCATCGGCGTCTCGATTGAATCCATGCGCCTGCCGTCTTTCAGCTTCGGCGAGATGCCGGCATTGTTGACCAGCGCGTGCAACTGTCCGCCATGCGCCTCCAACCGGTGGCGGATTTCCGAGACGGCGATGCCGACATCCTCCTGGTCGGCGAGGTCGACCTTGATGTGGTCCTCGGGGCCGGCCGGCCACGGGCAATCCTCGGCGAAAGCCTGGCGCGAGCAGGTGATGACGCGCCAGCCCTCGCGCGAAAAGCGCTTCACGGTCGCATGGCCGATCCCCCGGCTGGCGCCGGTGAGCACGATGGTTTTTCTGCTGTCGGTCTCGGCCATGGCTTGATCTCCGGCCGGACATGTAGCCGAAGGCGCTTGCCATTACGAGAGGGCGAGTTGCCGCTTCAACCGCCGCCCAGGATATCGAGGATCGAAGTCTGCCGCTTCTTGGTCGGTCCGCCGACATTGCCGGGCGGCACCGGATGCTTGATCGAGGCGGTCGATCCGCTGTCGCTTGGCATGTCGAAGCCGTCCGCATCGACGGTCTGGGCCGGGCGCGCCTGACGTACCGGCGCTGGCGCCGGAGCGACCGGCTGGGACTGGCCGACGGCCGCGGGCGGCGCTGGCGGCTGCGAGGCGTCAGCCGACGGGATCTCGTCCGGCACGATCGTATCGGACGGCGTCGACTTCCAGGTGCCGGGCAGCGGCCTGACCGGCACGCCTTCATGCGCGGCCACCATGAATTCGTGCCAGGCCTGCGCCGGCAGGGCGCCGCCGGTGACCTTCTTCATCGGGCTGCCGTCGTCATTGCCGAACCACACGCCCGTGGTGAGATTGGCGGTGTAGCCGACGAACCAGGCATCGCGTGAGTTCTGGCTGGTGCCGGTCTTGCCGGCCGAAGGCCAGTTGAACGCCGCCTTCTTGGCGGTGCCGACCTCGACGGTACCCGTCATCATCGAGTTCATCATGCCGACGATATCGGCCTTGATGACGCGCGGCGCGCTGCCGCCGCTGTTCTCGTAGAGCACCTTGCCGTTGGCGGTGCTAATGCGTTGGATGAAGTGGATGTCCGGCTTGTAGCCGCCATTGGCGAAAGGCACATAGGCCGAGGTCAGTTCCAGCGGCGTCACCTCCGAGGTGCCGAGCGCGATCGAGGTGTTGGCCTGCAGGTCCGACTGGATGCCCATGCGATGCGCGGCTTCCACCACGGCGTCGGGGCCGACTTCCATGGTGAGCTGGGCCGCCACCGAGTTGAGCGACTTGGCCAAAGCTGTCGCCAGCGTCACCTTGCCGTAATATTTGCCGCCGTAATTGTCCGGCGTCCATTTGCCGATCTTGATCGGCGCGTCGTTGCGGATGCTGTCAGGCGTGCGGCCGGCTTCCAGCGCCGCCATATAGACGAAGGGCTTGAAGGCCGAGCCCGGCTGCCGGCGCGCTTCCGAGGCGCGGTCGAACTGGCTGGTCGAATAATCATAGCCGCCGACCATCGCGCGCACCGCGCCGGAATCGTCGATCGACACCAGCGCGCCTTGCGTGACGTTGAGCTTCTTGCCGCTCTCGTCGATCAGCCGGCGGATCGACTGTTCGGCAAGCTTCTGCAGGTTGAGGTCGACCGTGGTGTTGATGACGATGTCGCTGCGCACGTCGCCGATGAGGTCCGGGAGTTCGTCCATCACCGTATCGGCGACATAGTTTTCCGAGCCGGTCCAGTAGGACGGCGCGCGCGTCGCCGACGCGCTCAGCGCCGTCTTGTATTCCTTGTCGCTGATCTTGCCGGTCTCGCGCATGGCCGCGAGCACGAGCTGCGCCCGCTCCTCGGCCGCCTTCGGGTCGCGCGCCGGCGAAAGCTTGGACGGCGCCTTCAGCAGGCCCGCCAGCAACGCGGCTTCCGAAAGCGTCACGTCGCGCGCGCTCTTGCCGAAATAGCGCCGCGAGGCCGCCTCCACGCCATAGGCGCCCGAGCCGAAATAGACCCGGTTGAGGTACATTTCGAGGATCTGATCCTTGCTGTGCTTGTGCTCGAGCCACAGCGCGAGCAGCACTTCCTGGACCTTGCGCTCCAGCGTACGGTCCGGCGTCAGGAACAGGTTCTTCGCCAGCTGCTGGGTCAGCGTCGAGCCGCCCTGCGAGAAATGGCCGCCAAGCAGATTGGCGACCATGGCGCGCGACAGGCCGATCGGGTCGATGCCGAAATGCGAATAGAAGCGCCGGTCCTCGATGGCGACCACGGCCTCGGGGATATAGGGCGACATTTCGTGCAGGCCGACGGCCTCACCGCCAGACGCACCGCGATTGGCGATCAGCGCGCCATCGACCGAGACGATCTTGATGTTCGGCGCACGGTCCGGGACCGACCACGTCGTCGCCGCCGGCATCTTGGCGCCGTAATAGACGACGATGCCTGCCGTCGCGATACCGCCCCATATGCAGAGCACGAAGCACCAGTAGACAAGCCGCGTGGCGATACCGAGCAGCCCGCGCCGATTGCGGTCGCGACCACGTCCGCGGCCGCGCGATTTCGCCTTGGCGGACCTGCCTTTCGAAGCGGATTTACGACTGCCCGGCACGACGCGATCCTCCTCGCTCACCGAAAAGCCTTCGGAGGATTTCGCGCGCGGCGATCCCTCGAAGCTCGGTTCGATGCGACTGTCTCTGCGGTTCGCCATGCGCTCTTGCTAGCCTGCCCCCGGGTGCCGATGGCGTTCGGGTTGAAGACTAGATGCGGCGATTTAAGGGCGGGTTAAAGCAGGGTTTATGCAGGCCGTTGAAATTCCTTACGAACTTCTAAACGCGTTACCGCTCTGTTCACGGCGCTTGACGCGGGCGTCCGCCAAGCGATCGGACCTCGCGTCTGCCTTCGATTGAGCGGTGCCGAGATAGTTTTCGTAAAAGCGGGCCACCAAAGCAACAGGGAGTCCGCCATGGAAGGTCGTCAACGGCCGGAAAGCCCTGCTTGTCGGCGAGCGCCGGAAGGCGCTCTCGCATCCATTTCTCGGCATTGTCGCAACCGACGATCGCCTCGGCGATCTGGCGATCGTCGGCAAACATCGGCAGGTCCTAGAGCTGTTCTCACGCCAAGCGCGGCCAGGCTGGGATGTGTGGGGATTTGAAGCCGAGCCGGCGCCGTCAGCGAAGAAGCCGCGCGCGAGAAAGGCGGTGGCGGCACGAAGAGTTCAGAACACCGCGCGCTTCGGAGGACGAGGATGCGAACCGGATCTGCGGCTAAAATCACCTTCGAGGAAAACTTCAGACCAGTCTACTTGTTCAGTCCCGGTGCATACCGGGGGATTGGTCGGCTCGTAGTAGCAGTTGACGTGTCGGAGGTCCGAGGTTCCTACCCTGCCGATTTTCGCGCCGGAAAAATCACATCTTACGAAAGTGCCGTTCGACAGATCTTTTGCGGAAGAGATTTTGCATCTCTCGAAAGTGCAATCGACAAAACTTTGGTCGATATCCATTGCGCATCTTGTGAACGTCACCATGTCAAACATGGCGTTTTGCAGCGGGCCGACTTGTGCCGAGAAGAAATTGCCGCCGTTGTAGTAAACGCCCCCGACGCCCCGTACCAGTCTCCAATACGTTTTCGGACGAGGGGTGTCAGTGTCGTCGTTGGTTGGCTCACTGAAATCCAACGTTCGCTGGGCGATCAGTCTAGTTCTACCAGTTATTCGGCCCAAGGCCTCAATGGCCAAACGAACTCCGGCGTTCAGATGGTCGGTCTTGCCCTGTTCGTCAACAAAGTCCGCTATGAGGTTCATCGCTTCGATCGCGAACGGCGAATTGGGCGTATTGGCTACAGCCTCAAGCGATACGAGACCGGCTGCGACATGAGACCTTTTGCCAGGGTCCGAGAGCAACTCCGCGCCTTTTTGAAGGCGGAGGGCAAGATTGTTCTCATCGGTCGCGGCGATCTGAGCGGTCAGTTTCTCGATTTGAATTCTCTGCAGCTTAGCCTGCTGTGTGGCAATCAGGCCTCTCCACACGACCGTACAGAAAGTAATCAACGCCACCCCAAACGCGGCGAGGCTGCCCACTATCTGGACACGCTGAAGCATCTGCAGATCAGTTGTAGAGGAATATACCCAAGGGAAGAAAAACGCGCAGACAGAAGGTGTTCCAATTGCCAGCGCAATTGCGGCCGCCTTCCAGCTATCGGCGGTTTCCCAAAGCTCGTCGCTATTACTCTCAGCCATCGTCGTTTGCCCCCAAGGCGGCACGTAGCACGAAATCCATCAAGCTGGCGAGGGCAACATGAGCAGCGTCCTGGCTGGCACCCTCACTGACCCATATCTCGATTTCCTGCGCCGCAAGATGCATCTCGCCTCGTCGCACGGCCTCGATGTCGAGGCTGGAGATGCCCCTGGGTCTCCCTACGACGGTTGGGCGCCTAAATGGATTTGGGACTGGTTTCTCACAAGGGCCGGTCCAGCTACTGGCGATGGCCCACTGATCGCTCAAGTGCCTTCGCCGCGCTGAACACGGCCTTCGGAGCGCGTCAACCTTGTAACTGCGGCTTAGGGGAAAGCTTCATAGGCCGAAAGTTGCGGCCTCGCTTTCATTGTTCCCTGTGTGATATAGACCGCTCCTTATGAGGGGTAAATCATTAAAAGCACTTCTTGTTGCTGTCGGCGTCCTAATTGGCGCGAGCGCGATGATCTTTATTGACCACCAAGCGTGGCTACTAGAAAGCATCAAATACAATTTCACATGGGAAGGCACGCGCGATTGGATCGGTGCGACGAGCGGATGGGCGGCTGCCGCATTTGCAGCTGCGACGATCTACGTCCTTTGGAGGCAGGTAGATCAAGTCAGGCAAGCGGAACGCGACAGATCGCGTGGAATCGCCAACACTATACTTATCGACGTTCTGGACACTGGCCTGCGTCTTCCGAAAATAACTCACCTACATGAACTTGACCCCCCTATGTCAGATCTATCGCGGGGCATGATCAACGATGCCACAAGGGTAGCGCCAGAACTTGCCGCTGCTCTGCAGAGACATTGCAGAGAAATTGGCGCGTTCGAATCTCTGATTCGCTCTCGAACAGGTCGGGGGCCGGGAGCGATCACCGCCGCGCTACTTTCTGATGCACGGTCACTCGCCTTTCGGGCCACTGTTCTATCGTGGTGCTTTGGCATAGCGAGTGAGCAGATCGCAAAAAAGGGACGGGCAACTGGACATTTCATTGATCAGAAAAATCTGGATCGGATAAAGCAACACTACAACGCCCAAGATGATGACATGGGCTTCCTGGAGCAGTTGTTTGAAGCTTCGCCCGTTGGCTCGTAGCCGCCGGATGGAACGAAACAGGCTCCCCGCTACCACCACTCTCTCTCATTGCGGTAACACTTTCCAACGAAAACAACTGCTTACCTTTAAAGGCGGGTTAAGGCACGGTTTATGCAGCCTTTTGAAAACCCTTAGGATTTTCTGAATCCGGCTGTCTCGCGGTATCGTTCCGGGCCGGATCGGCTGCCTGCGGGGCGCCGTTGCTGGTGGACAGTCGCCTAAAGTCCCGCTGCCTTGGCCAGATAGGGCGCCAGCGCCAAGGCGTAGCTTGCCGTCAAATGATGGTTGTCGCGCAAAACGACGATGTTGCCGACCACCGCCGGGCAGCTGTCCTTGCCGCATAGCGCATCGTTCATGTCGACCACGGTCACCCCCGCCACGGACCGGGCGGCGAGCGCGTAGATGTTTTCCCGTTCGACCTCGTTGCGCGGATTGATGCATTTGCCGGGATTGGTTCTGAGGCAATTGCGCGGGTCGAACAGGCTGAAAGGCGTGTTGCGGATGGCGACGACGCGGACGCCCTGGCTTGTGAGCTCGCTCCAGACGCTGCGCAGCCCCTCGATCATCGCGTCCTGCGCAACGCTGGTGTAGTTGCTCTGGCTGGTGAACACGAAATCGGGCTTCAATTTCGCGATTTCGGCGATAACTTTCTCCCGCCACAGCGCGCATTGCTCATACGGTTTGCCGTCGTCAAGGATGGTGACCCGGGTTACCGGGCATGCCGCCTTGGTGAAGCTGACGAGCTTCCATTTTCTGTCTTTGGCGATTTTGTCAATTGCCGGCACCCATTGCGCCGCGTGGGAATCGCCCATCACGACAATGGTCCTCGTCCCAGCCGGGTCGCCGAGTGGGCAACCGGTCGCATCGGTCCCCTTCTGCTCCTGATGACATTTCATCCCGTAGATGACGGGCACATCGCTGCCGATCTTGCTCAAAGGTGGCAGCGGCTCGACGCCCTCGGGAACGACAGCGTTCGCCAGCAGGGCCGCAGGTCCCGGATAATTCGGCGTTCCGATCAGGCTGGTATCGATGGGCTGCCGGTCGATCGCGTGGACGAGTCCGCCGGCCGCCGCCACGCACAACCCCACCGCCACCGTGCCGTCGATCAGCGGCCGCCATGCCAGGGACGAGCGCGAATGGCGATAGGGCTGTTCGATGAAGCGGTAGGAGAGACCGGAAACGACCAAGGTGGCGATGATCAGCCCAACGCCATCGAGAAGGTCGATCGCGCCGCACTGCGCCGCATAGAAAATGATCAGCGGCCAATGCCACAGATAGATCGAATAGGAGCGATCGCCGATATAGCGCAGCGCGGCGGTATCCAGGCCACGGAAGCGGCCAATGCGCACGCTGCCGGCCGCAATGATCAGCGCGGCGCCGAGCGTCGGCAGCAGCGCCTTGAAGCCCGGAAAATCGGTCGATCTCGAAAACAGCATCGCCGACGCGAGCGCAGCCAGCATGCCGGCGGCGGCCATCGTCGCCCGTACGCGTCCGTTCGCCTGGAACCGGTCGAGGGTCAGCGCCAGGAGCCCGCCAAGGGCCAGTTCCCAGACCCGGGTTTGGGTGACGAAATAGGCCCATGCCGGATCGGATCGGGTGAGCGCGACGGAGGCCGCGAGCGAGCCCGCCAGGACCGCGCCGAGCACGAAGGTAAGTGTTTGTACGGGCGAGTGCCCGCGGCGCCTGGCCCACCATAGCGCCGCGATCATCAGCACCGGCCAGACGATGTAGAACTGCTCCTCGATCGACAGCGACCAGAAATGCTGGACGGGGCTCGGCGCGTCCTCGGCGCCGAGATAATCCACGGCCTGCTCGGCAAGCCGCCAGTTCTGCACGTAGAGCGCGCTTGCGATCACCTGCCTGGCGGTTTCTTCCCACCATGCGTCCGACACGAACAGCAGCGTTCCCGCGAGCGTGACCAGGAGCGCGACGACCGCCGCCGGCAACAGCCGCCTGACCCGGCGCGTGTAAAAGCCGACAAGCGAGATGCCGCTATCGCTCAGAGCCATGCGCGTAAGCAGGCCGGTGATCAGGAAGCCGGAGATGACGAAGAAGATGTCGACCCCGACATAGCCGCCGGGAAGTGCCGCCGGCCAGATGTGGAAGATCACCACAAAGGCTACGGCGAGCCCGCGCAGTCCTTGTATCTCCGGCCGAAATCCCCCCGGCGCAATGTCGTCTCGCAAAGCCAGTCTGGTCCCTCACGGCGCCGGCCTGTCCCGGCCAGCATGGTCAATTCTGCTGGATCGAAATGCCCTTGTCGTCGATCTTGAGCTCGACGCCTTTCGGCTTGGTGTGCTCGCGATAGACATAGATGCCGAGCGCGATGATCACCGCGATCAGCACACCGATGATGAGATAGAGCGTGTTCTGCCTCATTGCGTCCCCTTGGTTCGGTCGAGGCCCGCTTTGAAGCCTGCAGGCGGCCTACTGGTCGTCGTCATCGGAGGCCGGACGCCAGCTCGTCGGATCGACCTTCTTTTGCGTGTCGCTGTCGGTGTAGACCCACCAGCCTCCGTCGCGATACTGACCTATGGATTCGTTGACGACGCCGTCGCCGTCCTTCCACAGGATGGTGACCTTCGAGCCGTCCTTCGGCGCGCTTTCTATCGATTTGCGCTCTGCCATGTCACTCCCTCCATGAACCGGCCCCGCCGCGAACCGGCCTCCATAGACCGGCATGAACGTCCCTGGACGCGCCGGGTTCCGTCAGCTGTGCGCGAAGATGTCTTCCTCCGCCCAGCCCATCAGGTCGAGCTTGGCGCGCGTCGGCAGGAAACGGAAGCAGGCGTCCGCCTCCTTGGTGCGGTTTTCGCGCGCCAGGCGCGCGCCCAGCACCTCGCGCAGACGGTGCAAATAGAGCACGTCGGAGGCGGCATATTCGAGCTGTTCGGGCAAGAGCGTTTCGGCCGCCCAGTCGGAGGATTGCTGCGCCTTGGAAAGGCCGATGCCGAGCAGTTCGTTGCAGAGATCCTTCAGCCCGTGACGATCGGTATAAGTGCGAGTGAGCCGCGAGGCGATCTTGGTGCAGAACACCGGCTCGGCCATCACACCAAAGGTGTGGTAGAGCACGGCGATGTCGAACCGGCCGTAGTGAAACAGCTTGGTGATTGTGTTGTTTCTCAACAGGCTGGCGAGGTTCGGCGCCTCTTTCTGGCCTGGAGCGATCTGGATGACGTCGGCGCTGCCGTCGCCAGGCGATATCTGCACCACGCAGAGCCGGTCGCGATGCGGGTTGAGCCCCAGCGTTTCCGTGTCGATGGCCACTGCCCCGACGTTGTAGCGGGTAAGGTCCGGCAGATCGTTTTTATGGAAACGGATGTCGACGGTCATTCTCTTCTCCGGGTCGGCTTAACCCGTCCTCGCCGCGATCCGGAGAAAAATCAACAAAAAGTTGAATGTCACGTCTTTCGTGAAACCGCGCCTCAGCGCGTCAGCGCGTCGAGGATGCGCGCCCATGACCGCTGCCCCTTGTGGAAGGAGGTCAGCTCGTATTTCTCGTTCGGCGAGTGGATGCGGTCGTCGTCGAGGCCGAAGCCGACCAGCAGCGATTCCATGCCGAGATAGGTCTGGAAGTCGCCCACCACCGGGATCGAGCCGCCGCCGCCGGTGGTCACGGCCTGCCGCTCCCACTCGTCCGACAGCGCATCCTTGGCCCTGGTCAGGAACGGCGAGTCATAGGAAAGCTGGATCGCCGGCGAGCCGCCATGCGGGTGGAATTCTACCGAGCAGTCGCCGGGGATGCGCTCGCGCGCGAAGGCCTGGAAGGCGGCGCGGATCTTCTTCGGATCCTGCTTGTGAACGAGCCGGAACGACACTTTCGCCGACGCTTCCGCCGCGATCACCGTCTTGAAGCCCTTGCCGGTATAGCCGCCGATGATGCCGTTGAATTCCGCGGTCGGCCGCGCCCAGGTGAGCTCGAGCACCGAGCGCCCTTTTTCGCCGGCCGGTATGGAGAGACCGACCGGTCCGAGGAAGGTCTCGGCCGTTTCGCCGAGCCCTTCCCAGGATTTCAGCACTTGCGAGGGCGTCTCCTCGACACCGTCATAGAAGCCCGGAATGGTGACATGGCCGTCCTTGTCGTGGATGTCGGCTAGTATCTTCGCCAGGATGCGGATCGGATTGGCGGCCGGCCCGCCATAGAGGCCTGAATGCAGGTCGCGGTTGGCCGCCTTGACGGTGATTTCCTCGCCGACCATGCCGCGCAACGACACGCAGATCGACGGCGTCTCGCGGTTCCACATGCTGGTGTCGCAGACCAGCGCGAAATCCGCCTTCAGCTCGGCGGCGTTGGCTTCCAGGAACGGCTTCAGCGACGGCGAGCCGGATTCTTCCTCGCCCTCGAACAGGATGGTGACGCGGCACGGCAGATTGCCATGCACCTGCTTCCAGGCGCGACAGGCCTCGACGAAGGTCATCAGTTGCCCCTTGTCGTCGGCCGAGCCGCGCCCGGTGATCACCTTGCGGTCGGGCTCGATCTCCTTAATCGACGGCGCGAACGGATCGGTTTCCCACAATTCGATCGGATCGACCGGCTGCACGTCGTAATGGCCGTAGAACAGCACATGCGGAGAGCCTGCCGGTCCTTCGTGATGCGCCACCACCATCGGATGTCCGGGCGTGTCGCGCACGCTTGCGTCGAAGCCGATCAGCTTGAGCTCGGCCACCAGCCATTCGGCCCCCTTGCGGCAGTCGGCGGCAAAGGCGGGATCGGTGGAGATCGACTTGATGCCGAGCAGGCCGAACAGCCGCTCCAGGCTCTGGTCGAGGTTCTGGTCGAGACGGTCGAGGACGGGGGAGAGTTTGGACATTTTGGGGGCCTTTCGATTTTTGCGGCAGACCCTAAAGGGCGATGCGGAAAACGAAAAGCCGCGATCGTTGGACCAAGCGGGAAAGGCTTGCCCGGAGGCAAAAAAGAACCGCCGTGGTGGAGGGGGAACCACGGCGGTCTTTACTCGAAACGATGCGGCAGCCCGGAGAGGGGGGATAGGCTGCCGCAGTTTGCCCGGGATAGGCGGGGGACGGGCCTTACTCCGGACTTCGGCGAAAACTGCCGATGACGTGTATTTGGGTCTGTGAACGTGGCGATTCAAGGGCACGAAAATTACACTTTTGTAACATGCCCGTGAGCAGTGGATTCCGCCCGGACAGTATCTGTCAGGGGTGTTGCCCGAACCGGCAGGTTTGCACAGCCTTTGGCATGGACCGCGAAGGCTGGCCGCGCTATCCCTGCCGGCATGAAAAAAGGCGATCACCTCTTCCTCGTCGACGGCTCCGGCTACATTTTCCGCGCCTATCACGCGCTGCCGCCGCTGAACCGCAAATCCGACGGCCTGCCGACCGGCGCCGTGCTCGGCTTCTGCAACATGGTGTGGAAGCTGATGCAGGACGCCCGCAACACCAGTGTAGGCATCGTGCCGACGCATTTCGCCGTCATCTTCGACTATTCCTCGAAAACCTTCCGCAGCGATCTCTATCCCGAATACAAGGCGAACCGCTCGGCGCCGCCGGAGGACCTGATCCCCCAATTCGGTCTGATCCGCCAGGCGACCGTGGCCTTCAACCTGCCCTGCATCGAGATGGAGGGGTTCGAGGCCGACGACATCATCGCCACCTATAGCCGGATGGCCTGCGAGGCCGGCGCCGATACCACCATCATCTCTTCCGACAAGGATTTGATGCAGCTGGTCGGCCCGACCGTCGGCATGTACGACCCGATGAAGGACCGCCAGATCGGCATTCCCGAAGTGATCGAGAAATGGGGCGTGCCGCCGGAAAAGATGATCGATTTGCAGGCGCTGACCGGCGACTCCGTCGACAACGTGCCGGGTGTGCCCGGCATCGGGCCGAAGACGGCGGCGCAGCTTCTGGAGCAGTATGGCGACCTCGACGGGCTCCTGGCACGTGCCTCCGAGATCAAGCAGGAAAAACGGCGCGAAACCATCATCGCCAACGCCGACAAGGCGCGCATCTCGCGCCAGCTGGTGACGCTGAAGAACGACGTAGCGGTGACGGAAGGGCTGGACGAGCTGGTGCTGCATGCGCCTGACGGGCCGAAGCTGATCGGCTTCCTGAAGACGATGGAATTCACCACGCTGACCCGCCGGGTTGCGGAGGCGACCGCGACCGAGATCGGCGACGTCCAGGCAGCTGCCGTCACCATCGAGCGTGCCGATACCGCGCATGGCCCCGATGTTGGCTTTGGCGCGCCATCGAGACAGCCGGCACCTGAATCGAAGGGTACCACGAAACCTGCCACAAGGGGCGAGGACGCGCCGCCGCAGGGCGACACCCCTTCGCTGCTCTCGGCGCTGCGGCTCGAACAGGCGGCGGCCCGCAAGATCGACCCCTCGGCCTATACCGCCATCCGCGATGCGGCGGCGCTCAAGGCCTGGATGGCCGGAGCCCGCGACGCCGGCGTCCTTGCGCTCGACGCCGAGACCAGCTCGTCCGATCCGATGCAGGCCGACCTGATCGGCATTTCCATGGCGATCGCACCTGGCCGCGCCGTCTATGTGCCGCTCGCCCACAAGAGCGGCAATGGCGACCTGCTCGGCGGCGGCATGCTGGAGAACCAGATCCCCGTCCGCGAGGCGCTGGCGCTGCTCAAGCCGTTGCTCGAGGACCGGTCGGTTCTCAAGATCGTGCAGGATATGAAATACGACATCGTCGTGATGGGCCGGCACGGCATCGAGGTCGGGCCGTTCGACGACACGATGTTGATCTCCTACGTGCTCGACGCAGGCACCTCCGGCGGTCACGACCTCGTCTCGCTGTCGGAGAAGTGGCTCGGCCACGCGTCGGCCTCGAAGAAGGAACTCGCCGGCTCGGGCAAAAGCGCCATCGGCTTCGACCAGGTCGATATCGAGCGCGCGACGAGATACGCCGCCGAGCAGGCCGACATTGCGTTGCAGCTCTGGCTGGTGCTGAAGCCGAGGTTGGCCGCCAAGGGCCTCGTTTCCGTCTACGAGCGACTGGAGCGGCCGCTGGTGCCGGTGCTTGCCCGGATGGAACAGCGCGGCATCTCGGTCGACCGCCAGATCCTGTCGCGACTGTCGGGCGAATTGGCGCAGGGCGCCGCCCGCGTCGAGGAGGAAATCTATGGAATCGTCGGCGAACGCATCAACATCGGCTCGCCGAAGCAGCTCGGCGATATCCTGTTCGGCAAGATGGGCCTGCCGGGCGGTTCCAAGACCAAGACCGGCCAGTGGTCGACCTCGGCGCAGCTTCTGGAAGACCTTGCCACCGAAGGCCACGAGCTGCCGCGCAAGATCGTCGACTGGCGCCAGCTCACCAAGCTGAAATCGACCTATACCGACGCGCTGCCGGGCTTCATCAACCCCGGCACCAACCGCGTCCACACCTCCTATGCGCTCGCCGCGACGACGACGGGGCGTCTGTCGTCCTCCGATCCCAATCTGCAGAACATCCCGGTGCGCACCGCCGAGGGCCGCAAGATCAGGACCGCCTTCATCGCCGAAAAGGGCCACAAGCTGGTCTCGGCCGACTACAGCCAGATCGAACTGCGCGTGCTTGCCCATGTCGCGGAGATCCCGCAGCTCAAGCAGGCTTTCGCCGACGGCGCCGACATCCATGCCATCACCGCATCGGAAATGTTCAACGTGCCGGTCGAAGGCATGCCTTCGGAGGTGCGCCGGCGCGCCAAGGCGATCAATTTCGGCATCATCTACGGCATCTCGGCCTTCGGCCTGGCCAACCAGCTGTCGATCCCGCGCGACGAGGCGAGCGCCTATATCAAGCGCTATTTCGAGCGCTTCCCAGGCATCCGCGACTATATCGAGGAAACCAAGGCCTATGCGCGGGAAAACGGTTTCGTCGAGACCATCTTCGGCCGCCGCATCCACTATCCGGAAATAAGGTCGTCCAACCCGTCGGTGCGCGCCTTCAACGAGCGCGCCTCGATCAACGCCAGGCTCCAGGGCACCGCGGCCGACATCATCCGCCGCGCCATGGTGCATATGGAAGAGGCGCTGGACAAGGCGAAACTCTCCGCCCGCATGCTGTTGCAGGTGCATGACGAACTGATCTTCGAGACGGTGGAAGCGGAGGTCGAGGCGACGATCCCGGTGGTACGCCGCGTGATGGAGAACGCGCCGATGCCGGCGGTGTCGATGTCGGTGCCGCTGCACGTCGACGCGCGAGCGGCGAACAACTGGGACGAGGCGCATTAGGCGCTACCCCACGCTGTAAGAGCGTCGAGATTCAGGTCAGGTCGAGTCGAAAATGGTGGGTCCCGAGAACCGGAGCGGAGCGTACTTAAAGTACGTGAGCACCGGAAGCGCAGGGAGCCGCCATTTGCAGGCCGACCTCACCTGAATATCGGCGTTCTTACGCCGCTTCAGCCCTGCATTTGGCACACACCCCGCGAAACTCGATAACCGCCTTCTTGGCTGCAAATCCCGTCGAGCGCACCCATTCGTCAAGCCGGTGATCGACATCGTGGTCGGACATTTCGGTCACCTGGCCGCAATTGTCGCAGATGGCGAAGGCCGTCATCGAATGGCTGTGGTCGTGCGGCTCGGCACAGGCGACGAAGGAGTTGAGGCTTTCGAGCCTATGCACGAAGCCGGACTTCACCAGCGTGTCGAGCGCCCGATAGACCTGCAACGGCGCCCGGAAACCGCGCTCGCGCAGCTGGTCGAGCAGCGTATAGGCGCTGAGCGGCCCGCTGGACGCCTCGAGCTTCTCGAGCACGCAGAGCTGGTTCTTGGTCAGCGCATCTCTTGCCGTCATCTTGTTCGCCCAATCGACGTCCGCTCGAAATCTCGCACGCGAACGGCTTCAATTCCCCTGAGATAGCGACGAACGAATGATTTTGCCACTGTTTCCGCAGCGCGTCCCTCCAGGCACGCGCCGGCGGAGATGGTTCGCCGGCTAACCGCTACTTGCGCGGCGGCCCTTTGCGTTCGGCCGAAGCCGCCCAAAGATTGATGTCGGACTCGCACGCGTAAGTGTCGATCTCGGCGAGCTCGGCATCGGAGAACTCGAGCGCCTTGAGCGCGCCGACGCAATCCTCGACCTGTTCCGGCCGGCTGGCGCCGATCAGCGCTGTGGTCACGCGACCTTTGCGCAGCACCCAGGCCAGCGCCATCTGCGCCAGCGTCTGGCCGCGGCGGGCGGCGATGGCGTTGAGCGCCTGGATGTTGGCGATCGACCTGTCGTTGATGAAGGCGGGCTTGAGCGATTTGCTTTGCGACGCGCGGCTGCCCTCGGGGATGCCGCCGAGATATTTGTCGGTCAGCATGCCTTGCGCCAGCGGCGAGAACACGATCGAGCCGATGCCGAGCCCCTCCAGCGTGTCGAGCAGCCCATCTTCCTCGACCCAGCGGTTGAGCATCGAATAGCTCGGCTGGTGGATCAGGCATGGCGTGCCGAGCTGCCGCAATAGGTCGGCCGCCTCGCGCGTGCGCTGCGAATTGTAGGAGGAGATGCCGGCATAGAGCGCCTTGCCCGAGCGCACCGCATGGTCGAGCGCGCCCATCGTTTCCTCGAGCGGCGTCTCGGGATCGAAACGGTGCGAATAGAAGATGTCGACATAGTCGAGCCCCATGCGCTTGAGGCTCTGGTCGAGGCTGGCCAGCACATATTTGCGGCTGCCCCATTCGCCGTACGGACCGGCCCACATCTCGTAGCCAGCCTTGGTCGAGATGATCATCTCGTCGCGGTAAGCGGCGAAATCGGTGCGCAGGATCTCGCCGAACGCGGTTTCCGCCGAGCCGGGCGGCGGACCGTAATTGTTGGCGAGGTCGAAATGCGTGATGCCGAGGTCGAAGGCCTTGCGCGCGATCGCCTGCTTGGTCCTGTGCGGCGTGTCGTTGCCGAAATTGTGCCACAGCCCGAGCGAGATCGCCGGCAGCTTCAGGCCGGACCGCCCGCAGCGGTTATAGATCATCTTCTCGTAGCGGTCTTGGGCGGCGACATAGGGCATGGCAATCCTCGGGATCGAAACGGCGCGGCGATCGCCGCCAACCTGAATTGAATCGATGCGTGCCCCTAACCCTTACCCTCTCCCCGCCGCAACGGGGAGAGGGGTTGCCACCTACTTTTTCTTCGCCAGCAACGCCTTGGCGTCCTTGACGCCGAGCGCGGCCGGCCGCTCGCAGGTCGTCTGCATGGCGACATATTTGCCGCTTTCGCCGGAACGCAGGATGCCGGTCATGACATCGACCGCGTGCAGCGCCAGCTCCATCGAGCAGCGATGCGGCCGCCCTTCGGCAATCGCGACCGCCATGTCGGCGAGGCCGGCGGTGCGGTAGTTCGCCATCATGCCATGGCCATGCATCTCGTTCGGCACGCCGAACGGATGGTTCCATTTCGGCAGTTTCTTCACCGGCTTGGCCGAGTCGGTGAAGCGCACCTCGCCGCCGAAGAAATTCGGGTCCGGCACGAAGACGGTGCCCAATTCACCGTAGAGCTCCATCGGCGCGTGGCCATGGCTCCAGACGTCCCAGCTGGTGTTGAGCGTGATCACCGCGCCATTGGCGAATTCAAGCAGCGCATGGATGGTGGTCGGCGTGTTCACCGGGATCTTTTCGCCCGCGCGAGGCTGGGAGCTGATGGTGCGCTCCTTCGCCGGCGTCGTCGCGAAGGCGGCCACCTGCTTCACGGGTCCGATCAGCTGGATCAGGTTGGTGACATAATACGGTCCGATATCCAGCACCGGACCGGCGCCCGGCTGGAAGAAGAAATCCGGGTTGGGATGCCAGTGCTCCATGCCGTGGCCCATCACATGGCAGGTGCCGCTGGTG
This sequence comes from Mesorhizobium sp. B4-1-1, assembly GCF_006439375.1. Lineage (NCBI taxonomy): Bacteria > Pseudomonadati > Pseudomonadota > Alphaproteobacteria > Hyphomicrobiales > Phyllobacteriaceae > Mesorhizobium > Mesorhizobium sp. B4-1-1. The sequence continues at coordinate 99,623 of NZ_VFTH01000016.1, forward strand.
ATCGCGCCGAGCTTGCCGCTGTCGACCAGATCGCGAACCAGTTGGTGCGCGCCGCCGAGGAACGTGTCCGGCGCCGAACCGATGCGCAGGCCCCTTTTCTCGGCCCGTTTCTTGAGATCGAGCCCTTCCCCGATCGACAGCACGAACGGCTTTTCCGAATAGACATGCTTGCCGGCGTCGAGCACCGCCTTGGAGACCTCGTAGTGCACCGCCGGAACCGTGAGGTTGACGATGATGTCGATCTCGTCATCCTTGAGCAGGTCGTTGACCGTCTCGGCGCGGAGCTTGAACTCCTTTGCCCGTGCTTTCGCGGCATCCATGTTGATATCGGCGCAGGCGCGCATCTTGATGCCGCGGAACAGCGGCGACAGCGAGAAATACGCCTTCGAGATGTTGCCGCAGCCGATGACCCCGACGCCAAGTTTCTCCGCCATTTTGATTACTCCTGCCAGCTCTTGGCTGCCGCGATCGAGCGGCGGGCATAGCGCTCGATGTCGTTGGGATTGTCCTGCTCCATGATGAAATACCGCGCCGCGCTCTTGGCGCGCAATGTCTTGAACAGGCCCGCCCAGTCGATCGTGCCGTGGCCGACGTCGGACCAGCCGTCCTCGTCCAGCCCCTCGCCCGGCTTTGCCATGTCCTTGACGTGCACGGCGACGATGCGCTTGCCGTGCTTTTCGATCCAGGGCAGCGGATCGGCGCCGCCGCGGATCACCCAGGCGACGTCCATCTCCCAGCCGATATCCGGTGCCGCGGACAGGATGTGGTCCTGCGGCAGCGAGCCGTCGGCAAGCGGCTTGAACTCGAAATCGTGGTTGTGCCAGGCAAAGCCGTAGCCGGCCTTCTTTGCCACCTCGCCGACCTTGGCGAGACGCTCGCCGAAGCCGCGCCAGCCGGCGGCATCGGACGGGCGCTGATCGGGCATCAGATAGGGGCAGATCAGAAGCATGATGCCGAGCGCTTCGGCGGTTTTGCGCACGCCGTCGAAATCGTTTTCCAACGCGTCGATCGAGAAATGCCCGGTCGGCATCGCAAGTCCGTTCCTGTCGAGTTCGGCGCGGAACGCTTTCGGGTCGTCATAGACGCCGCCGAAGCCCTCGACTTGGCTGTAGCCGAGCTCGCCGAGCATTTTCACCACGCCGTTCCATGGCTGGAAATTGCGGGCGCTGTAGAGTTGGAATGACCAGTTCATCTGTCCTGTCCGTTCTGTTGGTCCTGGGGAGTTAAATTCGGTTGCCGGTTTGAGCGTCGAAGAGCGAGGCGCGCAGCGGATCGAAGCCGATGCCGACCGCATCCCCGTTCTTCGGCGTGCGTTCGGAGGTGACGCGCACGGTGAAGTTCTGCCGGCCGAGCTTCAGCCACACCAGCGTGTCGGAGCCCATCGGCTCGACGACCTCGACATTGGCCGTCGCGGTGAAAGGCCAGCCCGTGCCGCTGTTGAAGGCGACATGCTCTGGCCGGATGCCGAACACAGCAGGGCCCGGCGCCGGCTCCTTCTCGAAGGCATAGGTCGCAAGCGGGATGCGAACATCCTCGACGGCAAAGTGCCAGTCGCCGCTATCCTTCTCCAGCCTGCCGTCGATGAAATTCATCGCCGGCGAGCCGAGGAAGCCGGCAACGAAGCGGTTGACGGGGCGGTTGTAGATCGTCTGCGGCGCGTCGAGCTGCTGGATCACGCCGCCCTTCATCACCGCGATCCGATCGGCCAGCGTCATCGCCTCGATCTGGTCGTGGGTGACGTAGATCATCGTGTTCTTGAGCCTGCGGTGCAAAAGCTTGATCTCGACGCGCAACTCCGAACGCAGCTTGGCATCGAGATTGGAGAGCGGCTCGTCGAACAGGAAGACATCGACGTCGCGCACCAGCGCGCGCCCGATCGCCACGCGCTGGCGCTGGCCGCCGGACAGCGCCGAAGGCTTGCGCTGCAGCAGCGGCTCGATCTGCAGGATCTCGGCGGCGCGCGCGATGCGCTTGGCGATCTCGTCCTTCGCCACGCCGGCGACGCGCAGGCCGAAGGAAAGGTTCCTCTCCACCGTCATCTGCGGATAGAGCGCATAGGACTGGAACACCATGCCGATGCCGCGGTCCTTCGGCTCCTCCCATGTGACGTTCTTGCCCTTGATGAAGATACGCCCGTCCGAGATGTCGAGCAGCCCGGCGATGCAGTTGAGCAAGGTCGACTTGCCGCAGCCGGACGGACCGAGCAGCACGATGAACTCGCCGTCGGCGACATCCAGGTTGAGGGTCTGCAGCACCGAGACGGCGCCGAAATTGAGCGACAGGTCCTGGATCGAAACGCTGGGATTGGCGATTTCAGCGGCCATCATCATCCTTTCACCGCGCCGGCGGCGATGCCGCGCACGAAGAGCTTGCCGGAAATGAAGTAGACGATGAGCGGAACCAGGCCGGTCAGGATGGTCGCTGCCATGTTGACGTTGTATTCTTTCACGCCCTGGACCGAGTTGACGATGTTGTTGAGCTGCACCGTCATCGGATAGGTGTCGGGGCGCGTGTAGACGACGCCGAACAGGAAGTCGTTCCAGATGCCGGTTACCTGCAGGATGATGGCGACGACGAAGATCGGCAGCGACATCGGCAGCATGATGCGCAGATAGATGCCCCAGAAACCGGCGCCGTCGACGCGCGCTGCGCGGAACAGCTCCTCCGGCATCGAGGTGAAATAGTTGCGGAAGAGCAGCGTCAGGATCGGCATGCCAAAGATCGAATGCACGATCACCAAGCCGGTCAGCGTGCCGTAGATGCCGATCTCGCGCAGGATGATGACGATCGGATAGATCATCACCTGGTAGGGGATGAAGGCGCCGACGATCAGGATGATGAAGAAGGTGTCGGCGCCCTTGAAGCGCCAGTTGGCCAAGGCATAGCCGTTCACCGAGGCGATCGCGATCGACAGGATCACCGACGGCACGGTGATGCGCACCGAATTCCAGAAACCGCGCGAAAGCCCGTCGCAGTTGAGCCCGGTGCACGCTGTCGCCCAGGCTTTCACCCAGGGTTCGAAGGTGATTTCCACCGGCGGCGAGAAGATGTTGCCGAGGCGGATTTCCGGCATGCCCTTCAGCGACGTGACGATCATCACGTAGAGCGGCAAAAGGTAGTAGAGCGCCACGACGATCAGCGTGCCGTAGAGGAAGATATTGCGGCGCGACAGCACGTGCCGCGGCTTGGGCCCGCTCGGGCCGGTGGCATCGCGCCTGAGCGCTTCGGCACCGGTGGACAGGGAGGCGACGTCAGCCACGCTTCTTGCCTCCGAATTCGAGATAGGCCCATGGCACGATGACGATCACCACCGACAACAGCATCATGGTCGAAGCGGCGAAACCCTGGCCGAGATTCTGGGCGAAGAACATGTAGTCGTAGACATATTTCGCCGGCACTTCCGACGCGATACCGGGGCCGCCGCTGGTCTGCGCCACGACCAGGTCATAGACCTTGACGATGCCGGCGGCGATGATCACCAACGTCGTGATGAAGACCGGCCGCATCATCGGGATGACGATGAAGAGATAGGTCTTCCAGGCCGGAATGCCGTCCACCCTCGCCGCCTTCCAGATGTCCTCGTCGATGCCGCGCAGTCCGGCGAGCATCAGGCACATGATCAAGCCCGTGCCTTGCCAGAGCGCCGCGATCGAAATGCCGTAGATGACGATGCTGGAATTGTAGAGCGGATCGAAGCTGAAGCTCGTCCAGCCGAGGTCGCGCACGACGCGTTGGACGCCGAAATCCGGATTGAGCAGCCACTGCCATACCAGCCCGGTGACGATGAAGGACAGCGCGAAGGGATAGAGGAAGATGGTGCGGAACGTGTCCTCGAAGCGGATCTTCTGGTCGAGAAGGGCTGCAAGCAAGAAGCCGATGACCAGCGAGAACACCAACGAGATCACGCCGTAGATCAAAAGGTTCTCGATCGACACCAGCCAGCGCGATGTCGACCACAGCCGGTGATACTGGTCGAGCCCGACGAAATTGAGCCGCGGCAACAGCTTCGAATTGGTGAAGGAGTAGAGCACCGTCCACGCCGTGCCGCCGACGAACACCACCAGCGCGGTGAGCACCATCGGGATCGATGCGACCTTGGCGTTCAGGTTGCGGAAAAGCTGGTTCGGGCGTTCGCTGCTGCTCATCTCGGCCGGCCGGGCAATGAGGACATCGAGCTCCCGACCCCGATAGGCTGGGGTCGGAAGCCGGCGGGGGCGCCGGTCGTCAGTCCGCCGAACCGATGATCTCGGCGAAGCGCTTCTGTGCCTCTTCGATCGTCATGTCGGGCTTGGCGAAGAACTCGGAGAACAGGTCCTCCTTCTGCTTCTGGGTGTCCTGCGAAAGCAGTTGGTCCGTCCACGGCATGACGGCGCCCTTGGCGAGGATGGCGAGGCCCTTCTTCATGCAGTCGTTCGCCGTATTGAGGTCGACATCGCCGCGCACCGGCAGCGAACCCTTCTTGAGGTTGAAGGCGACCTGGGTCTTCGGATCGAGCAAGGTCTCCGCGAGCACGACCTGCGCCTTCGCCTTCGCCTCGTCCTTGAGCAGCGGGAAGTAGAAGGCGTCGCCGCCGGTGGCGATGACTTCGTTCAGGCCGAGGCCAGGCAGGCAGGTATAGTCCTTGCCGGCGGTCTTGCCGGCGACCTGGAACTCGCCCTGCGCCCAGTCGCCCATGATCTGGCCGGCGGCCTTGCCGGTGATGACCAGATTGGTCGCCTGGTTCCAGTCCTGCACGTTGGTGTTCTTGGCCATCTTGCGGGCATCGTCCGCCGCCTTGAACACCTTGGCGATCTCCGGGCCGGCCGCGAAGGTGGCGTCCTTGTCCTTGTAGACCTTGAGGAACGTATCGGTGCCCCCGGTCGCGGCCATCAGCACGTCGAAGGCACCCGAGGCTTGCCAGGCCTGTCCGCCGACCGCGAGCGGAATGATGCCGGCCTTTTCCAGCGCCGGCGCATCCGCCACGAATTCATTCCAGTCCTTCGGCACGGGCAGGCCGGCCTTCTGGAAGGCCTCGTTGGACAGCCACAGCCACTGCCAGGAATGGATGTTGACCGGCACGCAATAGATCTTGCCGTCGATGGTGCACGAGTCGAGCAGGCTCTTCGGCCGCACGATTTCCGTCCACTTGTCCTTGGTGGCGATATCGGTGAGGTCGCGCATCAGCCCGGCCTGCACCAGCTCTTCCGCCTGCCGGCCGTGGTTGAACTGGGTGGCGCCCATCGGGTCGCCGCCGGTGATACGGCTGATCATGATCGGCCGCGCCGTGCCGCCGGAGCCTGCAATGGCGCCGTCGACCCAGTGATTGCCTGTCGCGTCGAATGCCTTGGCAAGCTCGGCCACCGCCGCCGCCTCGCCGCCGGAAGTCCACCAATGGGTGACTTCCAGGTCGGTCGCGACCGCCGGACCGGCGAAGTTGAGCGCAACCGTCGCGGCGAAGGCGGCAGTCAGGAATTTGTATCGCATTTCGGCTTCCTCCCAGAATCTGAAACGTTACAGATTTTCGATACGGCAAATGATCCTCCTAGGCAACCCTCGCCTTGAAGCCAATCAAGATTTTTTCGAGGCCCGAACAAAATCCTTCTTCCGACGCGGTAATGCCGGCGCTGGCACAGCCGATTGGTGCAAAAAATAGGCCTAGACTGATATTTCTTTGTGATTCCAGCGACTTTGGTTCATCGCCGCACCGCGATGCAAAGGGGCACCGACCTTGCCGGTCGATCACGAAGATTGGCAATCTGTAACGTTTCAGTATATTGAACCGAGCCACAAGCTGAAGGTCGCGCAAATGTCACCGCCGCACGATTGCCGGTCGGCCCTGCGGCTGCTATGCCCCTGACGGGCGGGACGAATGGATAGACGGATAACGAAGAAGGGCGACGACGCCACGTCGGGCAAGGAGCGACCGACGCTGAAGACGCTTGCCTTCATGACCGGGCTTGGCGTTACGACGGTCTCGCGCGCGCTGAAGGATGCACCCGAGATCGGCGCCGAGACCAGGCGTCGCGTCCAGCTCGTCGCCAAGCAGATCGGCTACCGCCCGAACCGCGCCGGCGTCAGGCTGAGAACAGGCAAGACCAACGTCGTCTCGCTTGTGCTGAACACCGAGCACGAGCTGATGAGCTTCGTCTCCGACATCATCTACGGCGTCACCGAGGTGATCGCCGACACGCCCTACCACCTGATCGTCACGCCCTATTCGCGCTCGCAGGATCCGCTGGATCCGGTGCGCTATCTGGTCGAGACGGGCTCTGCCGACGGCGTCATCATCTCGCGCACCCAGCCCAACGATCCGCGGGCACGCTACATGCTGGAGCGCGGTATTCCCTTCGCCACGCATGGCCGCACCGACATGGGGCTGGTGCATCCCTACCACGACTTCGACAATTACGCCTTTGCCGGCGAAGCCGTGCGCTATCTCGCCAGCCGGGGCCGCAACCGGCTTGCCCTTGTGACGCCGCCGGTCGGCCTCACCTATTACGGCCATACGGTGAACGGCTTTGCCGATGCGCTGAGCGAGGCGGGCGTTAGCGAGGTGCCGTTCAACACCGTCTCCATCGACCAGTCGATCGAACAGATCAGGATGCGCACAGCGCAATTGATGCGTCGCAAGGACCGGCCGGACGGCTTCGTCAGCAGCGCCGCCGCAGCGACGCTCGCCATCGTGGCCGGCATCGAGGACGCCGGGCTGAAACTCGGCCGCGACGTCGACGTGGTGTCGAAACAATCGTCGGAGCTGCTGCATCTGTTCCGGCGCGAACTGCTGGTCGTCAACGAGAACTTCCGGCTGGCCGGCTCCGAGCTCGCCCGCGCGGTGCTCGGCTGGATCGGCGGCGCCGACCCCGGCTCGTTGCAGTCACTCAGTACCCCGAGCGAGGTTCTGCCTTATCGGGGTTAATGCCCCGCGCCGCTGCCCCACGGGCCGTGAAACGCCCCCTGCTCGCCGATACGCTCGAAGCCGTGCGCGCCGAAGAAATCGCGCTGCGCCTGGATCAGGTTCGACGTGCCGCGTCCCTGCCGGTAGCTGTCGAAATAGGCAAGCGCCGACGACAGCGCCGGCACCGGCGACCCGGCCTCGGAGGCACGCGCCACGATGCGCCTGAGCGACGGATGCGCCTCCTTCATCAAGGCGATGAAGGCCGGCGCCATCAGCAGGTTGGTGGAAGCGCTGCCTGAATCGAACGCCTCGGCCATCGTGTCCAGCATCTGCGAGCGGATGATGCAGCCGGCGCGCCAGATCTTGGCGATGGTCGGCATCGGCAGGTTCCAGTTGAATTCCTTCGAGGCGCCGCTCATCACCGCGAAACCCTGCGCGTAAGCCGCGATCTTGCCGGCGAACAATGCCAGCTCAAGATCCTTGAGCAGCGCGGTCTTGTCGCCGGAGATCTTTTCGACGCCGATATCGCCATAGGCCTTTTCCGCCGCCTGCCGCTCGTCCTTGATCGAGGACAGCACGCGCGCCGCGACCGCCGCCTCGATCGCCGTCGCCGGGATGCCGAGCTGCTGCGCCTCGATCACCGACCATTTGCCGGTGCCCTTCTGTCCGGCGCGATCGAGGATGATGTCGACCACCGGCTTGCCGGTCTTGGGATCGTCGGCGGCCAGCACCTTGGCGGTGATCTCGATCAGGTAGGAGTTGAGCCGACCCTTGTTCCAGCCGTCGAAGACCTTGCCGATCTCCTTGGGCGCCATGTCGAGCCCGTCGCGCAGGATGCCGTAGATCTCGGCGATCATCTGCATGTCGGCATATTCGATGCCGTTGTGGATGGTTTTCACGAAATGGCCGGCGCCGTCGGTGCCGAGCCAGGCGGCGCAGGGCTCTTCTTTGAACTTGGCGGAGATCGCGGTCAGCACTTTCTCGACGCGCTTCCAGGACTCCTCGGTGCCGCCGACCATGATCGACGGCCCGTGGCGCGCGCCCTCCTCGCCGCCCGAAACGCCCATGCCGATGAAGGTCAGGCCCGAGCCGGACAATTCCGAGAAGCGGCGCATCGTGTCGCGGAAATTGGCGTTGCCGGCATCGATCACGATGTCGTTGGCCGACAGCACGGCGCGCAGCGCCGCGATCTGCTCGTCGACCGGCTTGCCGGCCAGCACCATGATGATGATCGGCCGCGGCGGCCGGATCGCCGCGGCGAGTTCCTCCAGGCTGTAGCAGGGAACGACCATGTCCTTCAGCGAACCGGCGCTCTCGATAAAGGCGTCTGTGCGCGACGGCGTGCGGTTGAAGACGGCGATGCGGTGCCCGTGCTCGGCGATGTTGAGCGCCAGGTTGGAGCCCATCGTGCCAAGGCCGATCAGGCCGATTTCGGCTTTTTCCATCGTTTCTTCCCTGCGTTCGGATGCTTGTTGTGGGCTGCGTCCTGGAGAATGCCTTTTCCAGATGAATGACGGGCCTTGGCGGCGGCGTCAACCGTCTCGCCCAATTGTGTCGGGTTGGTTTCGGGTTGGTTATTGCGCCCTGATCTCTATGGGAGCCTCGATCTTCACCACCTCGAAGTCCGAGACGAGGATGTCGAGCCGCGCATTCCAGCGGCCGGGCAGCGGGATGACGAGATTGTCGACGCGCCATGTTCCGTCGCCCGGCTTGGTCGCCGGTCGCTTGATCGGCTCGATACCGGAATCCGGCTTCGACAGCACCAGCGTCACCGCCTTGGCATCGAGTGACCCGAAATCGCCGGTCATGATCACCACCGAAGCGGCGACCTCGCCGGCATGGCCGGGCGTGATGCTGAGATCGGCCATCGCCTTCAGCGTGTGGATGTGGACCGACACCGGCTGCGCGGCGGCGATCGCCAGCGCGCGCGGCGGCGGGGTGAAGCGCCAGCCGGCGGCGACGCCGAAGATGGCAAGCACGATGACCACCTCGATGCGGATGGAGCGCGCCAGCCGCCGCTGCACCTCGGTATCGCCGGCCTCGGCAGGCACCGTCAGCGTCCAGCGGTTGACCGCTGCAAGCGTGAACAGGAAGAGCAGCAGAGCCAGCTTCAAGAGCAGCAGCCGGCCATAGGACGTGTCGATCAATGCTGCCGGCTGCTGCACCTGGATGATCGCCAGCACGATACCGCTTGCGGCAAGCAGGATGACGACCGGCAGGATCGCGCGGGAGAAGCGGCGCAGAAAGGCTTTCGCTTCCGCCGGCTGCCGCTGCAATGCCAGGCCGAGCGGCGCCAGCGAACCGGCCCAGAAGGCGATTGCCGCGCCATGCAGGAACACCAGCGGCCGCGTCAGCCATTGCGGTTCGGCCGCACTTGCGTGGCCGCTCACGGCAAGGGCGCCGCCGACGCAGAGCAGCGCCGCGCTTGCCGACAGCTTGCGAAGAGCCGAAGGTCCGGAAAGCGAAAGCAAAGCGAGACCAAGCGCGATCAAGCCGATCAGCACCGTCCAGACGAAGCTCGTTTCCAGCGCGGTCTTCCAGACGGCCGGTGTCGCAAACCGGGCGAGCGGGGCGCCAAGGCCGTCCAGCCCCTGCAACCCTAGCGACAAGGGCGCGCCGACCAGGCCGAAAAGCAGTGCCGCGGCGACAAAGCGCTGGCCGCAGCGCCGGTCCTCGGCCAGCCAGGCGAGCGCGAACGCGCCGCCGACGCCGAGGAAGAGGCCGGCATAGACAAACAGCCTGGCCGCCCAGATCGCCGCGCGCAGCGTCCAGTCGATGGCTTCGCCCGCCACAGGCGCGGCGCTTGGCGCGCCGATGGAAAACAGCGCCGAGCCACCGACGGGATGACCGTCGACCGACACCACCCGCCAACTCAGCACATGCGTGCCGGGTTTGAGCGTTTCGGGATTGTCGATCTCGATCGTCTGGTCGTTGAGACGGAAGGATGTGAGCGCAAGCTGCGAGCCGTCCGGCCGCACAAGCGTCAGAACCAGTGGCGAGACGGGCTCGCTGAAGGTCAGCGAAAATCGCGCGGGGCTTTGCGACAGCACCACGCCGTCGGCCGGATCGGTTGCGACCAGCGCCGCATGCGCGAAGGCACGACTGGGCAGCGCCAACACCAATATAGCCACGAGCGAAACGAACAGCCAGGCAAGCGGGCCGATGTGTCGGCCCGCGGTCCGGTTCGTCGAGGAAGGCTGTGCTGCGTTCATGCCGTCTTACAGGAAATGGTGGCGCGCCCGATCGGGCGCGCCACCAGGAGATTATTTCTTGGGCAGCAATTTGATGCCGGGCGCCGGAGTTTCCAAGGCGTCCTCATCCTGGCCCGCCGCGGGGATCTCGATCCAGCGGTCGGTGGCGTCGCCGCATTCCTGCACCACCGGGAAATAGAGCATCTGGCCGGCCGGCAGGTCGGCCGCCAGCGCGGCGCGGAAAACGAACTCGTCATAGAACTCGTCTGGCAAATTGCCGCCGCTCCAGTCCACTTCCTTGACGCCGGCGGTCAGCGTCTCGCCATAGAGCTGGTAGGATTTCTCGTATTTGCCCTTCTTGGTCTGCAGCGTCCAGCCGGGCTTGGGCATCGGCTTCACCGCAATGACGCCTTCGGGGATCTGCACGCGCACGGCGGTCGTCGCCTTGCCCTCGCAGCCATGCGGCACCCGCAAGACCGCCTTGTAGGTGGAGCCGACAGCCGCTTCCTGCGTTTCGAGCGTGATGTGGGCGAGCGCGGCATTGGTCCCGAGCGCGAACAGCGCGCCGGCAAAAAGATATGTCTTCATGAATTGTCCCTCTGATTTCGAATTGGCGGATTACTCAGCGTGGTCCATGTCCATATCGCCACTGCCCGTCTCGCCCATGCCTTCGACGGCGAACTCGACTTTCACGCTGCCGGCCTTCTCGAAGGTCAGCGTCGCCGGGAATTTCTCGCCCTGCTTCGGCTGCCGCTTCAGCCCGGTGAACATCAGGTGGTAGGCGCCCGGCTTCAACACGACCTTGCCGCCGGCCGGGATCTCCAGCCCGCCCTCGACCGGCCGCATGGTCATGACGCCGTCCTTGACGCCCATCTCATGCAGTTCGGCCTTGTCGGAGATGTCGGAGGAAATTGACAGCAGCCGGTCCGGCGCGCTGCCCTTGTTGATCACGGTGAAGTAGCCGCCTGCCACCTTGGCGCCGGGCGGCGTCGCTCGCGACCAGGGGTGCTCGATCTCAAGGTCTCCGACCTTGAATTCATGCGCGAGGGTGGCGGGAATGCAGGCCAAGAGTAGAAGAAGGCTGAGCACGGCAAGGCCAACGCGCTGCTGGAGGTGGAACGGCGGCGCGCCGCGAAGGGCATAGGTCCGAGCCCTGGGAAGAAGATTGGACATGATTGCTCCATGGATATGAGGATCGCGCCGCTTTGCGGCTGCGAACAGTCTGATCTTTGGATGAATAGGCCCGCGGAACGTTCCGCGGATCAGACCATTGCCGGCGGCGCGCGCGGATTGGCCGGAGAGCGGTCGCGGGCGAAGTCCTGGTGCCGGAAGGCCGGAAGCTGGAAGGCGACCGCCTCGAAAAGCCGGGTCCCGGCCAGCGTGGCGGTTTCCGGCGGCGGCAGATGCGCCGGCGAAACCATGCTGCAGCCGAGCGAGCAGCAGGACGGCATATTCTGCTGGTGGGGATCGCCGCCGGGGAGCTTTACCGCGCCTTCATGGGTGCAGATGACGTTGCCGAAGGCATCGAGCTGCGACGGCGCGCCGAACGCGAAAGCGCCGAGAGAGGACTGAAGCAACAGGAGCAGCGCCGCGACGAACGCGGCCGGCATGCTCCATCGTTTCAGCCGGATATTCAACGCAAAGCCTCTCCCGGAAACTTGATCGACACTAGAGCAATTCCAGGAAAAGTGTGAAACGGTTTTCCGTCCGGGATTGCGACCAATAAGGAAATAACACGGAGGATGCGGCTGGAAAATCGACAAAACCGCGCTGCGGCAACGCGGCGCGACGCGCTTGTTTTCATGCATTGTCGTTATCCCAGAACCGCTGCACGCTTCTGGGCGACATGCATTAGGCGGGCTGCGCCTGCCGTCCCTCGGGAATGGAGCTCAGCAGCGTCTGGCGCGCCGACTTCAGGTGCTTGCGGCAGGCGGCGTCCACCTTGCCGGGATCGCGCGATTTCAGCGCCGCGATATAGGCAAGATGCTCCTGGACCGCGACCTCGTTGCGCTGGCGCTCCTCGGCCTTGTTCCACTGATAGTGGTAGTGAAAGATCATCGCGATGACATCGTAGAAGTCGACGATGAAGCGGTTGTGCGAGGCGCGGTGGATCAGCCGGTGGAAGCGCTCGTCGAGTTCGGAGAATTCGTTGAAGCGCGTGGCGATTTCGCTGGCGAGCTGGCGGTGTTGGACCTCCAGCATGTCGAGGTCCACCCAGACCGCACTGTCTTCCGGAAGCGCGACGAAAGCCGCCGCCGAGCGCAGTTCGAACATCTCGCGGATCTCGGTCAGTTCCAGCGCGAAGGCGCGCGTGAAACCCTTCAGCACCCAGTGGCTGTTGCGACGCTTCTCGATCAGCCCGAAGCGCGAGAAGCGGATCAGGAATTCGCGCACGCTGGTGGTGCCGACGCCGATTTCTCGCGCCAGCTCAAGCTCGTTGATCTGCATGCCGGCTTCCGCGCCTTCCGCAAGCAGACGCCGCATGAAGGAGCGCTCGATGATCTCGGCAAGCGAATCGGTCTCTTCCTCGGGGAAGAAATCCTCCGGCCGCGGCGCCCTGAGCACCGTCTTGTTGCGTTTGTTCCAGGCGATCAGCCCGGTTTCTTCCATGCGCGAAAGAATGCTGCGCACCGTGGTGCGGCTGACGCCGAGCAGCGTGCCGAGCTCAGGTTCCGACGGCAGGCTCTTGGTCTCGTCGAGCAGCCTGAGGCAGCGGTTGAAGGCGTCCTTGTAGACATTGTTGCTCTTCGACATGCCCGTATTCCCCAACGCTTGCCGCGGCCTGCTGGAAGCGCGATATGATCGGTGTTCCCAGAGCGGTTCAGCGTTTCCCGGAATCGCCGAACTGCTCCAAATCTTTGTTTCTGCGCAATTCCGGACGGAAAACCGCTACGCACTTTTCCTGGAACTGCTCTAGAGCATGATGCCGAAAAGTACGAAGCGGTTTTCGGGCCCCATCATGCTCTATCTCTTTGATTTAGAGCCGGATTCAGATTTCAGGTCAAACGGACCTGAAACCATCCGGCTCTAGCGCAAGCCTCCGAAAAGCGGAACGTTTTTCGCCGGCTTGCCAAACGGGTGCGCGCGGGCGTTCAAAAGACGCGCGCCGCCCGGGCGAGAAAACAATTGACGCAGAATTGTTTTTTCCCGATAAAAGACATTATCTTTAAACGGGCGCAAGTCAATCCGCCCGCATTCCCAAGATCACCCAGGACAGCCGCCCGTGACCATTGCAAACACCATCCTTCTCTCACCCTCCGATAATGTCGCCGTCGCCAACGGGCGCATCGAAATTGGAACGCCATTGCCGGGCGGTACCGCCGCGACCGCCGTGATCGAGCCTGGTCACAAGGTGGCGATCAAGCCGATCGCCGCGGGCGAAGCGGTGGTGAAATACGCGCAAGCGATCGGCCGCGCCACGCAAGCCATCGCGGCCGGCGAGCATGTCCACTCGCACAATCTGGTTTTCGAGAGCGGCCGCTTGCCGGTGGTGCCGCCGAGCGAGGCCGAGCACGCCACCGAGGCCGACCGCAAGCGCACCTTCATGGGCTACCGCCGCGCCGATGGGCGCTCCGGCACGCGCAACTTCATCGGCATCATCGCCAGCGTCAATTGCTCGTCGACCGTCTGCCACGCCATCGCCGACGAGGCCAATCGCACGCTTCTGCCGAAATATCCCGGCATCGACGGCTTCGTGCCGATCGTCCACGGCCAGGGCTGCGGCATGAGCGCCACCGGCGACGGCATGATGGTCCTGCACCGCACTTTAGCCGGCTATGCGCGCCACCCGAATTTCGGCGGCATCCTGATGGTGGGGCTAGGCTGCGAGGTCAACCAGCTCACCCTTTACGGCCAGAAGGGCGTGGCCGCCGGAAAACGCCATTTCAACATCCAGGAAGCCGGCGGTTCGCGCAAATCCGTCGAGAGGGCAATGGGCGTGCTGGCCGAGATCGCCGATGAGGTCGGCCACTTGCAGCGCGAGCCGATCCCGGTCTCGGAGATCGTCGTCGGCCTGCAATGCGGCGGCTCGGACGGCATGTCCGGCATCACGGCGAATCCGGCGCTGGGCGCCGCCGTCGATATCCTGGCCGGTTGCGGCGGCGTCGGCATCCTGTCGGAGACGACCGAAATCTACGGCGCCGAGCATCTGCTTGCCTATCGCGCCGCCTCGCCCGAGATCGCCGCCAAGCTCGACGGCTATGTGAAATGGTGGGAGGACCATACCGCCAAACACGGCGCCTCGATCGACAACAACCCCTCACCCGGCAACAAGCGCGGCGGCCTGACCACGATTCTCGAGAAATCGCTGGGCGCCGTCGCCAAGGGCGGCCAGACACCGCTCAACGGCGTCTTCGGCTATGCCGAGAAGGTGTCGGGCAGCGGCCTGGTGTTCATGGACACGCCCGGCTACGACCCGGTCTCGGCCACCGGCCAGGTCGCGGGCGGCGCCAATGTCATCGTCTTCACCACCGGCCGCGGCTCCTGCTTCGGCTGCCGGCCGACGCCGTCGATCAAGGTCGCCACCAATTCGACCATGTATCACCAGATGGAAGAGGACATGGACGTCAATTGCGGCGTCATCGCCTCGGGCGAGAAGACCATCGCCGGCATGGGTCGCGAGATCTTCGAGCTGATCATCGAGACGGCGTCCGGCCGCAAGACCAAGAGCGAGGCGTTTGGCTACGGCGACAACGAATTCGTGCCCTGGCATCTCGGCGCGACGCTTTAGTCGCAGGCCATTGTCGTGGAGGAAGCGCTGCCAGCAAGGAAGTCTGCCTTCATAATTGCGACCTCACGATGGAATGAATATTCCATATTGACAGTATCGTGAAATTATCGTTCCATACCGACAGTGAGGAACGGAAGCGCCCATGGGCTGCCAGGGAGGGGCCGGGCAAAGCTCACCCGGCATCACACAAACGGCACCAGACACCGCTTGCATCGACCATGGCGATGCATTATCAAAAAAAGGCATCTGTTTTTTATTGATAAAGTTCTGTTCGGGCCGCGCCTATCCAGACGGAGCTTTCGCAACCTTCACCAGGCGACTTTAGGGAGGAACCTAATGAAATTCGTGACCAGCCTTCTCAACCGCCGTGCCTTCGTGGCCTTGGCGGCCGCGTCGATGCTTGCCGGCGCGATGCATTCCGCGCCCGCTTCGGCGGCCGACGTCACCATTCCGATCATCGTCAAGGATACCACCTCCTTCTACTGGCAGATCGTGCTGGCCGGCGCGCGCAAGGCCGGCAAGGATCTCGGCATCAACGTGCCGGAGCTCGGCGCCCAGGCCGAAACCGACGTCAACGGCCAGATCTCGATCCTCGAGAACGCCGTCGCCAGCAACCCGGCCGCGATCGTCATCTCGCCGACCGAGTTCAAGGCGCTCGGCAAGCCGATCGACGAGGCGGCCTCCAAGGTCAAGGTCATCGGCATCGATTCCGGCGCCGACTCCAAGGCCTTCACCTCCTTCCTGACCACCGACAACGTCCAGGGCGGCCGCGTCGCCGCCGACGGTCTCGCCGCGGCGATCGGTGCCGCCAATGGCGGCAAGGTGGAAGGCAAGGTCGCGCTGATCACGGCGCTTCCCGGCGCCGGCTCGCTCGAGCAGCGCAAGCAAGGCTTCATCGAACAGATCAAGGCCAAATATCCCGGCCTCGAGCTGGTCGCCGACAAATATGCCGACGGCCAGGCCACCACGGGCCTCAACATCGCCACCGACCTGATCACCGCCAATCCGGACCTCAAGGGCATCTTCGCCTCGAACCTGATCATGGCGCAGGGCGTCGGCCAGGCGATCGCCGAAAACAGCCTCGGCGGCAAGGTCGCTCTGATCGGCTTCGACAGCGACGAGAAGCTGATCAAGTTCTTGAACGACGGCGTCATCTCCGGCCTGGTCGTCCAGGACCCGTACCGGATGGGTTATGACGGCATCAAGACCGCTTTGGCCGCTTCGAAAGGCGAGAAGGTCGAGGCCAATGTCGACACCGGCGCCAACCTCGTCACCAAGGACAACATGAAGGATCCGAAAATCGACGCGCTGCTCAATCCGAAGCTCAACTGAGCAGCGTCGCGACAGTCGTTTCCGGGGCCTCGCGCCCCGGAAACATCCATAAGGCGATTTGGAAATTCGCCGGCCTGATTTAGGCTCTTATTTCAAGATGCGCGCCAGACGCATCGCTGCGTACCCAACGGTTGAGACCAATCTGGGAGGATTGTCATGACATCGACGGCGCAGGAACTGCATCCGGCCCCTACGCTGCAGCCGGGCAGGACGATCCTCGAGCTCAACGGCCTGGAAAAGCGCTATCCCGGCACGCATGCGCTGAAGCCCGTGCACCTTGCCTTCAAGGCGGGCGAGATTCACGCCATCGTCGGCGAGAACGGCGCCGGCAAGTCGACCCTGATAAAACTTCTGACCGGCGTCATGCCACGCACTTCCGGCGAGGTCATCTGGGAAGGTCAGCCTGTGGCTCTGGCCACTCCGCACGAGGCGATGGCGCTGGGCATCAACGCCGTGCACCAAGAGGTGGTGCTCTGCCGCCACCTCACCGTCGCCGCCAACATGTTCCTCGGCGAGGAGGAATCCCGCTTCGGCCTGCTGCAGCAGCGCGCCATGGTCAAGGACGCACAGAAGATCATCGACGGTCTCGGCTTCGACCTGCCGGCGCATGTCGTGCTCGGCGATCTCACCATCGGCCAGCAGCAGCTGATCGCCGCCGCTCGCGCCACGGTGCGCGGCACCAAATTCCTGATCTTCGACGAGCCGACCGCCTACCTCACCCGCAAGGAGGCCGACCAGCTCTTCAAGCTGATCCGAAGGCTGAAGGGCGAAGGCGTCACCATCATCTATATCAGCCACCGCATGGAGGAAGTGTTCGAGCTTGCGGACCGCGTCTCCGTGCTGCGCGACGGCACTTTGGTCGGCACCCGCAACATCGCCGAGACCGACGAGCCCGAATTGGTGAAGCTGATGATCAACCGTTCGATCGAGCAGATCTACCACAAGGAGCATTTCACTCCCGGCGCCATGATCGTCGAGACGAAGAACCTTTCCGGCAAGGGCTTCGAAAATGTCTCGGTGACCGTGCGCGCCGGCGAGATCGTCGGCCTCTACGGCCTGATCGGCGCCGGCCGCAGCGAGTTCGTCACCACGCTGTACGGCCGCCACAGGAAGTCGGCCGGCCAGATCCTGTGGGAGGGCAAGGAAGTCCAGATCAATTCCGAGCACGACGCGATCCGCCTCGGCATGGCGCTGGCCCCGGAAAGCCGCCGCGATCAGGGCCTCTGCCTCAATTTGCCGGTCGGCATGAACCTCAACCTGCCGATCTACAAACGCATCTCCAGCAATTTTTTGATTTCCGGCGCCAGGGAAAAGGCCGAGGCCGACCGCCAGATCGCCGATCTGCGCATCAAGACGCCGACGCGCAATGCGCTCGCCTCCAGCCTGTCGGGCGGCAACCAGCAGAAGATCGTCATCGGCAAATGGCTGGCGCATGGCGCCAAGCTGTTCATCTTCGACGAGCCGACAGTGGGCGTCGATGTCGGCACCAAGGCAGAGATCTACCGCCTGTTCTCGACGCTGCTGTCCAAGGGGGCCGGCATCATCCTGATCTCCTCCTACCTGCCGGAAGTCTACGAGCTTGCCGACACGCTGCATGTGTTCCGGCGCGGCAAGCTGGTCGCCACACATGGCTTCCGCACCGTGAGCCACGAGGACATTTTGGGTCAGGCTCTGGCCGAGAAACAAGAAAAGTCGGGAGGACAAAAATGAGCACCGAGGCGATCCCCGCCGAAAAACCCAAGCGCAATTTCAACGCGCTCTTCGGCCTGACCCTGCTTGGCCTTCTGCTTCTGATGTGGATCGTGCTGGCGCTCGCCACGCCGTCCTTCGCCACGGCGCTCAACATCACCAATCTTTTGCGCCAGGGCTCGCTGATCGCCATCCTCGCCGTCGGCCAGACCTTCGTCATCATCACCGGCGGCATCGATCTGTCGGTCGGCGCGGTGGTCGGCTTCACCACGGTGATCGTGGCGCTTTTGATCAATGCCGGCTGGCCGATATGGGCGGCCGTGTTGGCGACCTTGCTGGTCGGCGTCGCCATCGGCCTCTTCCACGGCTTCGGCATCGTCAAGATGGGCTTGCCGCCCTTCATCATCACTTTGGCCACCATGACCTCGCTGCGCGGCATCGGCCTTCTGATGACCAACGGCAACTCGATCTCCATCAACAGCGACCCCTTCCAGGCGTTCTCGCGGGGCTCACTCTTCGGCATCCCGTATCTGTTCTGGATGGTGGTCCTGGTCGCCATCCCGTCCTACGTATTCCTGCATCACACGCGCTGGGGCCGTTACCTGTTCTCGGTCGGCTCCAATGCCGAGGCCGCGCGTCTTTCGGGCGTCAACGTGCCGCGCACCATCTTCATGGCCTATATCCTGTCCGGTCTGCTGGCCGCCTTCGTCGGCGTGCTCCTGGCCTCGCGCATCGGCATCGGCAACCCGACGCAGGGCGACACCTATGAGCTTCAGGCCATCGCCTCTTCGGTGATCGGCGGCACCTCGCTGTTCGGTGCCATCGGCTCCGTGCACGGACCGCTGATCGGCTCCTTCATCCTTTCGACGATCAACAACGGCGCCAACCTGCTCAACGTCAACACCTTCTGGCAGCGCGTCATCACCGGCCTGCTGATCATCGTCATCGTCTACTTCGACGGCCTGCGCCGTCGCGGCAAATGAACCTTCCCTGAACCTTTCGCGCCGGCCTCGCTCGAGCGAGGCCGGCGCTTTTTTGCCTTGGATTGCCCATGAAAGCCGTTGTCTGCCGCTCACCCGGCGAGCTTGTCCTCGAAGACCGCGCCGACCCTTGCGCGCCCCCGCCCGGTTGGGCGCGGGTTGCCGTCAGCCACGTCGGCATCTGCGGCACCGACTACCACATCTTCGAAGGCAAGCACCCGTTTCTGGCCTATCCGCGCATCATGGGCCATGAGGTCTCCGGCACCATCGTCGAGAAGGGCGAAGGCGTCGATCTCGCCGTCGGCGAGCCGGTCGTCATCAACCCCTATCTTTCATGCGGCAAATGCATCGCCTGCCGGCACGGCAAGCCGAATTGCTGCGTGAAGATCGAAGTGCTCGGCGTCCACCGCGACGGCGCCATGTGCGACGAGATCCTGGTGCCGGCGCAGAACCTTTATCCGGCAAACGGCCTGTCGCTGGCCGACGCCGCGGCGGTGGAATTCCTGGCCATCGGCGCGCATGCGGTGCGCCGTTCGCTCGGGCCTCCGGGCGCGCGCACGCTGGTCATCGGCGCCGGGCCGATCGGCCTCGGTACGGCGATCTTCGCGCGCATCGCCGGACTGGATGTCAGCCTGCTCGACATGAGCGCCGAGCGCCTCGGCTTCGCCGAAAAGGCACTCGGCTTTACCCCGCTGGACGGCTCGAAGGCGACTGCTGCCGAACTGGTCCGGCAAGCAACCTCCGGCGAGGGTTTCGACCTCGTATTCGACGCGACCGGCAACACGCCGTCGGTGCAGTCGGCCTTCGCCCATGTCGCGCATGGCGGCACGCTGGTGCTGGTCAGCGTCGTCAAGGACGACATCGCCTTCTCCGATCCCGAATTCCACAAGCGCGAGATGACACTGATCGGCAGCCGCAATGCGCTGAAGGCCGACTTCGACCATGTCGCGGCCTCGATCCGCGACGGCGCCGTGCCGCTGAACAAGCTCGTCACCCATCGAACCACGCTTGCCAGGACGCCGCGTGACCTCGCCCGATGGACGCATGAGAAGTCGGGACTGATCAAGGCCGTCATCGAGGTCGGGTAAGTAAGAGGCCGGCACGAAAATCTAGCGCGCTGGATGGTGCCTGCCTTGGCAGATCGCAGTCTTTGGCAATTGGCCGGAACGCCTATCCCTTCGTCATCCACGGGCGGAGCAAGGAGCGTGGCGACGCAGCGCAGACCCGAGGATCCATTCCGCGACGTCGACGCGTTGCAACGATCCAGAATTCTGCTCCGCTGCGCTTTACGATCGAGGTAACGGAATGGACCCTCGGGTCTGCGCTCCGCTTTGCGTCGCGTGGACAACGACCTTTGGTGTCATCGCCTTGGATGAAGACGCCGAGGGCTAATCGCCGGCCGAGAGCCTCAGCTCCACCCGCTCCGCCGGAAAGCGCGACTCCGCGAACTGGATCGGCTGGCCATCGAGCGTGACATTCACCGCGACGGTGACCAGCACGATGGCGCCGGGCTGCAAATCGAGTGCTGCAAGGTCGTCGGCGTCGGCATGCCGCGCTGACAGCACTGTCGAGTGCCGCAGATAATCGTTGACGCCGAAACGCTTCAGCGAGGCAGTGATCGACCCCGTTTCCGCCATAGCGGCCTCGATGCCGGCGAAGCGCTTGGCGTCGAACCAGGTCGTCGCGCGCGACACCGGATGACCGTCGGCCTCGCCGCGCGTCTCCAGGCGGATGACCGCAGCACCCTTGGCAAGGCCCAGCGCCTCGGCGATGCGCCGGCTGGCCGGCTCCGTCGATGACGACAACAGCGCGATGTGCCGCTCGCTCGTCTGCCCTTGCAGTCCGGTCGAGAAGCGCGTGCGCGCGCCGATCGGATAGGACAGCCGTTTGCGCGACAAGACAAAGGTGCCGCGCCCCTGCTCGGCCTTCAGCACGCCTTCCTGCACAAGTGCGGCAATGGCGCTGCGCACGGTGTGGCGGTTGACGCCGTAACGTTGCGCCAGCGCGACTTCGGGCGGCAGCGCCGCGTTCTCCGCGAAATCGCCACTGGCGATCGCCTGCAGGATCCGATCGGCAATCTGCCGCCATAGCGACACGCCGTTTCGCCTTTCGATGCTAGCCGCCAGTCCAGTCACCCATCGCCCCCAAGCATTTTTCCCGGGTTGTCATCCACCCGTCATGGACTCCCGTTACGAGATGAGTATAATTTGTATAGTTGTCTATATCAATAGACAAATTTATGCATGTAAGGAGTAATGCCATGCGAGGACAGGAAGCGCGCGAGCAGGCCGGCCGGAAGGCCTTGATGGCGACGCTGGCGCATGCCGCGGCCGATGAGATTGCCCGTCTGTGGAACGAAGCGGGCCTGCCTTCCGAGGCAGAGCTTTTGCGCGGCCCGGAGACAGGGTTGGTGACGGTGCGCGGGCGGATCGGCGGCGGCGGCGCGCCGTTCAATGTCGGCGAGGCGACGGTCACCCGCGCCACGGTGCGGCTGCCATCCGGCAAGGTCGGCCATTCCTATGCGCTCGGCCGCGACAAGGGCAAGGCAAAGTTCGCGGCGATCGCCGACGCGCTGTGGCAGGACGCGGCGCATCGCGAGGCGGTCGAGACGAAGCTGGTCGCGCCCTTGCGCGCGGCGCTCGATGCGGCGCGCGAGACGCGGCGCATCGAGACGGCGGCAACGAAAGTGGATTTCTTCACCATGGTGCGCGGAGAGGACTGATGAACATCGCCACGCAATCGATCGACGGCGGCTTCACCGAGCCGGTTTTCGACGCGCAGACCATCTTCCGCGCCATCATGGACGCGATGGCGCGCCCCGGCACCGTCCAGGACCTGCCGCAACTCGCCCGCCCGCCGGCGCCATTGTCGGCGACGGCAGGCGCCGTGGCGCTGGCGCTCTGCGACAACGACACGCCAGTCTGGCTCGATCCTCCCTTGCAGGCGGACGCCTCGGTCAAGGCCTGGCTCGGCTTTCACACCGGCGCGCCCTTGGCCAACACCTCGGCCGATGCGCATTTCGCCCTGATCGCCAATCCAAGAGAGATGGCCGCGCTCGACGGTTTTGCGCAGGGCACGCAAGAATATCCCGATCGCTCGACGACGCTGATCCTCCTGGTCGACGGCCTCGCCTCGGGCCCGTCGCTGCTGCTCGAAGGACCTGGGATCGAAAAGACCTCGATGATCGCGCCTCCGGGCATGCCGCGCCATTTCGTCGAGCAGTGGAAGCAGAACAACCAGCGTTTCCCGCGCGGCGTCGACATCATCCTGGCGGCGCCCGGCAGCCTCGCCTGCCTGCCGCGCACCACCCGCATCAAGCCGATGGAGGCATGACATGTATGTCGCGGTGAAAGGCGGCGAGGCCGCAATTGCCAACGCCCATCGGCTGCTGGCCGACCGCCGCCGCGGCGACCGCTCGGTGCCGGCGCTGCGCCTCGACCAGATCGTCGAACAGCTGGCGCTCGGCGTCGACCGGGTGATGAGCGAAGGCTCGCTCTATGATCGCGAGTTGGCGGCTCTCGCCGTCGTCCAGGCGCGCGGCGATATGATCGAGGCGATCTTCCTGGTGCGCGCCTATCGCACCACGCTGCCGCGCTTCGGCTACACCAACCCCGTCGACACCGGCGCGATGCAGGTCGAGCGGCGCGTGTCGGCAACCTACAAGGATCTGCCCGGCGGCCAGGTGCTTGGTCCGACTTTCGACTACACCCACCGCCTGCTCGATCCCGAGCTTGCCGCCGGCGCCGACGTCGAGACGCCAGCGCTGCGCGAAGGCCAGGCCGAACCCATGCCTCGCGTTTCGGCGATCCTCGCCCATGAAGGCCTGATCGAGGCCGATGGCGACATGCCGCTTGACCACGTGCCTGGCGATATCACCCGCGAGCCGCTGCAGTTCCCGATGGCGCGCGACATCCGCTTGCAGGCACTGTCACGAGGCGACGAGGGTTTTCTCCTGGCGCTCGGCTATTCGACGCAGCGCGGCTACGCCCGCAACCATCCCTTTGTGGGCGAGGTGCGCATCGGCGAGGTCGAGCTTGAACTCGACGTGCCGGAACTGCCTTTCGCCGTGCCGCTCGGCTCGATCCGCGTCACCGAATGCCAGATGGTCAACCAGTTCAAGGGCTCGGCCAAGGCGCCGCCGCAATTCACCCGCGGCTACGGCCTGGTCTTCGGCCAGAGCGAGCGCAAGGCGATGGCCATGGCGCTATGCGACCGGGCGCTGCGCGCCACCGAACTCGGCGAGGATGTCGTCGCCGCCGCGCAGGACGAGGAGTTCGTCATCTCACATTCCGACAATGTCCAAGCCACAGGCTTCGTCGAGCACCTGAAGCTGCCGCATTATGTCGACTTCCAGGCCGAGCTCGGCCTGGTTCGCCGCATGCGCGCCGAATACGAGGCGCGGGAAAACGAGGACAAGGCCGCCGAGGAAAAGCGGGAGGCGGCGGAATGAGTTCAGTGCCCGCTACCGGAATGTCCGCCGCCGCCACCAAACCAAGGGCCAGTAAAGCCACTGGCGCCCCCAACGGTCTCGCCGTGCGGGGGCTCTTTCGGCGTCGGAAGAACCATTTTGCGCAAAGCAAAGGCAGCGATGCCGGCAAACACCAACAGCAGCGCCCCAAGATGTATCCATCCGGTAGAAGTCATATGGCCGGGCTCCTTCGTTCTGGACATCAAATATATAGCTCAAAGCGGATGTGATCGCCATGACCGACATCGCCACCTACAACTTCGCCTATCTCGACGAGCAGACCAAGCGGATGATCCGCCGCGCCATTTTGAAGGGCATCGCCATTCCCGGTTACCAGGTGCCCTTCGCCTCGCGCGAGATGCCCATGCCTTATGGCTGGGGAACCGGCGGCGTGCAGGTCACCGCCTCGATCATCGGCCCGGACGACGTGTTGAAGGTCATCGACCAGGGCGCCGACGACACCACCAACGCCGTTTCGATCCGCGCCTTCTTCAAGAAGGTCGCCAAGGTCGCCGTCACCACCGAGACGGCCAAGGCCAGCATCATCCAGACCCGCCACCGCATTCCCGAGGAGCCGCTGACGGCCGGCCAGGTGCTGGTCTTCCAGGTGCCGATCCCCGAGCCGCTGCGCTTCCTCGAGCCGCGCGAGACCGAAACGCGAAAAATGCATGCGCTGGAGGAATACGGCCTCATGCATGTGAAGCTCTACGAGGACATCGCCAAGCACGGCCGCATCGCCACCACCTATGCGTACCCGGTCAAGGTCGAGGGCCGTTATGTGATGGACCCCTCGCCGACGCCCAAATTCGACAATCCGAAGATGCACCGCTCGCCAGCCCTGCAGTTGTTCGGCGCCGGCCGCGAAAAGCGCATTTATGCGGTGCCGCCCTTCACCGACGTCGTCAGCCTGGACTTCGAGGACCATCCCTTCGAGGTGCAGACCTTCGACCAGCCCTGCGCGCTCTGCGGCGCCGAGAATGTCTATCTCGACGAAGTCATCCTCGATGACCATGGCGGCCACATGTTCGTCTGCTCGGACACTGACCACTGCGAGAAGCGCCGCGCCGATGGTCATCACGGCCACCTCGCGCCGGAAACCCATCTCGCCCTTGAAACAAAGGAGCCGGCCGAATGACCGACGAACCGCTGCTGCGCGTTTCCGCGCTGTCCAAATTCTACGGCTCGCGCGTCGGCTGCGAGAACGTCACCTTCGACCTCTGGCCGGGCGAGGTCCTGGCGGTGGTCGGCGAATCCGGCTCCGGCAAGACGACGCTGCTCAACTGCCTGTCGACCAGGCTGCTGCCCTCTTCCGGCACCGCGAGCTACCGCATGCGCGATGGCCAATGGCGCGAGCTCTACCGCATGAGCGAGGCCGAGCGCCGCTTCCTGATGCGCACCGATTGGGGCTTTGTCCACCAGAACCCGGCCGATGGGTTGCGCATGACGGTGTCGGCGGGCGCCAATGTCGGCGAGCGGCTGATGGCGGTCGGCGACCGCCACTACGGCAAGATCCGCGCCACCGCCGTCGACTGGCTGTCGCGCGTCGAGATCGACGAGGACCGCATCGACGACGAGCCGCGCGCCTTTTCCGGCGGCATGCGCCAGCGCCTGCAGATCGCCCGCAATCTGGTGACCGGCCCGCGGCTCGTCTTCATGGACGAGCCGACCGGTGGCCTCGACGTCTCGGTGCAGGCCCGCCTGCTCGACCTGTTGCGCGGGCTGGTCACCGATCTCGGCCTTGCCGCGATCGTCGTCACCCACGACCTCGCCGTGGCGCGGCTGCTCTCGCAGCGCATGATGGTGATGAAGGACGGCCGCGTCGTCGAAAGCGGCCTGACCGACCGCGTGCTCGACGACCCGCGCGCGCCTTATACGCAGTTGCTTGTTTCCTCGATTTTGCAGGTGTGACCGCATGATCCCGAAAAGTGGAAGCCGGTTTTCGGATCAGATCATGCGGAAAAACGAAGGACTCTAATATGCCCACTCCACTTGTTGTCTCCGATGTCGCCAAAAGCTTCACCATGCATCTGCGCGACGGTGTCACGCTGCCGGTGGTGGCGGGCGTCTCCTTCTCGATCCGAGCCGGCGAATGCGCGGTGCTCGGCGGCCCTTCCGGCGCCGGAAAAAGCTCGATCCTGAAGATGCTCTACGGCAACTATGCCGTCGACGAAGGCCAGATCATCGTCCAGCACGCGGGCGGCTTGATCGACCTCGCCTCCGCCAGCCCGCGCACCGTGCTTTCCGTGCGCCGCCACACCATAGGCTATGTCAGCCAGTTCCTGCGCACCGTGCCGCGCGTTTCGGCGCTGGACGTCGTCGCCGAACCGCTGGTCGAGCGCGGCGGGGACAAGGAAGGCGCGAGGGAGAAAGCACGCACTTTGCTTGCCCAGCTCAACCTGCCGGAAAAACTCTGGGCCTTGCCCCCCGCGACCTTCTCCGGCGGCGAGCAGCAGCGCGTCAACATCGCGCGCGGCTTCATCACCGAACATCCGATCCTGCTGCTTGACGAGCCGACTGCCTCGCTTGATGCCAGGAACCGCGATGTCGTGGTCGAGCTCATCGCCGCCAAGAAGGCGGCGGGCGTTGCCTTGCTCGGCATCTTCCACGACCTCGACGTGCGTGACGCGGTGGCCGATCGCGTCATCGACGTCACCGCTTTCGCCGCCGGAAAGATCGCCGCATGAAGCTTTCGGAGACGCCGCTGATCCATCCGACAGCGCAGGTCGAAAACTCGACGCTCGGCCGCTGGACCGAGATCGCCGAGCGCAGCCGCGTCGCCGAATGCGAGCTCGGCGACTATTCCTACATGATGCAGGACTGCGCCGTGTGGTGCGCGACCATCGGCAAATTCTCCAACATCGCGGCGAGCGTGCGCCTCAATGCCACCAACCACCCGACATGGCGGCCGACGCTGCATCACTTCACCTATCGGGCGTCCGACTATTGGGACGACGCCGAGCATGAGAGCGCGTTCTTCGCCGAGCGTCGCGCCAGGCGCGTCACCATCGGCCACGATACCTGGCTCGGCCATGGCTCGACCGTCCTGCCGGGCGTGACGGTCGGCGACGGCGCGGCGGTTGGAGCGGGCGCGGTGGTGTCGAAGGACGTCGCGCCCTACACCATCGTCGGCGGCGTGCCGGCAAAGCCGATCCGCGAGCGCTTCGACCGCCGCACCGCCGAGCGCTACCAGGCTTTAGCCTGGTGGGATTGGGACCATACAAGGCTGCGCTCCGCGCTCGACGATTTCCGCGAGCTGGACGCCGAGGCTTTCCTGGAGAAATATGGCGGCTGATTTCGGTGATCGGTGGATGGTCAATAGTGAATGGCAACGAAGCCCTTCTTTGTCACCATTCACATCCCTGACATGTGACTCCGACAGGAGGCATCTCTCCAAGGAGATTGCCATGACCGCCAGACCCTCGCTTGCCGCCTATTTCGAAGGCACCAATCGGGCTTCACCTATCCATCTCGGCACCCGTTACGACATGTCGGGCAACTTCCTCCTCGAACCAGGCAACACGGTCGTCTGCCATCTGGTCGAGGGCTCGCCTTCCGAAGCCGCCGTCATCGAGGTGCGCGAGCGCATCCGCACCATGCCCGACGCCGATCGGCTCGCCTTCACGCCGATCTCCAGCCTTCACATGACGCTCTTTCAGGGCATCATCGAATACCGGCGCCGCCTTCCCGACTGGCCATCGGACGTGCCGCTCGACACCGGCATCGACGACATGACCCGCCTCTATCTCGAACGCCTGCAAGGCTTCGAGAGCCACGGCCCCTTCAAGGTCAAGGCCGTCGAAGTCGTGCCGACCGGCCTCACCGTCGCCGGCGCTTCCGAGGAAGACCGGCAGATAATGAAGGCCTGGCGCGACGCCCTTTCAGCGCCGTTCGGCTATCGCCATCCGGATCACGACACTTATGTCTTCCACATCACCTTAGCCTACCAGGTCCGCCGTCTCGCCGACGAGCGGGGCGGCGCCTGGCAAGAATTGTTCGATGACTGCCTGTCATTCCTCGAGCGCGAGGCTCCAGTGATCGAGCTCAAGCCTCCGGCCTTCTGCAGCTTCAAGGACATGAAGCATTTCGAGGAATTGCTGGTGCTTGGTTGAATCTCCAAGCCTGTGGGACGTAACAAAACTGACATCAATCCGACACCGCAGCTTCATCGGCCTGCGCTAGCGAAGGTTAACAGACCTGCAAAAGCGCGACGGACTGGAGTTTTGGTATGTCAGCATCATCGGCCACGCTTGAGATCCGCGGCGTAACCCGACGATTTGGCAAGAACACCGCCGTCAGCGACATCAACATCTCGATCCCGCGCGGCCAGATGGTTGGTATCATCGGTCGTTCCGGCGCCGGCAAGTCGACGCTTTTGCGCATGATCAACCGTCTCATCGATCCCAGCCACGGGTCGATTTTTTTTGACGGCGCCGAGGTCTCCAGCCTGCACGGCTCGTCGCTGCGCCGCTGGCAGCGCGACTGCGCCATGATCTTCCAGCAGTTCAACCTCGTGCCGCGCCTCGACGTCTTGACCAATGTGCTGCTCGGCCGCCTCAACCATCGCTCGACGGTTTCCAATCTGCTGGGCATGTTCACGCGCACCGAATGCGCCGAGGCGGTCGCCGCGCTCGAGCGCCTCGACATCGCACGTACGGCGCTGCAGCCGGCCGGCACGCTGTCCGGCGGCCAGCAGCAGCGCGTGGCGATCGCCCGGGCCATGATGCAGGAGCCGAAGGTACTCCTAGCCGACGAGCCGATCGCCTCGCTCGATCCGCTCAACGCCAAGGTGGTGATGGATTCGCTGCGCGACATCAATCTGCGTGAAGGCATCACCGTCGTCACCAACCTGCACACGCTGGACACCGCGCGCGCCTATTGCACCCGCATCATCGGCATGGCCGCCGGCAAGGTCGTCTTCGACGGCGCCCCGGAAGACCTCGACCGCGACGCCGTGCGCACGGTCTATGGCGCCGACGCCAGCGGCGCCGAGATCTCCGAAGCCATCACGTCGACCAGCGTGACCATCAGGCCGAAGATCACCGCATCCGCCGGACCGCTCGAACCAGCCTTCCCTGGCTACTGAGTCCACCGTCCCGGGCCCAGCCGGTGCGGGCAAATCGTGGATTTCAGCAGAGCAACCCGGATCGCCCGCCAGCGTCAAAGGCAAGACTTGAAAAATCAGAACGCAGCCGGCGCGCAGCCGGAACAACAGGAGAGATCGAAATGTTCAGGAAGATGGTTTTTGGGGCGGTTTCGCTGCTCGCCATGGCGGCAAGCGCCGCGCATGCCGCTGACATCAAGGAATTCCGCGTCGGCATCCTCGGCGGCGAGAACGAGACCGACCGCCTGCGCAATTACCAGTGCCTCGCCGACCACCTGAAGTCGGAATTCGGCTTCGAGAAGGTGTCGCTGTTCCCCGCCGCCGACTATGATGGCGTCATCCAGGGCCTGCTCGGCGGCACGCTCGACTTCGCCGAGCTTGGCGCTTCCGGCTACGCCAGCGTCTATCTCAAGGATCCGAAGGCGGTCACCCCGATCCTCACCACCAAGCAGACCGACGGCTCCACCGGCTATTATTCGATCGGCCTGGCGCTGAAATCCTCCGGCATCACCGACATCATGTCGGCCAAGGGCAAGAAGCTCGGCTACGCCGATCCGGACTCGACCTCCGGCTATCTGATCCCGCTGACCCAGATCCCGAAGACCACCGGCATGGCGAACGATACCTTCTTCGCTTCGACCCAGTTCAACGGTGGCCACGAGAACAACCTCCTCGCCATGCGCGACGGCAAGGTGGACGTGGCGGTGGACGATTCCTCCGGCATCGGCGACTTCAAGAACGGCTTCACCTCCGGCACCTTCCACAAGGTCGTTGCCAAGGGCGCCGCTGACCCGAACGACTTCGTCGAAGTCTGGCGCTCGGGCCTGATCCCGAACGGCCCGCTGGTTGTCCGCACCGCACTCGGCGACGACATGGCCGCCAAGCTTACCGACTTCTTCACCCAGTTGCCGACCAAGGACAAGGCTTGCTTCGAGGGCGTCGAAGGTGGCGATTTCACCGGCTACGTCCCGGTAAAGTCCGACTTCTACAGCGTCATCATCGAAGCCCGCAAAGCGGCGATCGGCGGCTGACGACATCAGGAAAGGGGCGGCGTTGCCAAAGCGCCGCCCTTTTTCATGCCCGTCATGACAACAGCGACAATCCATTCCGACGCGATCCGCCAACAGGCCGACGCCTGGCGGCGCCAAACCTCGCTGCGCCGCTTCTACACGGCGCTCGGTGTCGGCCTTTTG
Source organism: Mesorhizobium sp. B4-1-1 (assembly GCF_006439375.1). Taxonomy (NCBI): domain Bacteria; kingdom Pseudomonadati; phylum Pseudomonadota; class Alphaproteobacteria; order Hyphomicrobiales; family Phyllobacteriaceae; genus Mesorhizobium; species Mesorhizobium sp. B4-1-1. The sequence continues at coordinate 129,180 of NZ_VFTH01000016.1, forward strand.
CTTGCCGCGATGGTGGCGAGTATGTGGTTTGCCGACGAGGCCAATGCGGGCCATTTCTTCGAGCGGCTGCCGCATATCCTCGATTTCCTGAGCTGGCTGATTCCGAAGGACTGGAACGACGTCTGGCGGGCGCTGTTCGACGTCGCTTCGCCGCATGACAAAGGCACGCAGGAGTTCAACTTCCCGCTCGGTCGCGTCTATATCTGGGGCGGGTTCTATATCCCCGAATATTTCGAGCTGATGCTGACCACGGTCAACACGGCGCTGGTCGCGACTTTCATCGGCTTCGTCTTTGCCGTTCCGTTTTCCTTCATCGCGGCGCGCAACCTGACGCCGAGCCCAATTCTGCGGCTGTTCATCAAGCGCTTCATGGAACTGTTGCGCGCCTTCCCCGAGATCGTCATTGCCGGCCTGTTCGCGGCCATCGTCTCGGTCGGCCCGGTGGCCGCCATCATCGCCATCGGCCTGCATTCGGTCGGCGCGCTCGGCAAGCTGTTCTACGAGATCAACGAGAACATCGACATGCGCCCGGAGGAGGGCCTGCGCGCCGTCGGCGCCAACTGGTTCGAGCGCGTGCGTTTCGCTGACCTGCCGCAGGTACTGCCCAATTTCATGTCCTACACGCTGCTCCGGATCGAGATCAACGTGCGCGCCTCGACCATCATCGGCGCTGTCGGCGGCGGCGGCATCGGCGAGGAGCTGAAGCTTTCCATCTCGCGCGGTTTCGGCGCCAAGACGCTGGCCCTGGTCCTGCTGCTGTTCACGACGATTTTCATCGTCGACCAGTTCTCCGCCTGGCTGCGCCGCAAGCTTGTCGGCGAGCAAGCCTTCTTGTTGGGTGCCTAGACCATGATCTCCAACCGAAGGACCACGTCGGCGAAAAGTGGGAGCCCGGTTTTTGCGTTCGCTGACCTTCGGTTCGGAAAGATCATAGTTAAAACAAAAGATAGACCATGACGAATTTGACCGCCGAAGAAATGCTGTCGATCGAGGAGCGCTTCCCGCAAGTGTTCCGGCGACCGCTTTACAAGCGCTTCGGCCTGCCATTCCTGGTCGCCGGCACCATACTTTATCTCATCTATGCCGCATGGTTCTTCAGCCTGCCGCAGGTGCTGCGCGAGTCGCACTGGGAGCGCCTGCCCCTCTTTCTGTCGCAATGGATCAGCTACGACCTGCAGCCGGAGTTCCGCCTCGACCAGCCTGAGATCACGCCGAAATATCCGCGCTTTTCGGCGCTCGGCGAGAACCCCAATCCCGATTGGGTGGTCAGGAACCCCGACGGCACCTTCACGGTCCGGATCGACGGCGATGCGAAATCCGTCACCTTCGACAAGACCAGGGCGACGATCACGGCCAATGGCGTGACCGTGCCGATAGCGCTGACCGGCGGCAAGCCGGTGGTCACAGGCGCGGTGCCCGACTGGGTGACCGTCCATGACGACGAGATCGTCGCCAAGATGGGCTTCGCCGGCGAGGTGCGCGTCACCGTCGACCGCGTCAAGGTTCGCAAGCGCTTCCTCGGCTGGGCCAATTTCGTCTTCGACACGCGCTCGCCCTTCTTCGGCAAATCGGCCGGCGAGGTCATCTCGCTGATCGTCTCCGGGCCTGAGCTTCAGCCCGGCACGTCGAACCTCGCCTTGGTCGCCGACAACATCTGGAACAACGCGCAGTGGCAGCACGGCGATGTCTGGACGAAACTCCTGCAGACCATCGTCATGGCGTTCCTCGGCACCCTGCTCGGCGGTATCGTCGCCTTCCCGCTCGCCTTCTTCGCCGCCCGCAACATCACGCCGAGCGGCCTGCTCAGCCAGGTGCTGAAACGCTTCTTCGACTTCATGCGCTCGGTCGACATGCTGATCTGGGCACTGTTCTTCACCCGCGCCTTCGGCCCCGGACCGCTGGCCGGAAGCGCGGCGATCTTCTTCACCGAGATCGGCACATTGGGCAAAACCTATTCCGAAGCGCTTGAGAACATCGACGACAAGCCGCGCGAAGGCGTGCTCTCGACCGGCGCCAACGGCCTGCTCGTGCAGCGCTACGGCGTGATGCCGGAAGTGGTGCCGGTCTTCATCAGCCAGACGCTCTACCAGTGGGAATCCAACACCCGCGGCGCCACCATCATCGGCGCCGTCGGCGCCGGCGGCATCGGCCTGAAACTATGGGAAGCTATGCGCACCAACTCGAACTGGGCCAACGTCTTCTACATGGTGCTGCTGACGCTGCTCGTCGTCTTCATCTTCGACAACATCTCGAACTTCCTGCGCCGAAGGCTGAGCCGCACGCTGCACGATTACAACAGGCTGCAGGCCGAGCGGGGGTAGCCTTGTGGCGCGGAAGCGCGGGCATCGTATAGTGCCGCGCCAAGGGTCGACCCCCCACTCCGTCGAGCTTCGCTCGACACCTCTCCCCCGATCGACGGGGGAGAGGAAAGGCGCGAGCTCGCCAGCCTTGGCTCCTTTCCTCTCCCTCCGGAGGGGGGAGAGGTGGCGCTGCGGAGCAGCGACGGAGTGGGGGAACCACCTCACAATCGTCGCGAACGCATGGGCAAGGCATCACGATCGCCCGATCAGACCGCCTAGCCCGCCTTCTTCCACCCATCCCTGATATGCCTGTACCCCTCGCGATAAACCGCCTCCGGGCTCTCCGCGAAATCGCGCCACACCTTCGTCGCCGCAGCCAGGTCCTTCAGCGAGCGTCCAAACGACTCGATGGTCAGCCAGTCGTCGTATCCGGTCCGGCGGATCGCCGCGAAAGTCTCCTTCCAGGGGATGTTGCCGCGCCCAGGAACGCCGCGGTCATTCTCCGAAATGTGGATATGGACGACGTTTCGGCGATGCTTCGTATAGGCGCCGATCGGATCGGCCTCCTCGATATTGGCGTGGAAGGTGTCGTACATCGCCTTGATGTGCGGCCGGTCGATCGCGTCGATATGCTCCGACAGGTCGGCCATGGTGTTGACGAGGTAGCATTCGAAGCGGTTGAGCGCTTCGAGCCCGATGGTCACGCCCTTCTTGCCGGCATGGTCGCCGATGGCGCGTTGCGAGGCGACCGATCGCTTCTTCTCGGCCGCCGTCGGCCCGCTGCCGGAAAAGGCGCCCAGCGTCGAATGCAGCGGCCCGCTGAGGGTGTCCGCGCCGAGCGCGGCGCTGCAGTCGACCGCCCATTTCATGTAGTCGACGCCGGCTTTGCGGGTCGCGGCATCCGGCGAGATCAGGTTCATCGCCGGATCGCCCATCGCCGAGACCGCGGTGCGCTCAAGGCCGATGCAGTCGAGCATTTCGCCGAGTTTCTTGTAGTCGTCGGGCGCCCCGACGAAGACCGGTATCTCGACGCCGTCGAAGCCGGTCGCCTTGATGTCCTTCAGCAGCGCCTCGTGCTTCTTCGAGACGCTGGTCGTCCACAAGAACATGCACATGCCGATCTTCATCGACATCCCCTCCCTCTAACGGCCGCCCAACCCCTCCGTCGGCTACGCCGCACACTCCCCCTCATCCGGCCGCTTCGCGGCCACCTTCTCCCCGAGGGGAGAAGAGGTCGGCACCGGCGTCGCTTGTCTCCTCTCCCCTCGGGGAGAGGTCGGATTTGCCCCGAATTGCTCTTCGCAATTCGGCTGGCAATCCGGGTGAGGGGGACTCCCTTGGACGACGCAGCCGTCCTACAGTTTCGTCCACGCCCCATTCTTCTTCGACGACTTCACGCAGGCCTCGATGAAGGCCATGCCTTCGACGCCGTCCGCGATCGTCGGGAAGACGACGTCCTTGCCTGGCTTGCCGCCCTTCCTGCGTGCCGCGCGGATGGCGCGGGCCGCCTCCTGGTAGATATTGGCAAAACCTTCGAGATAGCCCTCCGGATGGCCGGACGGCACGCGGCTGACGCGCGCTGCGACCGGCATCGCGCCGGCGCCGGCGCGGGTTAGCAACTGCTTCGGCTGACCGAACGGCGTGTACCAGAGATAGTTCGGATCGGCCTGCACCCATTCCAGCCCACCCTTGGAGCCATAGATGCGCAGCTTCAGCCCATTCTCATGGCCGGGCGCCACCTGGCTTGCCCAGATCATGCCCTTGGCCGGATGCTTGTTGCCGACCGGCTTGAAGCGCAGCATGACGTTGACATTGTCGTCGAGCTGGCGCCCCGGCACGAACGCATCGAGATCGGCCGAAAGTGAATCTAGCTCCAGCCCGGACACGAAGCGGGCGAGATTGTAGGCATGCGTGCCGATGTCGCCCAGCGCGCCGCCGGCGCCTGCCTGCTTGGGGTCGGAGCGCCACGAGGCCTGCTTCTGGCCGGTGGCGGCGAGGTCCTCGGTCAGCCAGTCCTGCGGATATTCGGACTGCACGATGCGGATGTCGCCGAGTTGGCCCTTGGCCACCATCTCGCGCGCCTGCCGGATCATCGGGTAGGCGGTGTAGTTGTGCGTCAGCACGAATACCTTGCCGGTCTTCTCGACAAGGGCCGCGAGCTTCTTCGCCTCGGCCAGCGAAGTCGCCAGCGGCTTGTCGCAGATGACGTGGATACCGGCCTCGAGGAAGGCCTTGGCAGCCGGCACATGCACATTGTTGGGCGTCACGATCGCCACCGCCTCGATGCCGTCGGGGCGCTTGGCCTCGGCCTTCGCCATCTCGGCGTAGGAGCTGTAGCTGCGCGCGGGATCGAGTCCGAGTTCTTCGGCCGATGCCTTCGCCCGCACCGGATCCGACGACAGCGCGCCGGCCACCAGTACGAAGTCGTTGTCCATGCGCGCCGCGATGCGATGCACCGCGCCGATGAAGGCACCCTGCCCGCCGCCAACCATGCCATAGCGGATCGGGCCGCCTCCCGCTTCCGACTTCGATGCGCCGACCATTTCTTGTCCTCTCTTTAGCTCCTCACCCTCCCCCTTGCGGGAAGGGTCGACGCGCAGCGTCGGGGTTGGGGTATAGAGTCCGCTGCGACTTGGGATTCAACCCACCCGGACCTGTGGCCGAATCTCCTCAAGCAGAGTTCGTAGGTCAAATCCCCATCATCGCCCGCAACAGCTTCTTGTCGCTGGTGCCGCCGGCGAAATCGTCGAAGGCTTTCTCCGTGACCCGGATGATGTGATGCTGGATGAAGGGCGCGCCTTCGGCCGCCCCGTCCTCGGGATGCTTCAGGCAGCATTCCCACTCCAGCACCGCCCAGGAATCGTAGTTGTACTGGGTAAGCTTCGAGAAGATGCCGCCGAAATCCACCTGCCCGTCTCCCAGCGAACGGAAGCGGCCCGCCCGGTTCACCCAGCCCTGGTAGCCGGAATAGACGCCTTGCCGCCCGGTCGGATTGAACTCGGCGTCCTTGACGTGGAACGCCTTGATCCGCTCGTGGTAGATGTCGATGAACTCGAGATAATCGAGCTGCTGCAGCAGGAAATGCGACGGATCGTAATTGATGTTGCAGCGCTTGTGGCCGCCGACCGCGTCGAGGAACATCTCGAAGGTGGCGCCGTCGAACACGTCCTCGGAAGGGTGGATCTCATAACCGACATCGACGCCATTGTCCTCGTAGACATCGAGGATCGGCTTCCAGCGCTTGCCGAGTTCGGAGAAGGCCTCCTCGATCAGCCCGGCCGGCCGCTGCGGGAACGGATAAAGGTAGGGGAAAGCCAGCGAGCCGGTGAACGACACCGAAGCATTCAGCCCGAGATTCCTCGATGCCTTGGCGCCGAACTTCATCTGCTCGACCGCCCATTTTTGGCGCGCCTTGGGGTTGTTGTGCACCTCGGCCGGCGCAAAGCCGTCGAACTGCGCGTCATAGGCTGGATGAACGGCGACCAGTTGGCCCTGCAGATGCGTCGACAATTCCGTGATCTCGACGCCGGCATCGGCGCAGATGCCTTTCACCTCGTCACAATAGGCCTTCGACGACGCCGCCTTCTTGAGGTCGAACAGGCGCCCGTCCCAGGTCGGGATCTGCACGCCCTTGTAGCCGAGCCCGGCCGCCCATTTGGTGATCGAAGCCAGCGAATTGAACGGCGCGGCATCGCCCGCGAACTGCGCCAGAAACAGGCCGGGGCCCTTCATCGTCGTCGGCATCGGCATCCTCCCTCATTGTTTTCGCGACCAAGCATAGCGCCGATTGAAGTGAGGGCCAGCCTGTTTGGTCAATACTGTCGGCGTCTATGCGTCGCGCCATTCTGGTATTACCAAATCCCGTAATTCGGTCAAGCGGTCCAAATCGACGAGGACAGCTCGGGATTTCGAACAAATGAGCGAAATTACCTTATAAAATCAGACCATTGACTGATTGATTTGGTGTCATCCACCCACTTCTTGCCGTGCATGAAAATTTGCTGTAGAGGTCATGGAAGGCCCAATTGGTCGAACCAGTTTCAGGAAAAATGCTGGCAACGCCTTGGGGAGGAAACGTGCGACCGCTTCTATCGGAGCCGTCGCGGGGTAAAACGTGACAGGCGAATTCTGGGAAGGATAGACCATGCATCTTTCGACGCACAATTGGATGCGGGCGGAGCCGCTGGAGGTGACGCTCAAGCGCATCAAGAAATTCGGCTACGAATCGATCGAGATTTCCGGCGAGCCCGAGCAGTACAAGACCAAGGAGACGCGTGCGCTTCTCAAGGAGCACGGCATCCGCTGCTGGGGTTCGGTGACGCTGATGCTAGGCGAGCGCAACCTCGCCGCCAAGGACCAGGGCCAGCGCGAGCGCTCGGTCCAATATGTCAAGGACGTGCTCACCATGGTGAGCGAGCTCGACGGCGAGATCATCACGCTGGTGCCCGCGACTGTCGGCAAGGTCGTGCCGGACGGCACCGAGGCGGAGGAATGGGGCTGGGTGGTCGACGCCACGCGCGAGTGTTTCACCCATGCCAAGAAGGTCGGCGTCAGGATCGCCGTCGAGCCGCTCAACCGCTTCGAGACCTATCTCTTCAACCGCGGCGCCCAGGCGCTGGCGCTCGCCGATGCGGTGAGTCCCGAATGCGGCGTCTGCCTCGACGCCTACCATATCCATATGGAGGAATTTAACGTCTATGACGCGATCCGCCAGGTCGGCAAACGCCTGTTCGATTTCCATGTCGCCGACAACAACCGCTTCGCCGCCGGCCTTGGCCAGATCGACTGGCCGAAGATCGTGCGCACGCTGAAGGAAGTCGGCTATGACGGCGCGCTGACCAACGAGTTCGTCGCGCCCGTCGACCGCACGCCGGCGGCGCCCTATCCGGAGATGGTCGAGCGCAATCCGGTCGACATCTCGCCCGAGCAGCTCAAGTTCATCCAGGACCACGGCTCCAGCGTGCTCACGGAAAAATTCTACACCGACCAGATGCGCATCACCGCCGAAACGCTGCTGCCGCTGATCAAGTAGGCCTCCGATTGAAACCTATCCCTTCCACCCGGCGGGCGGAGGGGCCGAAGGGAAAACATGCGCATCAAACGCGTCCAGGCCTGGTGGGTTCGTATCCCGATCGAAGTCGCGAAGCAGCATCGCAGCGACTTCGGTCAGGTGACGACGTTCGACGCCGCCATTTTGCGCATCGAGACCGATGACGGCCTGGTCGGCTGGGGCGAGGGCAAGAACGCCGCCGGCAGCGCCGGCAGCTATGGCGCGCTCGTCCATATGCTCAACCACGAGATCGGCCCGCAGCTCATCGGCCGCGATCCGGCCGACATCGGCATCATCTGGGAAATGCTCTACAACGGTGTGCGGTACGAGACAGCGGCGCATGCCGGCCATGCCATGCCGCAGCTGGCGCGGCGCGGCATGAGCGTCGCGGCGATCAGCGCCGTCGACATCGCGCTCTGGGACATTCTCGGCAAATCGCTGGGGCAGCCGGTATGGCGGCTGCTTGGCGGTCGCAAGGTCGAGCGGATGCAGGCCTACGCCTCGGGCGGCTGGGCCGCTGCCGACGCCATCGGCGAGCAGTTGAAATCCTATATCGCCAAGGGCGGCTTCAAGGCGCTGAAGATGCGCGTCGGCGCCATGGACGGCGCCCCGCATGTCTCGGCCGCGCGCGTGCGCGCCGCAAGGCAGGCGATCGGGCCGGATGTCGATCTGATGGTCGATGCGCATGGCACCTACACCGTCGCCGAGGCCAAGCGCTTCATCAAGCTAACCGCCGATCTCGACCTTGCCTGGTTCGAGGAACCGGTGATCGCCGACGATAAGCCGGGCATGGCCGAAGTGCGCGCCTCGGGCGCGATGCCGATCGCGACAGGCGAAAGCGAGGCGACGCGCTACGCCTTCCGCGATCTGGCGGTGCTGAAATCGGCCGACATCTTCCAGCCGGATCCGGCGTTTTGCGGCGGCATCAGCGAGGCGATGAAGATCGGCACCATCGCCAGCGCCTTCAACCTGCGCTTCGCGCCGCACCTGTGGGCCGGCGCGCCCTGCTTCTTTGCCGGGCTGCATGTCTGTGCCGCCTCGCCCGCCAGCTTCATCATCGAATATTCGCTCGGCGCTAACCCGATGATCCACGACCTTGTCGAGGAGACTGTCGAAGCGAAGGACGGTATGATAGCGATCCCTGAAAAGCCTGGATTGGGTTTCACCATCTCCGAGCGATTCCTGGAGGCGCACGCGCAACGTATTTGACGATGAAAGAAAAGAACCTTCTCGCGGAACTTGCCGCCTACCTCTTCGCCAACTCGGACAAGGAGTCCGGCCGCACGCCCTCGGAGCGCGAGCTGGCGGAGCATTTTGGCGTCAGCCGCGGCCAGATCCGCGAAGCGCTGGCCATCCTGGAAGCCATGCGCATCGTCGAGCGACGCGCCAAGTCCGGCATCTATATCGACACCAAGCAGGCGAGCGTGGAAGCGCTGGCGCTTTTCGCCCGCGCGGGCCTGCCGCTCGATCCGGTGCAGATCTACGAGACCGTCGAGTTGCGCAAGATCCACGAGATCAAGGCGGCCGAGCTTGCCTGTTCGCGCGCCACCGAGGAAAACTTCGGACGCCTGCGCGAGATCCTGAAGGCCTCCGAAGAGCGCATCGCCGCCGGCGAAGGCCTCGCCAAGGAGGACCGCGAGTTCCACCTCGAGATCGTGCGCGCGACCAAGAACAGCGTCTTCCACAACATCTGCAGCGTCTATTACCTGATGGGCGAGCAGCGCCTGCCGATCTATTTCAACGATCCCGAACGCAGCGTGCGCTCGCATGCCGAGCATATCCAGATCTACGAAGCGCTGTTGCGTCGCGACGGCAACCTCGCCCAGGCCCTGATGAACGCCCATTTGCAGGGCGCCGAGAGCTACTGGAAGGGGATCATCGAAGGCCGAGCAACGGAGCCGGAAAGCGCGGTGCTCGAAAAGGCCTAGAGCATTTTGCAGCCAGGCGTTATCGCTTGGCGTCGCGGAAATGCGGAGAAAAACAAAACCTCATGCGCAAGATCCTCTCGACGCATCCGCTGCATCCGCGCGCCACGGCGATGCTGGCCGGGGCCGGGCGGCTGGCCGTCGCTTCCGCGCTCGATGCCAAAACGCTGACCGCCGAAGCGAGCGACGCCGACATCGTCATCGTGCGCGCGCCGCTGCCGCCGGAGCTGTTTGCGGGTGCTTCGAGCCTGCGCGCCGCGATCCGCCACGGTGCCGGGCTGGACATGATCCCGGTCGAGGCGGCCACCGCCGCCGGCGTGCTGGTCGCGAACGTGCCCGCCGTCAATGCCCGCTCGGTCGCCGAGCATGTGATGTTCGTGGCCCTTGCCCTGCTGCGGCGCTTCCGAACGATGGACCGCGACCTGCGCGCCAAGGGCTGGCTTGCCGGGCGCGAGCATGCCAATTCGACCAGCGAGTTGGCCGGCAAGACGGTCGGCATCGTCGGCCTCGGCGCGGTCGGCCAGGCCGTCGGCCATATCGCCGCGCACGGCTTCGACCTCAATGTCGTGGCGACCACGCGAAGCCTGCGCCCGGCGCCCGAACGTGTCGGCTTCCTGTCGATCGACGCGCTGGTCGAGCAGAGCGATATCATCGTGCTCTGCTGTCCGCTGACGGAGGAGACGCGCGGCCTGATCAGCCGCGAGCGCATCGCCCGCATGAAGCCCAACGCGCTGCTGATCAATGTCTCGCGCGGCCCGGTGGTCGACGACGAGCCGCTGATCGAAGCGCTGCAAAAGGGCCGCATCGGCGGCGCCGCGCTCGACGTTTTTTCCACGCAGCCGCTGCCGCCCAACCATCCTTATTTCGCTTTCGACAATGTCATTGTTACCCCGCATATGGCCGGCATCACCGAGGAATCGATGATGCGCATGGGGATCGGCGCCGCCGGCGAGGCGTTGCTGGTGCTCGCCGGCAAATTGCCGGTCAATCTGCGCAATCCGGAAGTCGTCGAGCACTACCGGCGGCGCTTTCCGGCCGACGGTTAGTTCCCGGCGACCATCGCGACGATGCAGCCAGAGATGACAGCGGGACAGCGCCCCCCCGGTTCGCCGCGCCCTATCAACGGCCAAGCAAAGTCTCGACCGCGGCGGTAATGCGCAGCAGATGACTGTCGTGCCCGTGCTTGCCCACCAGCATCAAACCAGCCGGCAGCTTCATGCCGGGCATGGGCAGCGAGATCGCGCAGAGGTCGAACTGGTTGGCGACCTGCGTGTTGCGCAAGAGCAGCCCTTCCGTCTTGTCGTGCAGCGCTTCGTCGCCGGCCATGGCGGCAATGGAAGGCGCGACCATCGGCACGGTCGGCAAGGCCAGCACATCGATCGTCTCCAGCCGTTCTGCCATGGCCGCCACAAGCTCGCCGCGACGGCGGATCGTGCGGATATAGGCTGAAGCGGGAACAGCCAGCGCGCGCGACAATGGCCCGGTGACATGCGGATCGACCGGTACCGAGGTGCCGCTCGCCAGCCAGTCGGCATGCACTTCCGCGCCTTCCATGGAGGCGATCGTGCCGCGTCTGGTGGCGGCGCGCATCTCGGCGATGAGATCGTCGATGGACAAATCGGCAGCGCGGGCACCGGCCTGACCGATCCTGTCGATGCAGCCCTCGAAGGCCGCGGCGACCTCCGCTTGCGTCTCGCCGAACAAGACGCCGCGCGGGATGCCGATGCGCAGGCCGGCGAGTGGGACCGGCCGAAGCGCCGTTGGCTCTTGTCCCGCCATGATCGTATCGGCAATCGCGCAATCGGCAACGCTGCGGGCAAGCGGACCGATCGAATCGAGCGTCATCGATAGCGGAAAGGCGCCGGTCAGAGGCACGCGCCCCGCCGTCGGCTTGAAGCCGACGACACCGTTGAGCGAGGCCGGGATGCGCGCAGAGCCGCCGGTGTCCGAACCGATCGAGATGTCGCTCGTGCCCTCGCCGACCGCAACGCCCGCGCCGGACGACGACCCGCCCGGGATGAGGCTGGGATCGGCGGCATTGCCCGGCGTGCCGTAATGCGGATTGTCGCCGATCGCGGTGAAGGCGAACTCGGTCATGTTGGTCTTGCCGAGGATCACGGCGCCCGCCTGGCGCAGCCTTTGCAGGATCGCCGCGTCTCGCGCGGCGGCTGGGGCCTCGGCATGGATCAGCGACCCGGCCGTCGTCGGCTCTCCGGCGACATCGAACAGGTCCTTGATCGAGACGATGCGCCCGTCGAGCGGTCCGAGGCTCACACCGGCCTTGCGGCGGGCATCGGCCGCATCGGCGGCTGCACGCGCCGCCTCGGCGTAGAGTTTCGTGTAGACCTTCTCGTCGACCGCGCGATTGGCAAGACGTGACAGGATGATTTCAAGCCGGTCTCGGATGGATTGCATTTTCGATGTCGGGCCCTGCAAAGTTGCAACGTCTTTTAGGCGCGGCCTGTGTTGGGCCAGCCAAGAGGTAACCCGGCAGGCGTGCCTTTGCACCCTGCCAGCGATGGGAAGATGCTGATGCTGTACAAAGGCAGCTGCCACTGCGGCAAGGTGGCGTTCGAGGTCGAGGGCGAGCTCGGCATGGCCGTGCGCTGCAATTGCTCGATCTGCCGGCGCAAGGGCGCGCTGTTATGGGCCGTGCCGCATGAGAAGTTCAATCTGGTCGCCTGGGGCGACGACCTCGGCCGCTACACATTCGGCAAAGGCACGATCGCGCATCGTTTCTGCCGCACCTGCGGCATGCACCCGTTTGCCGAGGATGTCAGCGAGGGCAACGAACGATCCGCCTATGTCAACATCAACTGCCTGGAAGACGTCGATCTGGCGACCATCGAAGTCTTCGAGTTCGACGGCTGCTCGGCCTGAAGCTAAAAATTATCGGCCCGGCGCTCGTGAGAGCCGCCGGGCCGATGTCTGAGAAGGCAAGCAGTCTTAGCTACTCGGAGCCTGCTTCGGTCCCATCAGGAAGGCTACCAGCGCCGCGAGCAAGGTCGCCACGCCGCTATAGGCGAAGGCGGTGGCGACACCGGCGTGATCGACCAGAAGGCCGCCGACGACGGCGCCAAGCGCGATCGCCACCTGGAAGGTCGCGACCATCAGACCGCCGGCGCTCTCGGCCTGGTCAGGCGCGGCGCGCACCAGCCAGGTCTGCAGGCCGACCGGCACGGCGCCGAAGGCAAAGCCCCAGGCGGTGACCGCGACAGCCGCCATTATCGGCGAGGCGCCGAGCACGAGCAGCGCCGCCGCCGACAAGGCGATCAGCAGTGGCGCCAGGCCGACCGCCATCTTCAGGTTGCGCTCGGCCAGGAAGGCGCCGGCGAAATTGCCGAAGAAGCCGCCGATGCCATAGGCGAGCAGCACCAGCGAGATGGTTTCGATCGGCATCGCCGGCACCGTCTCCAGGAACGGCCGCACATAGGTGAAGCCGGCAAACTGACCGGAGGCAACCAGCAGAACGACCAGCAGCGCGATGCGGATCATCGGCCGCTTCAGCACCTCGGCCAGCGTGCGGAAGCTCGCGACCGCGGTCGGCGGCAGGCTTGGCAGGGTGGCGAGCTGCACCAGCAGCGCCAGCCCGCCGACGACCGCCGCGATCATGAAGGCGGTGCGCCAGCCCCAGGTATCGCCGACATAGGCGCCGACAGGGGCCGCCGTGACCGTGGCGACGGAGACGCCGGTGAGGATGATCGACATGGCGCGCGGCATCAGCCGCATCGGCACCAGCCGCAGCGCCATGGCCGCCGACATCGACCAGAAACCGCCAAGCGCAACGCCCAGCACGACGCGGGCAAGAAGCAGCATGGTGAGCGAGGACGCGAAGGCGGCGACGAGGTTGGAGACGATCAAAAGGACGGAGAGGATCCACATGACCAGCCGGCGGTCGAGCCGCTTGGTGACGATCGCCATGGTCGGCGCCGCGATCGCGCCGACGACGGCTGTCGCCGTCACCGCCTGGCCGGCGGCGCCTTCGCTGACGCCGAGGTCCTGCGCCAGCCGCGTCAGCAGGCTGGCGGGCAGGAATTCGGCGGTCACCAGGCCAAAAACGCCGAGCGCCAGCGAGACCACAGCACCCCAGGCGGGCTCGGCTCGTTCCTCGGAATCGGCTCCATCCAGAACAGCGTCGTCGATGACGCCCGTGGCAGGTTCGGTCATGGCAAATCTCCGGCAGGTTGCAGCGCAACATCACATTGCGCTGCAACATGGGCGTGACACTGTGGAGTTTCCATGCTAGAAACGCCGAAATGAATTACAATTCGTCCAAAACCATTCTGCAGGCTTCCGGCGACCCGCTGACCGACATGTTGCGCGGCCTGCGCCTTGACGGCGTCGATTACGGCCGCTGCGTGCTTGGCGAACCCTGGGCCGTTTCCTTCCCCGCGCAGAAGGCGGCGCGCTTCCATTTCATCGGACAGCAAGGCTGCTGGCTGTTCTCGCCGGCCAAGGAATGGATAGAACTCTCGGTGGGCGACGCGCTGCTGATCCCGCGCGGCGATGAGCATGTGCTGGCGAGCGCGCCCGGCGTGCCGCCGGTGCCGATCGGCCGCTATACGATCGAGCCCGTATGCGAGAACATCTACGACGTCTCGAACGGCTGCGATGGCTGCAAGACCTTGCTGTTTTGCGGCAGCATGCATTTCAACCTCGACGGCTCGCATCCGCTGCTGGAGATGATGCCCGACCTGATGCAGGCGCATAAGCTGATGGCCAACGCGCCCGGCATCCAGCATCTGCTCGACGCGATGGCCGGCGAGGTGACGATGGACCGCGTCGGCTCCGGCGGCATCCTCGCCCGCCTGGCCGACGTGCTCGCAGCCACCATCATCCGCTCCTGGGTGGAGAATGGCTGCGGCGACGCCACCGGATGGATCGCCGCCGTGCGCAACCCGGATGTCGGCAAGGTGCTTGCCGCTATCCACCTGCAGCCGGAGCGCGACTGGACGGTCGAGACGCTGGCCAGGATGATGGGCGCCTCACGCTCCGCCTTTGCGCAGCGCTTCGCCATCGTGGTCGGCGAGACGCCGGCCAAATATGTGCTGCGCGTGCGCATACACCAGGCGCGGCAATGGCTCACCCGCGACGGCATGCGGGTTTCGGTGGCGGCGTCGAGGCTGGGCTACGATTCGGAAGCCTCCTTCAGCCGCGCCTTCAAGCGGGTGATGGGCGTTGCGCCGAGCCATTTCCGTCACGCCGGCGCCGACGAACAATCCTGATCACAAGCAGCCAAAGCGCCGGGCAGCAGGCCAAGGAGACCGCTATCCGGCGTGCCGCAGGCTGACGCCGCTGCCCTTGTCGAACAGCACCACCTTGTCGGGGTTCCAGGCAAAGCGCACCGGCTGCTCGATCGCGACATCGGTCCTGGCCGGCACGGTTGCCCGCAGCATCGTTTCGCCCACCCTGAGCGTCAGGATCTTCTCCACCCCATGATTCTCGACGTCGTGGACGCGTGCCTCGACCGGCGCGCCGGTCTCCAGGTAGACGTCCTCCGGACGGATGCCGAAGACGAGTGGCCGACCGTCGGTCGCGCCACTCGTCCTGCCCCCGCCAAAAGTCTTGGCCCCAATCGTCAGCGGCAGCTCGAAATTCATCGGCGCCATCACGGCCCGGTCGTTGACCAGCCTGCCGTCGATGAGGTTCATTGGCGGCGAACCGACGAAGCTCGCTACATAGGTGTCGCGCGGATTGTTGTAGATCTCATGCGGCGTGCCGGTCTGGACGATGCGGCCGTGGTTGAGCACGCCGACCTTGTCGCCCATCGACATGGCCTCGATCTGGTCATGCGTGACGAACAGGAATGTGGCGCCAAGCTGCATTTGCAGGTTCTTCAATTCCGTGCGCAGCGCCTCGCGCAGCTTGGCGTCGAGCGCCGACAGCGGCTCGTCCATCAGGAACACGCGCGGCTTGCGCACGATCGCGCGACCGATCGAGACGCGCTGCATCTCGCCGCCGGAAAGCCGGTCCGTCTTGCGGTCGAGAAGGTGCTCGATCCTGAGCGTGCGGGCCGCGCGCGCCACGCGGTCCTTGATCTCGGCATCCGGCAGCCGGCGGATCTTGGGCTTTAGCGGAAATTCGAGGTTCTGCCGCACCGTGTAGCGCGGATAGAGCGAATATTGCTGCAGCACCAGCGCCACGTCGCGTTCGGCCGCGCCCCAGTCGGCGACGTCGACGCCGTCGATGAAGACCTGGCCCTCGGTCGGCTTCTCAAGGCCCGCGACCATCCTCAGCGTCGTCGTCTTGCCGGCGCCCGTCTCGCCGAGCAGCACGAAGAATTCGCCGTCGGCGATGTCGAGATCGAGATTGGACAGAGCCGTGTGGTTGCCGAACGTCTTGGAGATGTTCTTCAACTGGATATGGGCCATTACAATCTCACTCCGAGCGACTTGCCGCTCGCGGCGTCGAAGAAATGCGCCTGCGAAGGATCGATCCGCGCATAGACCTTTTCGCCCGCACCGCCGATGAAGCCGCTCTTGGTGCGGGCGCGCAGCATCTTGGAGCCGACCTTGAGGTCGACGATGTCGAAGGATCCCAGCGGCTCGACGATCTGCGTTTCGACCGGCAGGAAGCCGTCCGTCGCCTCGCGGCGCACCAGCACGCCTTCCGGCCGGATGCCGAGCGTCAGCTGGCCGCCGGCATGGCCGTTGAGCTTGGAAAGCAGCGCGCGCGGAAACTCGAAGCCGGTGGCCGCGCCGCCGACGGAGACGGAAGCTGCCGACGCATTCTCGGCGACCGTCGCCTCAGCCACGTTCATCACCGGGCTGCCGACGAACTGCGCGACGAACAGATTGGCCGGATGCGAATAGACCTCGTCCGGCGTGCCGACCTGCTGCAGCACGCCCTCATGCATGATGACGATGCGGTCGGCGAGGCTCATCGCCTCGATCTGGTCGTGCGTGACATAGATGCTGGTCGAGCCTTGCTTGATATGCAGCCGCTTGATCTCGGCGCGCATTTCCTCGCGCAGCTTGGCATCGAGCGCGCCGATCGGCTCGTCCATCAGCATCGCCTTCGGGCGCCGCACCAGCGCCCGGCCGATGGCCACGCGCTGCATGTCGCCGCCAGACAGCGCCGAAGGCTTCTTGTTGAGGAGATCGGCGATCTGCAGCGTCTTGGCCACCGAGCGCACCTCGGTGTCGATCTCGCTCCTGCTCTTGCGCGTCGCGCGCAGCGGAAAGGCGATGTTCTCGTAGACGTTCATATGCGGATAGAGCGAGAAGGACTGGAACACCATGGCGATGTCACGGTCGGCAGCCTTGAGGTGCTGCACCGGCTTGCCGTCGATCAATATGTCGCCCTGGTCGATGGTCTCCAGCCCGGCGATGGCGCGCAGCGTCGTCGTCTTGCCGCAGCCCGACTGTCCGAGCAGCACGATGAACTCGTTGTCGTCGATCTTGAGGTTCAGGTCCTTGATGACCTGGACGGCGCCGAAGAATTTCTGGACGCCGCGAAGCTCGATCTGGGTCAATGCTGGGCCCCCGCGTTGTGCGCCTGCTGGTCGGCTCCGTGTCCGGTGCCGGCCTGCTCCTCGCGTGGGATCTTGGAGGTGACGTTGAAGCCGATCAGGCCGATCAGGATGATCGTCACACCGTAAGTGTGGAGCGGCATGTTCCATGGCTGGCAGAGCGCGACGATGCCAAGCACCATCAGGATCTGCGATCCAGGCTCCAGATATTTCTCGTTGATCGCGCGAAAGCTCATTTGCGGATCGCTCCGAAGGACATGCCACGCAACAGATGGTTGCGGAGCAGGAAGGTGAAGATCGCGACCGGCAGCAGGAACAGGAACGTTCCAGCGGCGATCACCGTCCAGTCGGGCAGGCCGGAGCCGACCTGGCTCGGGATGAAGGGCGGCGCGGTCTGCGCGCGGCGGTTGGTCATGATCAGCGCGAAGGCATATTCGTTCCACGCCGTGATGAAGCAGAACACGGCGGTTGCGGCGATGCCGGTCGCGGCTTCGGGCAGCACGATCTTGAAAAAGGCTTCCATGCGCGTGTAGCCGTCGACGAGTGCCGCCTCCTCATATTCCTTCGGAATTTCGTCGATGAAGCCTTTCATCAGCCAGACCGAGAAGGACAGGTTGAAGGCGGTGTAGAGGATGATCAGCCCGAGATGGGAATCGTTCAGCCCCACGGCCCGGTACATCAGGAACATCGGGATCGCGACCACCACCGGCGGCAGCATGCGCGTCGACAAGATGAAGAAGAGCAGGTCAGCCTCTCCCTTCACCTTGAAGCGCGAGAAGCCGTAGGCGGTGAACGTGCCCATCCCGACTGCGAGCACGGTCGAGGTGATCGCCACGATCAGCGAATTCAGGAAGCGGCTCGGATAGCCCGACCATTGCACCTCACCCTTGCCGTCGCGCACGATCTTTTCGCCGCCATCGAAGACGACGCGCTCCCACCACGGGGCGGCCGCATATTCTTCCGGCGTCGGCGGATTGCGCATCTGGGACCGCTTGGTGAACAGCTTCACGAAGGGCGATATCTCCGGCTGGAAGATGACCGTCGGCGGGATGGTGGTGGCGAGGGCGCGCGGCTTGAATGCCGTCGAGGCGATCCAGTAGATTGGCGCCAGGAAAATGATCGTCACCAGCAGAACGATGACGATGGCGATGCGGTTGAAGGTGATTTCTGAAGAAGTGCGGACGGCAGCCATCTGTCAGCGCTCCTTCACTTTGTTGAGGTATTTGACGTAGATGTTGGTGATCGCCAGCACCATGATCAGCACGATGTAGGCCATGGCGCAGGAGCGCCCGGTCTGCCATTCCTGGAAAGCCATCTTGTAGAGCCGGATCGAGATAAGTTCGGCCGTCGGTTGGCTGGTCAGGATGTAGGCGAGATCGAAGGTCTTGAACGCTTCCATGGTGCGGAAAATGACCGCGATCATCAGGATCGGCGCGACCAGCGGCAGGGTGATGCGGAAGAAGGTGTAGAACGGGCCGGCGCGGTCGATCGCCGCGGCCTCGTAGAGATGTTTGGGCACCGCCGAGAGGCCGGCCAGCGACAGCAGCATGACGAAGGGCGACCACATCCAGATATCGGTCAAGGCGACTGCATAAAGCGCCATTTTCGGGTCTGCCAGCCATTCGAAATTGCCGAGCCCGAGCGCATAGTTGATGACGCCCCATGAAGGGTCATAAAGCAGTTTCCAGAACAGGCCGACGACGGCCATCGACAGCATCATCGGCAGCAACAGCAGCGTAGTGATAAGGCCCTTGAGCGGAATATCCCGGTTGAGCAGCATCGCCACGCCAAAGCCGACAAGCAGTTGTCCGACGACCGAGACAATCACGTATTTCGCGGTGATGGCGAAGTTCGACCAGACATAGGGGTCGTTGAGCAGATCGCGATAGTTCTGCAGCCCGACGAAATTAGCCGGCGCGTTGGTCGACGCGCGGAAATCGGTGAAGGAATAGCCGAGCGAATAGATCAACGGAAAGATGTTGAAGACGATCAGGAACAGGATCGTCGGGATGATGAAGAGATTGCGGATCGAAATGTCGCTGAGGCCGCGCGCTGCGGCCCGCGAGGACCTGTCCAGCGTAGTGATCATCGTGCTCGCCAAAACCCTGCTCCGGATTCTCGAAAAAGCAAACGGAGGAGGCATGGGAAGCCTCCTCCGTGAGGCATGTCGGTTACTTCACGCGGCCGTATTTCTTGAAGGTCGCGTTCCAGTCGGCGGCAAGCGCGTCCAGCGTTTCCTTGGCGGTGCCCGAGCCGCCGATCATGTAGGGATAGACGCGCTGGTTGAGCTGCTGCAGCAGTTCGGCATATTCCGGCACAGCCCAGAAGTCCTTCACCTTGAACATGGTCTCGTAGAAGGCCTTGTTGTACGGTGTTGCACTCTGGAATTCCGGCGATTTCAGCACCGCGGCGCTGCAGGTATAGCCGCCGAGAGCCGCCCATTTCTTCTGGGTGTCGTCCTTGATGAACCATTCCAGGAACTTCATCGCCTCGTCCTGCTTCTGCGAATAGGAGACGATGGAGATGCCCTGGCCGCCGAGAGCCGCGAACTGGTCGCCATTCGGTCCCGGAGGATTGGCGAAGAAACCGGTGTTCTTGGCGTTCGGATTTGACGACTCGTTGATCAGCGAGGGGAAGAAGGCGAAGTAGTTCATGCTCATCGCCGCGAGGTTCTCGGTGATCGCCTGGTTGTCCTCGACGAAGAACGACTTGGCCCAGCCCGGAGGCGTGAACTTGTAGAGTTCCTTGTAGGCATCCAGTGCCGCGACGGCCTTGTCGGAGTTGACGATACCGTCGACCTTGTACGTGGAGTAGTCGCCGAGTTCGCCGCCGTAGGAGAACAGGGCGTTCTCGAAGCCCATCGCCATCGCGTCATAGGAATTGTCGGTGTAGATGGCGATGCCGTATTTCTTCTGGTCCGGCCGGTAGAAGAATTCAGCGATGTCGCGCAGCGCCTTGAAATCCTTCGGCACGTCGAGGTCGTAGCCATACTTGGCCTTAAAGGCTTCCTTTTCCTTCGGGTCCTCGAACCAGTCCTTGCGGTAGGACCAGCCGACGGCGTCGCCCTCGAGCGGGATTGCCCAGTACTTGCCGCTGTTGCCGGGATATTCAGCGTAGTATTTGACCGTCGCCGGCGCCATGACTTCCTTGAGGTTGTACTTGTTGAAGAAGTCGGTCAGGTCGACATAGTGGCCGCCGGTCGAGCCCGCGCCGAGCCACTGCGAGTCGCCCACCACGAGGTCATAGGCGTCGCCATGGGCGTTGAACTCGGTGAATGCCTTGGTCTGGAAGTCGGACCACGGCGTGGTTTCAACCGTGATCTTGACGCCGGTTTCCTTCTCATACTCGTTGCCGAGTTCCTGCAGGTAGTTGGCCGGATCCCATTCCGCCCAGAAGATGGTGAGCGACTTTTCCTGCGCGTGCACGGATGTCCCGCAGGCAAGCGCCAGGCCGACACCAGCAAGCACGCTGGTCACTAACTTGCGCATAGTTTTCCTCCCTTGTGCGCATTCTACCGTCTCATGCGGGCTGGCAGCGAAAGCCGGCCCTGGTAGTTCCTCCTGTGATGGCGCCTCTCCGGTTCCAGGCCTCCTCGCCCTGCCGGAAATGGATCGCAGCCTTCACTTTTGATCCGCTTTATCGGTCCTGATCTGGTATTACCAATTCCGGCTTGGCGTCAAGCGCTTTCTTGAGCGACCAGCAGCGGCCGAAAAAGCCAAACATTATGATATCTACCTGTTTTACCTTGCTTTTCCTACCCCTTGATATGCAGCGCCCTTGCCACAGGCTCCCCATCACAACTAGCATTCCAAGCTGTCTCCTTAATCTGGTCGAACCAGATTTAGGCCGTTGTTGCCTTGGGCGTCGCCGATTTCGCCTCCGATTCCGCCATCGCGGCACGCACCAACGCGCCCGCCGCCCATTGCGCGACCGACATCATCTCGGCGCTGTCCAGTCCCCATATATCCTTCAACACCGTGACCACCTCGACGCCGAACACCAGCGACAGCGCCTGGGCAAGGCGCTTGAACTGGCGCGGCTTCAAGCGCCCCTTGAGCGGCGCGATCGCATCCTTCAGCAAGTCGACGCGATGGCCGCGCTTGAAGGCCGGCTCCGATCCGAGCGTGCCCGCCTCGCGCCGCGCCCATTGATCGAGGGACAGTTTCAGCGCCGCCTTGAAGGTCGCCTCGAAGGCTTCGATGCGCGGCATCGCGGTGGCGAAGAGATCCGCCACGCGCCGCTCGGCATCGTCGGATGCCGACTTCCAGGTCAGGATCGGGCCGAGCCCTTCGTCGACCACGGCCTGCACCAGCGCCGCCTGGCTTGGGAAATAGCGGTAGGCGGTCGCGCGCGACACCTCCGCCGCCTCCGCGACCTCGCTGACCGAAGGGGTCATGCCGGACTGCATCAGCCTTGTCGCCGTCTCCAGCATCAGTCGCCTTGTGCGGGCGCGCGGCCCCTTCTCGACGGGCGGCGCCTGGGCGGCACCATCGTTGGAGGCGGCTTGTTGACGTGAGACATCCATATCAATACGATACGCGTGTCTCAAAAATTTGCAACGCGCAACGCCAGGCAACAACGGCGCAACGCCAGGCAATGATGGGGTCCCCACCAGCGACGAGGCTTTTGCCGAGGAGCTTGAGGGTGGGGCAAAAGAGGCGGACGGCGATGCCGGACATGCCGGAGGACGGGAAACCACCGATGGGGCGCATCTATGTGGTCGGCACCGCCGACACCAAGGGTGAGGAACTCGCCTTCCTGGCCGATGCCATCGCCAAGGCCGGTGGCGCGGTCATACGTGTCGATATCGGCACGCGCGGCGCGACGGTTCCGGTCGACATTCCAGCAAGCGAGGTCGCCGCGCATCATGCCAAGGGAGCCGGCGCGGTTCTCGGCATCGATGACCGCGGCGCCGCCGTCGCCGGCATGGGCGCCGCCTTCGTCAATTTCATCCGGTCGCGCAACGACATTGCCGGCGTCATCGGCATCGGCGGTGGCGGCGGCACGTCGATCGTCACCGCCGGCATGCGCGCGCTGCCGCTCGGCCTGCCGAAGCTCATGGTTTCGACGCTGGCCTCCGGCGATACCGCGCCTTACGTCGACGTCTCCGACATCGTCATGATGCCGTCGGTGACCGACATGGCCGGGCTCAACCGGCTGTCGAGCGTCGTGCTGCACAATGCCGCCCAGGCTATCGCCGGAATGGCCGCGAAGCCCGCCCCGGCCGCCGCCGGCAAGCCGGCCCTGGGGCTCACCATGTTCGGCGTCACCACGCCCTGCGTGACCGCGATCGTCGACCGATTGCGCGCCGGCTATGACTGCATGGTCTTCCACGCCACTGGCACCGGCGGCCGCTCGATGGAGAAGCTCGCTGACAGCGGTCTGCTGGCCGGCGTCCTCGACATCACCACGACCGAAGTCTGCGACTTCCTGTTCGGCGGCGTGCTGCCCGCGACCGAGGATCGCTTCGGCGCGATTGCCCGCGCGAAGCTGCCCTATGTCGGCTCGGTCGGCGCCCTCGACATGGTGAATTTCTGGGCGCCCGCCACGATCCCCGATCGTTATCGCGGACGCTTGTTCTACGAGCACAACCCCAACGTCACCCTGATGCGCACCACGGCCGAGGAATGCCGCAAGATCGGCGAATGGATCGGCGGCCGCCTGGCCCGCTGCGACGGCCCGGTTCGTTTCCTGATCCCGGAAAAGGGCGTGTCGGCGCTGGATATAGAAGGCGGCGCCTTCTTCGATCCGGACGCCGACGCGGCACTGTTCGACGCAATCGAGCATACGATCCGGCCGACCACGGACCGCACCGTGACGCGCCTGCCGCTGCACATCAACGACCCCGCATTCGCCAAGGCCGCCGCCGAGGCGTTCCTCGACATCGCCCAAAACTGAGAGACGACAAGCATGGCCGCCATTCCCCGCAAAACGATCCTGGAAAAATTCCGCAACATGATCGCCGACGGCGTGCCGATCGTCGGCGGCGGCGCCGGCACCGGCCTGTCGGCCAAGGCCGAGGAAGCCGGCGGCATCGACCTTATCATCATCTACAATTCCGGTCGCTACCGCATGGCCGGGCGCGGCTCGGCCGCCGGCCTGCTCGCCTATGGCAACGCCAACGAGATCGTCAAGGAGATGGCCTATGAAGTGCTGCCGGTGGTGAAGAAGACGCCGGTGCTGGCCGGGGTCAACGGCACCGACCCCTTCGTCATCATGCCGCTGCTTTTGGCCGAACTGAAGACGATGGGTTTTTCCGGCGTGCAGAATTTTCCGACCGTAGGCCTGTTCGACGGCACCATGCGCCAGAGCTTCGAGGAGACCGGCATGAGCTTCGGCCTCGAGGTCGACATGATCGCCGAGGCGCACAAGCTCGATCTCCTGACCACGCCCTACGTTTTCAATCCGGACGAAGCGCGCGCCATGACGCGGGCCGGCGCCGACATCGTCGTCGCCCATATGGGCGTCACGACCGGCGGCTCGATCGGCGCCACCTCGGCGAAAACGCTCGACGCCTGCGTGAACGAGATCGACGCCATCGCCGACGCCGCGCGCTCGGTGCGCAAGGACGTCATCCTGCTTTGCCATGGCGGGCCGATCTCGATGCCCGGCGATGCGCGCTACATCCTCGAGCGCTGCGGGGGGCTGCACGGCTTCTATGGCGCGAGCTCGATGGAGCGGCTGCCGGCCGAAGCGGCGATCGCCAGGCAGACCGCCGATTTCAAATCTGTCAAGATCGCGAAAAGGAAGGGATGAGGCAATGGCCGACAAGAGCAAGGTATTCGTCTATCCGAAGGATGTCAGCGCCTTCGGCTTCGACTGGGGCAAGCTGTCGCTGACCGTCGCGCCGGAAGTGAATGGCGCCACGCGCTTCTCCGGCGGCGTCGTCGACCTGCCGTCGGGCAAGGGCCACACGCGCCACAACCATCCGGGCGCCGAAGAGATCATCTTCGTCATCTCCGGCAATGGCGAGCAGATGGTCGAGGACGACAACGGCAATCCGGTGGTGGCCAAGGTCGGTCCCGGCTGCACCATCTACGTGCCGGAAAGCCGCTTCCACTCGACGCTCAACACCGGCGACCGGCCGATGCAGCTTTTCGTCGTCTATTCCCCAGCCGGACCGGAGCTCGCGCTACGCGACCTGCCGGACTTCAAGCTGCTGCCGGTGGGGCAGTGATGAACTTTCCTTCTCCCCGTTCTCCGGGGAGAAGGTACCGGCAGACGGATGAGGGGCAGCGTCGACCTTCGGTTCTATGAAATCCCACCCCGGTTCCACCCACGCCCGCGATCGCCGAACATCACATAGCCGGCGTCGGTGACGGCCACCGTATCCTCCAGCTTGATGAAGCCGCGCGTCGGATGGAGCATGGTCGTCTCGACCGAAAGCACCATGTTCCTTTCCAGCGGCTTGGCCGCATAGGTGCCTTCATAAGCGACCGGATGGTTGGTCATCAGGAACGGCGCCTCATGCGTGATCAGCCCCATGCCGTGGGCGAAGAAATCCGTGTAGGCCGCGACCTTGGAGGCCTTCAGCACGCTCTCGGCATGCGCGATCATGTCGCCGCCCAGTATACCCGCCTTGACTTTGGAAAAGGCCGCCTGCTGCACCGCTTCGACTTCGGCCAGAAGATCCTCCAGCTCGGCATCCGGCTCGCCGAGCACGCCCATGCGGCAGAGGTCGCCGATATAGCCGTGATAGTTGCCGCCGGAATCGATCGACATCACCTCACCCTTCTTCCACGCCTGGCTGGACGCGGCGCGGTTGTGGCTGGAGCCCAGCGTCAGCAGGCAATATTCGAAATGCGCGCCGCGATTGGTCTCCTCGCGCCTGAGCTGCTCGATGATGTCGGTTTTGCTCGTGCCTTCCCGCGCCCAGCCAATCGTCGCCAGCATGGAATCGGTGATCAGCTCGGAGGCGATGCGCAGTTGCTCCAGCTCCGCCTCGGTCTTGATGGCGCGCATGCGTTCCAGCATGTCGGTCGCATCGACCAGCTTGGCATCCGGCAACGCCTTGCGGATCAGCATATAGGCGTCGGAGGGCAGGAAACCCGGTTCGATGCCGATGCGGGCCGTCGACTTGCCGATGTGGCGCAGATGCTCCACCGCCAGATTGGCGGCATCGAGCGTGCCCCAGCAGGCCGCGTGCAAGGTCGGCGTCCAAAACGGATGGTTCTGGTGCTCGCCGCCCTCCATCTTGTTGCCGATATAGGCGGCATGTTCCGGCCCGCCCTTCTCGTAAAGGACGATCGGCAAATAGCGGCTGTGGCCGATCGCATCCATCGCCGCGAAGAAGATGAACTTGTAGCCGCCGAGCAGATATTGGGTGTTGTGCTTAGAGGTGGCGAAGAGCACGTCGATGCCGGCCTCGTCCATCAGCCGGTCCACCCGCGCCTGGTCGAACGGAACGCTGCTGACCTCGGTTTTGCCCGGAGCGATGTTCATCTGCCTCTCCTTGATTTTCATCGGCCGCAGGAGCGCCGAACGTCATGGTTTATGGCTGTCGGCCAAATCTGCATCATTTTGACCACTCTGGTCCAGCCAGAATTGATCACTTTCGCGCTAAAGGCGGTTTCTTCCCGAATCCTGATCCTTCTTCTCCCTAATCTGGTCCTACCAGATATGGGCATGAGGGCCTCTTTCGGCCGGCTGGTCCAGCGGACGGAAATTTCAAAGCCAAGCCATGATGCGCCAAATCCGTCTCTGGCGAAACCTTTGCCAAGGGCCATAATCACCGGATTGCCGCGCCTGCCACGGCGCGAAGAGGGGAGTTTGAGCGATGTCCGAATTGACGATTTCACGCCGCGGCCTGCTGGCCGGCTCGGCGCTGCTTCTGGCCTCGACCGCATTGCCGACCATCGGCTTCGCGCAGACGCCAAAGAAGGGCGGCCGGCTGATCCTCGCCGCCGATTCCGAGCCGCGCAACCTCAACCCGGCGATCGTCGCCTCCAACGGTGTCTTCTTCATCTCGAGCAAGATCGTCGAGACGCTGGCCGAAGCCTCCTTCGACGGGAAGGATGGGCTCGAACCGCGCCTGGCGCTTTCCTGGGAAGGCGCGGCCGACGGCCTGTCGGTGACCTTCAAATTGCGCGACGGCGTCAAATGGCATGACGGCAAGCCGTTCACCTCCGCCGACGTCGCCTTCTCGGCGCTGCAGATCTGGAAGCCGCTGCAGAATCTCGGCCGCACGGTGTTCAAGGACCTGGAGGCGGTCGACACGCCGGACGATCTCACCGCGATCTTCAAATTCGCCAAGCCGACGCCGTTCCAGCTGATTCGCAACGCGCTGCCGGCGCTGTCGAGCGTCGTGCCGAAGCACCTTTATGAGGTGGGCAAGATCGAGGACAACCCGGCCAACAATGCGCCGATCGGCACCGGCCCGTTCAAGTTCGCCGAATACAAGGCCGGGCAATATTACCGTCTGGCCAGGAACGACGCCTATTGGGGCAAGGACGAACCCTATCTCGACGAGATCGTCTACCAGGTGCTCCCCGATCGCACTTCGGCCGCCGCTGCGCTCGAGGCGGAAGAAATCCAGCTGGCCGCCTTCTCCGCCGTGCCGCTCGCCGATCTCGACCGCATTTCCAAGGTGCCGGGTCTCAAGGTCATCACCAAGGGCTATGAGGGGCTGACTTACCAGCTCGTCGTCGAGATCAACCACCGCCGCAAGGAGCTGGCAGATCTGAAAGTGCGGCAGGCGATCGCGCATGCCATCGACAAGGATTTCGTCGTCAAGACGATCTTCCTCGGCTACGCCGCGACCGCGACCGGCCCGGTGCCGAAGAATGATCCGCAATTCTACACCGCCGACGTCCCGACCTACCCCTTCGACGTCGCCAAGGCCAATGCGCTACTGGACGAAGCCGGCTACAAGCGCGCCGACGACGGCAAGCGCTTTGCCTTGAAGCTGCTGCCGGCGCCCTATTTCAACGAGACGAAGCAGTTCGGCGATTACCTGCGCCAGGCGCTGGCCGCCATCGGCATCGACGCCGAGATCGTCAACAATGATTCCGCAGCGCATATGAAGGCTGTCTACACCGACCACGCCTTCGATCTCGCCGTCGGCCCGCCGGTGTTCCGCGGCGATCCGGCGATTTCCACCACCATCCTGGTGCAGAGCGGCATCCCCGACGGCGTGCCCTTCTCCAACCAGGGCGGCTACAAGAACGCCGACCTCGACGCACTGATCGCCAAGGCATCGGAGACGCTCGATACGTCAGCCCGCACCGAACTCTACAGGGAGTTCCAGAAGAAGGTGGCGGCCGATTTGCCACTGATCAACGTCGCCGAATGGAGCTTCATCAGCGTGGCGAGCGACAAGGTCGGCAACATCGCCAACAACCCGCGCTGGGCGGTGTCTAACTGGGCGGACACCTATTTGGCCGGCTGATTTCCTTGCGGATCGGCTGTTGGGGTGCTCAGCTTTTAAGAATGAGAGTTCCTTCGCGCAGAGCGCGACGCCCTCGGCTTAGCCTCAATCAGGCATCGCCATGACCCGCGCCCTCACGCTCCTGCGCCGCCGTCTCGTCGGCAGCGTCTTCGTGCTCCTCATCGTCGTCATCGGCAGCTTCCTCCTGCTCGAAGCCGCCCCCGGCGACGCCGTCGATGCCTATATCGTCTCGACCGGCGGCGATGCCGGCATGATCGAACTGCTGCGCCATCGCTGGGGGCTCGACCAGTCGGAACTGACCCGGCTCGCCAATTACCTCTGGGCGCTGCTGCATTTCGATCTCGGCCAGTCGGTCACCTTCTCGCGGCCGATCCGCGAAATCGTTTTCGAGCGCCTGCCGACGACGCTGATCCTGATGGGCAGCGCCACCGCGCTTTCCTTCGGCCTCGGCTCGGCGCTCGGCATCTATGCCGGTGCCCGGCCCGGCAGCTTTCGCGACCGCTTCCTGTCGATCGGTTCGTTGGCGCTCTATGCCGTGCCCGGCTTCTGGCTCGGCCTTGTGCTCATCGTCGTCTTCGCCGTCGACCTGCGCTGGCTGCCGATCGGCGGCATCGAGACCATCGCTTCCGGCAAGACCGGACTGGCGCGCGCCGCCGACATCGCCACCCATCTCGTGCTGCCGGTCTCGGCGCTCGGCTTCATCTACCTCGCGCTCTATCTGCGCATGATGCGCGCCGGCATGGCCGAGGCCTGGCGGCAGGATTTTATCCTTGCCGCCCGCGCTAGGGGCTTGTCGCGCCGCCGCATCGTGCTTGCTCATGTCGCCCGCAATGCGCTGTTGCCTTTGATCACCATGCTCGGCCTGCAATCGGCGCAAATGCTCGGCGGCAGCGTCGTCATCGAAAGCGTCTTTGCCGTGCCCGGCCTCGGCCGCCTGGCGCAGGAAGCCGTCGCCGGGCGCGACACGCCGCTGCTTCTCGGTATCATCCTGGTCAGCGCCGTCCTCGTCATCGTCATCAATCTCCTGGTCGACCTCGCATACGCCTTCCTCGACCCGCGCGTCGGTGCCAGCGAGGCCGGCGCATGAATTCGCTGCGCCGCTTTTTCTGCACGCCGGAAGCGGTTGCCGGCGCCATCATCCTTGTCGCGCTGCTCGCGATGGCGCTCGCGGCGCCGCTGCTCTTTCCCGGCGACCCGCAGGCGATCGCCGGGCCGGCGCTGCTGCCGCCGTTCCAGGACTGGTCGCTGCCGCTCGGCACCGACCGCCTCGGCCGCGACGTGCTGGCCGAGCTGTTCCATGGCGCCCGCACCTCGCTGGCGGTGGGATTGGCTGCAGCAGCGGCAGCGCTCGTGATTGGCGCGGTGGTCGGCACCCTGGCCGGCTTCGCGGGCGGCCTCGTCGACGAAGTGCTGATGCGCATAACCGACGCCTTCCAGACCGTTCCGAGCTTCCTGCTGGCGCTCGCCTTCGTCAGCATTGTCGGGCCCTCGCTCGGCGTCGTCGTCGCGGCGATCTCGCTCGGCGCTTGGACCGGACCGGCGCGGGTGGCACGCGCGGAAGTCCTGTCGATCCGCGAGCGCGACTATGTCGCCGGCGCCCGCGTCATCGGCATGCATCCGCTCGAAATCGCGTTTCGCGAAGTGCTGCCCAATGCCTTGCCGCCGGTTCTGGCGCTGTCCTCGGTGATCGTGGCAGCAGCGATCCTCACCGAGGCAGCGCTCTCCTTCCTCGGCCTCGGCGACCCCAACCGCGTCACCTGGGGCGGCATGATCGCCGAGGGACGTACGGTGCTGCGAACCGCGCCCTTCCTGTCGGTCGTTCCCGGTATAGCGCTGGTGCTGACCGTGCTCGGCGTCTATCTCGCCGGCGAAGGCGTGGTGGAAAGCACCGCCGTGCGCAGGAGCCTGTCGTGACGGCGCTGTTTTCGATACGCGATCTGGAGGTACGGTATCGGCGCGACGGTTTAGCGGCGTTGAAAGGCATCAATCTGGACGTAGAAGCCGGAAAGCGCCTGGCGATCATCGGCGAAAGCGGCTCGGGCAAGAGCACGCTCGCGCTGGCGGTTGCGGGGTTGTTGACGAGGTCGGCCAAGATCGAAGGTTCGATTGAGTGGCAGAAACCTCGATCGTCCCGTTCCTTCGCGCCCCCCTCTGTCCTGCCGGAGATTGAACTGTCGCGTCTGCTTTCGCCAATGGCCGGCGTTGCAAAAGGAGAG